>JBQCGJ010000330.1:0-3326 GCA_051955775.1 Gaiellales bacterium | reverse complement strand
GGCCTCGCGGGCGATCTGTGGGCGGCCGGTGTGCGACAGCGCCGTGACCCTCTCTGCGATCACGTTCAGCGTGCCGTTGCGGCGCTCCAGCCGCCCCTCGACCTGCACCAGCGGCTCCGACCGGATGACGATCCGGTCGTGCTCGTAGACCGCCGCCGGGACGACGATGTTGACCATCCCGGTCTCGTCCTCGACCAGCAGGAACACGATCCCCTTGGCGGTCGACGGCCGCTGTCTGGCCACCATCACACCGCCCACCGCCACCTGTCCGCCGGCGCCCCGGCGCAGCGATTCCGCGGTGCGCAGGGCCGGGTCGAGCCCGTCGCGCAGGAGTGCCATCGGGTGCGGGCCGGTGGTCAGCCCCATCGCCTCGTGATCGGCCACCATCCGCTCCCACTCGCTCATGCAGCGTAGCTCGGGGGTGGGGGAGGTGTCCAGGGCCAGCGCGAGCTGGCGGGCCTGCGGCGGGCCGCTGGGCGCGCGGTGCAGCCCCAGCTCCCACAGCTGCCTGCGGCGGTCGCCGAACGCCTCGCACGCGCCCGCCCGCACCAGCGCCTCCAGCTGGCCGGCGTCCAGCGGGGAGCGGCGCACCAGGTCGCCCAGGTCGGCGAATGGGCCGCCGCGGTCGCGCTCGGACACCAGGTGCTCGGCCCGCGTGCCCACTCCCCGTACGTAGCCCAGGCCAATCCGAACTGCATCTCCGTTCGTCTCCACCGTGCACGAGGCGCGGCTGCGGTTGATGTCCGGGGGGCGCACCTCGACGCCCCGCCGCTCGCCGTCGCGAAGCAGCGTGGCCGGCGGGTAGAAGCCCATCGGCTGCGCGTTCAGGAGCGCGCACAGGAACTCCCCCGGGTAGGCCCGGTGGAGCCACGCCGACTGGTAGGCGAGGATGGCGAACGCGGCGGCGTGGCTCTTGGGGAAGCCGAATTCCGAGAAGGCAACCACCTTGTCGAACACCAGGCGGGAGGTGAGCTCGTCCACGCCGTTTCGCAGCGCGCCGTCGCGGAACCGCTGCCAGTGGCCCTCCAGCGCCTGCCGGCTGCGCTTGCGGCTCATGGCCCGGCGCAGGCTGTCGGCCTCGCCGGTGGTGAAGCCGGCCAGCGCGATCGCCACCTCCAGCACCTGGTCCTGGAACACGACCACGCCCAGCGTGTCGCCCAGCACGGGCTCCAGCAGCGGATGGTCGAAGTCCGGCCTGAACTCGGGGTCGCGGCGCAGCATGCGGCGGTTGCGGATGTAGGGATTGACGGCGTCGCCCACGATCGGCCCGGGGCGCACCAGCGCCACCTGCACGGTCAGGTCGTCCAGGCTCTCGGGCCTGGTCTGCACCAGCGACTGCATCTGTGCCCGGCTCTCGATCTGGAACACGCCCACCGTGTCCGCCTGCTGGATCTCGCCGAACACGTCCGGATCGTCGAAGCCCACGCGGGACAGGTCGATCGGCGAGCCGCGCGTCTCGGCGATCAGATCGACGCATTCCTCCACCGCCGACAGCATGCCCAGGCCCAGCAGATCGATCTTGAGAAACCCGGCGTCGGCGCACGAGTCCTTGTCCCACTGGCAGATCTGGCGTCCCTCCATGGCGGCCGGCACGACCGGCACCAGCTCGACCAGCGGAGTGGTGGAGATGACCATGCCGCCCGAGTGCTGGGACAGGTGGCGGGGCAGGCCGCGGATCTCCTCCATCAGGAACCGGAAGGCCCGCCAGCGGGGCGAGTCGAGCCTGCCCCGCAGCTCGTCGAGCTGCTCGGGGGCCATCTCGCCCCAGGCGTCGGCCAGCCGGGCCATTCGCTCCACCTCGCCCTGCGGCAGGGCCAGCGCCTTGCCCAGGTCGCGGATCGCGCCGCGCGTCTTGTAGGTGGGGAAGGCCGCCACAAGCGCGGCGTGGTCGGAGCCGTAGCGGTCGACCACGTCCAGCATCAGGCCCTCCCGCACGTCGCGCGGGAAGTCGAGGTCGATGTCGGGCACGCTGGCCATGTCACGGGCCAGGAAGCGGCCCAGGAACAGCCGGGTCTCCACGGGATCGACGTGCGAGAGCCCGATCAGATAGCACACAATCGAGCCCACGCTGGAGCCCCGGCCGCGCCCCGGAGGCAACAGCCGGCGGCCGGCGCTGGCGCCCCGCACCCGGGCCGCCACCTCTCGCGCCATCTCCAGGATGTCTCGGTGCAGCAGGAAGAACCCTGCCAGCCGGTGGTGCGCGATCAGGGCCAGCTCCTCGTCCAGCCGTCCGCGCGCTTCCAGCACCAGCGGCGAGCGGGCGTAGCGGCGCTCCAGCTCGTCCCGGCACAACCGCTCCAGCACCGCCTGGGCGGGCTCGCCCGTGTCCGAGAAGTCTGGATAGCGGTAGCCGAGGTCGCAGGTCAGGTCGAACCGGCAGCGCTCGCCCACCTCGACGGCGCCGCTGATCGCCTGCGCCGGGAAGCGCACAGCCTGCTCGGCCGGCGGGCGCAGCACCGCCTCGTGGTTGCCGCGCCGCTCCGCCTCGCAGGCCTCGAGCGTCGTGTTCAGGCGGATCGCCACCAGCGCGTCCTGGAGGAAGGACCGCCGCGGGGTGTGGGCGTGCACGTCGCCGGTGGCCGCCACGCGCACCCCCAGCCGCTCGGCCAGCTCGACCAGGAGCCGGTTGCGACGTGCGTCGCCGCGCCAGTAGGGGCGCTGCAGCTCGATCGAGAACCGCTGCCTGCCGAACATGCCCACCAGCTCGCGCGCCGTCTGCTCTGCCTCGCGCAGCCTGCCGGCGGCCACCAGGCGGGCGACCGCGCCGTCCCGGGCGCAGCCTGACAGGCAGTGCAGGCCCTCCGCGTGCCGCGCCACCTGAGCGATGGTGGCGGATGGAGCGCGGCGATCGCCGGCGTGGGCGAGGCTGAGCAGACGGCACAGGTTCCGGTAACCCTGCTGGGTCTCGACCAGCAGCGTCAGGTGGGCGCCGTTGGTCAGGGTCAGCTCGCAGCCGGTGATCGGGCGCAGGCCCGCGTCGTGGGCTGCGTGGGCGAATTCGAGCGAGCCGGCCAGGCAGTCGTGGTCGGTCAGGGCGAGCGCCGGGTATCCCAGCTCGGCCGCACGGTGTGCCAGCTCCTGCGGCTGGGATGCGCCGTCGAGAAACGAGAAGCAGGAGTGGGCGTGCAGCTCAGGGTGCGTCATACCGACCGAACGTGTGTTCGGTCAGTCTACCCCAAGAACAAGGATTACGCGTTGACTTCGACGATCTGAACGGAGGCACCGCCGGTGCGCCACTGGATGTCGCGCATCGTCTCCTCCCACAGCACGCCGACCAGCTTCTCCCGGGAGCGAGCCGAACGCCACGGCCAGTGACGCCGGCGGCC
>JBQCGJ010000329.1:0-8558 GCA_051955775.1 Gaiellales bacterium | reverse complement strand
ACCGAGGCATCCGCGAGGTTGCTCGAGGAGCTGGTCACCACGGCGCCGGCGAAGAACCGCGAGGTCGAGGCCGCGAAGGCGCGGGCGCGCTCGGCCGGCCGCTACGCGGCCTAGCCCCTCGAGACAGGGTCAGACCCCTGCGGCGGGTCTTTACAAATCTCCCTGCTCTGAGCACCCATCAACGATCTGGATTTGTAAATACCCGCCGCAGGGGTCTGACCCCATCTCGAGGACTACGCCGCGTAGCGGCCGGCCGAGCGCGCCCGCGCCTTCGCGGCCTCGACCTCGCGGTTCTTCGCCGGCGCCGTGGTGACCAGCTCCTCGAGCAGCCTCGCGGATGCCTCGGTGACCGCATCCACGGCCCGCTGGAACGCCTCGGCGTTGGCCTTCGACGGCTTGCTGGACCCGCTGATCTTGCGCACGTACTGCAGCGCGGCGTCGTGCACCTCGGCCTCGGTGGCAGGCGGATCGAAGTTGTGGAGAGTACGGATGTTGCGGCACATGCCGGGCATCCTAGACGCAGCCGGGTCAGGCGGCAGCGGCAGGGCGCAGACGCGCCATGTACCACTCCGCGAGGGCGTCCCACGCGGCCTCCTCGTCCCACCCGGCGACCTCGACGCGGTCGGTGTTGACCCGCACCCTGGGCTCGGGGAACGCCGTCTGGTCGGCCAGCCGCAGCCGGCAGGCCAGCCCTGTGCGGGTGCCCAGCTCGTCGGCCACGCGGCGGGCGAACCCGCCCACGCTCTCCCGGTAGCCGCTGGGCCCGAGCCGCACGACGCCGCTCGATCGCGCCAGCCGCTCGGCGAAGCCGGCGTAGGCGGCGGCCAGCAGCGAGATGTGCACGTGGTCGCGGACGTACCCGGGCGTCATCACCTCGGCCGTCTCGCCGGCCGCCCATCGCCGCATCAGGTACGCGGTGAACCGCTCCTGCTCATACGGCCCGAACGGGTTGGGCACCACAAACTTGCCGACGTCCACCCCGGCCGCATCGCACTCATGCGCCAGCAGCTGCCAGGTGAACGCCTTGGACAACCCATACCCGCCGAACGCGCGCAGCTTCGCGTCGCCCTGCCCCTCCCCGCTCTCGAACACCGTTCCCGTGACCAGAAGCTTGTGACAGCCGGACGCTGTCATCGCCCGGAGCACCTCGGACGTGCCGCGGGTATTGGCCGCCAGCGCCGCCGCCACGTCGAACTGCGGATCGCGGTACCCGTCCACGTGGGCGCCGTGGTGGCACACCAGGTCGAAGCCGGAACCGGCCAGAGCCACGAACCCGGGATCGCCGAAGGCGACTCCGTGCACCGGCCGCACACGCCCGGCGAGCAGCGCCAGTCGCTCGCCTTCCAGGCCCGCGTAGGCCGCAGCCGGCCGCCGGAACGTGGCCGTGACCTGATGGCCGGCGTCGGCCAGCGCACGCGCAAACCAGGCGCCCGTGAACGAGCTGGCACCGGTCAACAGGATCTTCACGCGGCCTGCCGTCCCGTCAGCATCTCGAGCCGGGGGCGCAGGCTGCGCAGCCGCACGTACCGCGGGCCGTCGAAGTCGGCGGCCGAGAATCCGGCGGCCTGCATGTGACGGTGCAGCTCCTCCATCCCGCTCTGCAGCGTGTACTGCAGGCGGAAATCCGGCAGCACGCGGCCCAGCAGGTCGAAGTTGACCCGGTAGTCGCGCGGGTCGACGCCCACCTCACCGGTGAACGTGACGCCGGCCTCGGGCACCAGCCACCGCACCTGGGCGGCCACATCGCGCACCTGGTAGTTCTCGTCGTTGCCGCCGATGTTGACGGCCAGCCCGCGCACATCGTGCATTGGAGCCTCCATCAACGCCACGAAGGCCCGCGCGATGTCGCGGCAGTGCACCAGCGGTCGCCACGGGGAGCCGTCGCTCATGATCCGGATCTCGCCCTTGGACAGCGCGCAGCCCAGCAGGTTGTTGACCACCAGGTCGATGCGCAGCATCGGTGAGTCGCCGTAGGCGGTGGCGTTGCGCAGGAACACCGGGCAGAAGCCGGCATCGGCCAGCGGGGCGATCTCGCGCTCCGCCTCGATCTTGCTCTGGGCATACGCCGACAGCGGGTTCAGCTCCGCGGTCTCATCCAGATCGAGGGTCTCGGTCTTGCCGTACACCGAGCAGCTGCCCGCGAACAGGAACCGCTGCACGCCGGCCTGCTTGGCCAGCCGGGCAAGCCGCACCGAGCCGTCGCGGTTGATGCTCAGGGTGATGCCGGGATCGACGTCGCCCATCGGGTCGTTCGAGATCGCCGCCAGATGGCAGATGGCGTCGAAGCCCTCCAGGTCACGCGCCTCGAGATTCCGCACGTCGCGCACCCACTCCCGGTCAGGGGCGACCGAGGGCCGCCACTCGCAGCCGTCGAACAGGCCGAGGTCGCAGCCGGTGACGGTGTGCCCGGACTGCTTGAGCAGCTCCACGAGGTGGACGCCGATGTATCCCGAATGGCCGGTGACGAGGACGTTCATGCGAGCTCCTTGAGGGGGATGCGAAGGCTCGGGCCGAGCTCGAAGCTGGACTCCGCCTGGTCGACGATGTGACGCGCGATGGCGAGCGACGATGTGGCTGCCGGAGAGGGAGCGTTGCGCACGTGCAATGCGCGGTCCGTGTGCGAGAAGACGAAGTCGTCCACCAGGCTGCCGTCGCGCGCCACCGCCTGGGCACGCACGCCGGATGGCCCCGGCTGGACGTCGTCTATGGAAAGCTCGGGCACGAACCGGGCAGCGGCAGCCACGAACGCGCGTCGGCTGGCGGCCACGCCCAGCTCGTCGATGCCGGTGCGCCACCAGCGGCGGATCATCCGCCATGTGCCGGGCCATGCCAGCGTCGACCGCAGGTCTGCCGGCCGCAGCGTGGCCAGCCGGTAGGCATCGCGGGCCGGAGCCAGCAGCGCCGAGGGCCCCACCAGCACGTCGCCGGAGATGTGCCTGGTCAGGTGTACGCCGAGGAAGGGCAGGCTGGGGTCGGGCACCGGGTAGATCAGCGACCGCACCAGCTCCCGGCTGTCCGGCCGGAGCTTCAGATAGGCGCCGCGGAAGGGCACGATGCGGGGATCGGGATCGCCGCCGGCCGCCACCGCCAGCCGGTCCGACCACCCGCCGGCGCAGAACACCGCGTACCGGGCGCGCACCTCGCCGCGGGCGCCGCGCAGGCCGATCCGCCGCCTGGACACCGTGATCTCGTCCACCGGCGTGCCCGTCATGATCAGGCCGCCGGCCGACTCCACGTCGTCCGCCAGGGCGTCGCACACGCGTGGGAAGTCGATGATCCCGGTGCGCGGCGAGTGCAGCGCCGCGACCCCGGTGGCGTGCGGCTCCGCCTCGCGCAGCTCGGATGCGTTCAGCCGGCGCAGGCCCGGCACGCCGTTGGCCCGCGCGCGCCGCTCCAGCTCGTCCAGGCGCGCAAGCTCCTGCTCGGACGTGGCCACGATCAGCTTGCCCACATGCTCGACCGCGACGCCCCGGGAATCACAGTAGTCCTCCATGGCGGCCGCGCCGTCGACGCACAGCCGGGCCTTCAGCGAGCCGGGGGTGTAGTACAGGCCGCGGTGCAGGACGCCGGAGTTGTGACCCGTCTGGTGCGCGGCCAGCGTAGTCTCGCGCTCCACCACCGTCAGGTGCAGGTGCGGGTGGCGCATCAGCAGCTCGCGCGCGGTCGCCAGTCCCAGGATCCCGGCGCCGACCACGGCGACGTCGACCTCACCTGCGCCGAGCGGCCGCGGGGATGTCCCACCCCAACGGGGCGAGGGCGTGCGGGGGGCCCGTCGCGTGCGGCCCATCAGCCGTGCCGGAGCGCCCAGTCGTACGGGATGCGATCGGTGAACGGGTCAAGCCGGCCGATCTCGGCCGGGTCGTGCGGATGGCTGGCACAGTTGGCCACGATCGACGCAGTCTGCCCCATTCCCTTGACGCCGTTCCAGACACCCGGCGGAATCCGCACCATCACGTAGTTCCCGGCGCCCACAAACAGCTCCATCAGCTCGCCGCGGCTCGGCGAGCCCTCTCGGTCGTCGTACATGACGAGCTTGACCTGGCCGTGCGGCACCGCGTAGTTGAGCGTCATCACGGAGTGGATGTGCCAGCCCTTGATCGCGCCGGGGTTGACCGTCGAGAAGTAGATCTCGCCAAAGCCCTCGAAGTGCGACGCGTCCGCGCGCAGCATGTGCATCACCGAACCGCGCTCGTCGATGATCTGCCGCAGCGGAAAGATCTGGACGCCGTCGATCATGCGGCTCTCCTGTCGCCGCCGGAGCTCTGGCGGGCCGCGCGGATGGCAGCCTCCGGCGAGGTCATCCAGTCCGCCGAGCGCGACCCGTGGGCCGGCCGGGAGCCGCTCGCGCGGTCATCCCACACCCGCCACGGCGCCTGGCCCGAGCTCCACAGCGAGCGCAGCAGCTCGACGTCGCGCAGGGTGTCGGCGCACTGCCAGTACCCCTCGTGGTGGTAGACGGCCAGCTCGCCCGCCGCGGCCAGCTGCTCCAGCGGCTCGTGCTCGAGCACGCACGACGGGTCGGCCGACAGCCGCTCCAGCACGTTCGGCTCGAAGACGAAGAACCCGCCGTTGATCCAGCCCGTCTCCAGCGGCTTCTCCGCGAACTGGCGGACCCACCCGCCGTCGGACACGAGCTGGCCGAAGCGGGCCGGTGCGTGGACGCCGGTGACTGTGGCCGCGCGGCCGTGGCTGATGTGGAACTCGACCAATCTGCCCAGGTCGATGTCGGCCACGCCGTCGCCGTAGGTGACCAGCACCAGGTCGGCGCCGGCCAGGTACGGCTCAACCCGCTTCACCCGAGCGCCCGTCATGGACTCCACGCCGGTGTCCGCGCAGGTCACACGCCAGTCGTCATGATGCCGGCGCTCGTAGGTGGATGTGCCGGTGCCCAGATCGAACGTGACGTCGGAGCCGTGCAGGTGGTAGTCGGCGAAGTACCGCTTGATCATCTCGCCGCGGTAGCCCAGGCACAGCACGAAATCGCTGAACCCGTGGGCCGCATACAGCTTCATGATGTGCCACAGGAGCGGCCGCCCGCCGACCTCGACCATCGGCTTGGGCCGGAACTCCGTCTCCTCCCGCATGCGGGTTCCCTGGCCGCCGCACAGCAGGACGACCTTGACTTTGGGGGAGGCGAGCATGCCCGTCGAATCGTCCAAAAGGGGGAGTTCTTTAGCCCAGGGGGTCCTCCTAAAGGGCCATCTGCCGGTAGCCGATACCGGGCACACGTCGACTACCCCTTTGTGGAGGCGCACCTGTGACCGACCCGTCAGCCCGTCAGATCCTCGAGCTCGTCCGCGAGCACGCCGAGCAGCGCCACCGGCCCGCGCCGTTCGACCCCGAGAACCCGCGCGTGCCCGCGTCGGGTCGCGTGTTCGGCGCGGAGGAGGTGGTTGAGCTCGTGCGCACCAGCCTCGACTTCTGGCTGACCGCGGGCCCCGAGGCGAAGGTGTTCGAGCGAGGGCTGGCGCAGGCCACCGGGCATCGCCACGCGCTGCTGGTCAACTCCGGCTCGTCGGCCAACCTGCTCGCGCTGTCCGCCCTGACGTCGCCCGCCCTGGGTCAGCGGCAGCTGCGCCCCGGCGACGAGGTGATCACCGTGGCTGCGGGCTTCCCCACCACCGTCAACCCGATCATCCAGGCGGGCCTGATCCCGGTCTTCGTCGACGTCACGCTGCCCACCTACAACATCGACGTGGACGCATTGCGGACGGCCGTGTCTCCGCGCACGCGGGCGGTCATGGTGGCTCACACCCTGGGCAACCCGTTCGATCTGGACGCCGTCGCCGAGGTGTGCCGCGAGCACGGCCTGCACCTGATCGAGGACTGCTGCGATGCACTGGGGTCGCGCTGGCACGACGCCCACGTGGGCACGTTCGGCGACCTGGCGACGCTCAGCTTCTACCCCGCCCACCAGATCACGCTGGGCGAGGGCGGCGCCGTGCTCACCAACCGGCCCCGGCTGAAGAAGCTGGTCGAGTCGTTTCGCGACTGGGGCCGCGACTGCTGGTGCGAGCCCGGCTGCCAGGACACATGCGGCAAGCGGTTCAGCCAGCAGTTCGGGACGCTGCCGTACGGCTACGACCACAAGTTCGTCTACTCGCATATCGGCTACAACCTGAAGGCCACCGACATGCAGGCGGCCATCGGGCAGGCGCAGCTGGCCAGGCTGGACGATTTCGTCGCCCGCCGCCGCGCCAACCACGCGTTCCTGCGCAGCGCGCTGACGCCCTGGGCCGAGCACCTGATCCTGCCCGACGAGACACCGGGCGCCAGCGCGTCGTGGTTCGGGTTCGCGATCACCGTGCGGCCCAACGCGCCCTACAACAAGCACGACCTGGTCACCTTCCTGCACGCGAAGGGCATCGACTCGCGGCAGCTGATGGCCGGGAACCTGCTGCGCCAGCCCGCGTACCAGGGCATCGCCCACCGCGTCTCCGGGTCGCTGGCGGTGACCGACCAGATCGCCGACGCGAGCTTCTGGATCGGCTGCTACCCGGGCCTCGGCCAGGCCCACCTGGAGTACGTGGCTGGCGCCTTCGCCGAGTTCCACTCCCGCGCGGCCGCGAGGATCGCCGCGTGAGCATCGCGCCCGGCCTGGCGGCGGCCGCCCGGCGCCCGCGGATCGTGGCCATCCTCCCCGCGTACAACGAGGAGGACGTGATCGGCTCGGTCATCCGCAACTACGTCGAGGACGGCGTCGAGGTGTACCTGATCGACAACTGCTCCACCGACGCCACCGCCGAGGTCGCCGGCCAGTGGCTCGGCAACGGCGTGATCAAGATCGAGCGCTTCCCCGACGACGTGGGCGGCAGCGAGCGAGCCCGCAAGGAGTACATGTGGGGCGAGATCCTGCGCCGGAACGAGGTGCTGGCCTCTCAGCTCGGAGCCGACTGGTACATCCGTGCCGACGCCGACGAGTTCCGCGAGGGGCCGTGGCCGGGCATGTCCCACGCCGAGTCGATCGCGCTCGTGGATGCACTGGGCTTCAATGCCGTGCAGTCGCAGGTACTCGAGTTCCGGCCCACCGACGACTCCTTCCCGTCCGGCGGCGATCCGCGCGAGCACCTTCACCACTACGAGCGGTGCGACGTCTCCAACTCGCTGTGGATCAAGGCCTGGCGGCAGCCGCCTTCCGGCGTCCGCGTCGACATCGCCAGGACCGGCGGCCATGAGGCGGGCTTTGCGGGGCGCCGCGTGTTCCCGATCCACTTCATCTCCCGCCACTATCCGATCCGCACGTCCGAACACGCCAGGCGGAAGATCTTCAACGAGCGGCTGAACCGCTACCCCCAGGAGGAGCGCGAGCAGGGCTGGCACGTGCACTGGGACGAGCTGGCGGCGTCCGGCCACAGCTTCCTGTGGGACGCCGCCGAGCTGGTGCGCTACGACCGGGCGGAAGCCTGCGCCCGGGTGCTCGCCCAGGGCAGCGCCGACATGCTCCTCACCGCCGCACTGCAGGGCGTCGACCTCGCCGCCGAGCCTCAGTACAACACGCGGTTCGCGGAGTGGATCGGCCACGCCTGCCAGGCCGGGGCACCATTCACACCGCAGGGCGCGGACGTGGCATCCCAGTGGATGCGCGTGCTGACCTCGCAGGTGCTGCACGGGCAGGAGCCCGAGCTGCCGTCCGATTCTCTGCTGATGCGGGCGGTGCTGACCATGTTCGATGCGAACCTCGCACACCTCCGCGCCAACGGCCGCTTCCATGACTCCTTCGCCGTCAACGATGTGCGGGACACGATCGTGCCCCTGGCCCGCGAGATGCTGGAGGGCGCGGCCACTGCCCCGGTCGCCGTGCAGGCGTCGCAGCCGATCCAGGCTGTGCCGCAGCCGGCCGGCGCCGCCGCGACCCCGCCCAGGAACAGTCCGTGCCACTGCGGCAGCGGCCTCAAGTACAAGAAGTGCCACGGCCTGCGGGAGGCTGCATGAGCCCGGCCGTGTGCGTGGCCATCTCCGTGCGAAACGGCCGCGACTACCTGGCGGAGGCGATCTCCAGCGTGCTCGGGCAGGAGCTGCCCGACCTCGAGCTGCGCATCTACGACAACCTCTCGACCGACGGATCGGATGAGATCGCGCGGGGCTTCCTGGGCGATGCACGCGTCACCTACGTGGCCAACGAGCGCGACCTTGGCTACTACGGCAGCCTGAACCGCGCGCTCGCCGAGACCGATGCCCGCTACTTCGTCCCGTTCGCCGCGGACGACGTGATGGAGCCCGCCAACCTGGCTGCCAAGGTCTCCGTGCTGGACGCGTCGGAGGCGGGCTTCGCCCACTCCCCGGTGCGCCTGATCGATCCCCAGGGCAACGACATCGGGGAGCTCGGCGTGCAGCAGGACGCACGGGAGGTGTACCGGGCGCCGGAATTCTTCCTGCGCTGCGCGCCCGTGAACTGCATCACCTGCCCATCCGTCGTCGCCCGCGTCGACGCGCTGCGGTCGATCGGCGGCTTCGACGGCCGCGTGCCGTACTGCGCCGACTGGCTGGCCTGGATGCAGCTCGCGCTTCGCCACGACGTGGCGATGGCCCACCAGCATCTCGTGCGCTGGCGCCAGCAC
>JBQCGJ010000328.1:0-10674 GCA_051955775.1 Gaiellales bacterium | reverse complement strand
CAGTCGCCGGCCGCGAACACGCCCTCCACACGGGTGGCGTAGCCGGCGTCGACCGCGATCCGGCCGTCGGAGCCGACCGGCACGCCCAGGCTGTCGAATACCGGCCCCGGCTCCACGCCCTCGAACCCGACCGCGACCAGCACCAGGTCGGCCGCCAGCAGCACGGTGTCTCGAGTGGAGACGGGAGCGGGCCGTGGCCCCAGCCCCGCGTACCCCGGGTACTCGCGGCGGCGCGCCCGCACGCCGCAGACCCGGCCGTGCGTGCCCTCGATCCGCTCCGGCTCGAGCTGCCACTCGCGCGTCCCGCCCTCGTCGTGCACCGGATGGCTGCGCCTCACGAACGGCCACTCCGGCCAGGTCGCCTGAGGCGTCCGCCGTGAGGGCGGCAGCGGCCCGTGCGCCACCTCGACCACCGCCCGAGCCTGCTCGCGAAGGGCGTTCCCCAGACAGTCCGCGCTGGTGTCGCCGCCGCCCAGGATGACAACAGATCGGCCGCGGGCCGAGATCTCGGGCCCCTCCGCAGCCAGCCCGGCGACCTCACGGTTGCGGCCGACCAGGTACGGCATCGCCAACTCGACACCCGCCAGGTCCGCCCCCGGCAGGTCGAGCGCCCGCTGGCACTGGGCGCCGGTCGCGAGCAGCGCGGCGTCGAAGCCGCCCAGCAACTCCTCGCCGCCGACGTCAACGCCCAGGTCGCAGCCGGTGACGAACCGCGTGCCCTCGGCCTGCATCTGCTCGATGCGGCGGTCGACGACCCACTTCTCCAGCTTGAAGTCGGGGATGCCGTAGCGAAGAAGGCCCCCCGGCCGGTCGTCCCGCTCGAACACCGTCACCGCGTGACCGGCCCGGGTCAGCTGCTGCGCCGCGGCCAGCCCCGCCGGCCCGGAGCCCACCACCGCCACCGAGCGGCCGGTGTGCCGGGCCGGCGGCTCGGGTGTCACCCACCCGCCCGCGAACGCGCGCTCGATGATCGCCAGCTCGACCTGCTTGATCGTCACCGGGTCGTCGTTCAGCGCCAGCACGCAGGCCTCCTCGCACGGCGCCGGACACAGCAGGCCGGTGAACTCGGGGAAGTTGTTCGTCGAGTGCAGGGAGTCGATCGCGCCGCGCCAGTCGTCCGTGCGCACGAGCTCGTTCCAGTCCGGCACCAGGTTCCCCAGCGGGCAGCCGGTGTGGCAGAACGGCACCCCGCAGCCCATGCAGCGCCCGGCCTGCTCGCGGGCCAGGGCAGCCTCGACCGGCCCAGCCTGGTGGCGGTGGTCGGCCAGCCGCTCCTGCGCCGGCCGGTACGCCCGCACCCGCCGGCGGAACTGCAGAAAGCCCTTCGGATCAGGCAACGGCCGCCTCCCGCACTTCCGCGTCGGCCGCCTCCGAGCGCACCCGCCGCAGATCCTCCGGCAGCACCTTGACGAACCGCTCCAGGCAGCCGCTGCCCTGCTCCAGGAGCCGGAACGCGACGGCGCTGCCCGTGGCGGCCAGATGCCGCTCCAGGAGGTCGAGCAGCAGCCGGCCGTCGGCATCGCCGGCGACAGCCTCGAGCGACACCGAATCGGTGTTGCAGCGGCCGGCGAACTGCCCGTCGTCGTCGAGCACGAAGGCCAGCCCGCCGGACATCCCCGCGGCGAAATTGCGGCCTGTGTCGCCCAGCACGACGACAGCCCCGCCGGTCATGTACTCGCAGCCGTGGTCGCCCACGCCCTCCACCACCGCCAGCGCGCCCGAGTTGCGGACGCAGAACCGCTCCCCGGCGCGTCCGCGGAAGAACGCCTCGCCCGCCGTCGCCCCGTACAGCACGGTGTTGCCGACGACGACCGCCTGGCCGGCAGCGAAGCCGCTGCCCGCCGGCGGCCGCACCACCAGCCGCCCACCCGACAGGCCCTTGCCTGCGTAGTCGTTGCACACCCCCTCGAGTTCCACCGACAGGCCGGGCGGCGCCCAGGCCGCCAGGCTCTGGCCGCCCCAGCCGCGCAGCCGAAGCGTGACCGCGCCGTCCGCCAGCCCGCCCGCCCCGGCCCGGCGCACGATCTCGCCGGCCAGCATCGCCCCCACGCTGCGATCGGTGTTGCGCACGGTGCGCTCCAGGACGACCGCCGCGCCGCCGTCCAGCGCCCCGCCGGCTGCCTGGATCAGCTCGCGGTCGAGCTCGCCGCCCGGCTTGATGCGCCTGGAGGCGCGGCGCCCCGGCGCGGCGACCAGCAGCGGCGAGAGGTCGAGCCCCCTGGCCCGCGAACGCTGGCGCAGCAGGTCGGCCCGGCCGATCACGTCGTCCAGACACTCGGCCCCCAGCCCGGCCAGCAGCTCCCGCACCTGCTCGGCCAGGAACACGAAGTACCGAACGACCTGGTCTGGGGTACCGGCGAACCGCCGCCGCAGCTCGGGATCCTGGGTGGCGATTCCGACCGGGCACGTGTTGAGGTGGCAGACCCGCATCATCACGCAGCCCGTGGCGACCAGCGGCGCCGTCGAGAACGCGAACTCCTCCGCGCCCAGCAGCGCCGCCACCAGCACGTCGCGGCCGGTGCGCAGGCCGCCGTCCACCTGCAGCCGCACCCGGTCGCGAAGGCCGTTTCGGACAAGCACCTGCTGCGTCTCGGCCAGGCCGAGCTCCCAGGGCAACCCGGCGTGCTTGAGCGAGGACAGCGCGGCCGCGCCGGTGCCGCCGTCGTGCCCGGCCACCACGATGTGATCGGCGCCGGCCTTGGCAACACCGGCCGCCACCGTGCCGACGCCCGCCTCGGACACCAGCTTGACCGACACCTCGGCGGTGGGGTTGATGCAGCGCAGGTCGTAGATCAGCTGGGCGAGGTCCTCGATCGAGTAGAT
The DNA here is from genome assembly GCA_051955775.1 of Gaiellales bacterium. Classification (GTDB taxonomy): domain Bacteria; phylum Actinomycetota; class Thermoleophilia; order Gaiellales; family JAICJC01; genus DASUHT01. The sequence goes on along the minus strand of JBQCGJ010000328.1, from coordinate 7,851 downwards.
GTCGTGGTGCGGCGGCGGCGAGATCAGGCCCACACCCGGGGTCGAATGGCGCAGGCGGGCGATCGCAGTGTCGACCTTGTGGCCGGGCAGCTGACCGCCCTCGCCGGGCTTGGCGCCCTGGGCGATCTTGATCTGCAGCTGGTCGGCATCCACCAGGTAGGCCGCGGTGACCCCGAACCGCGCCGACGCCACCTGCTTGATCGCCGACCGCCGCAGCGCACCGTCAGGATCGGGCACCGACCGCGAGGGATCCTCGCCGCCCTCGCCGGTGTTCGACCGCCCCCCCAGGCGGTTCATGGCGATGGCCAGCGTCTCGTGCGCCTCCGGGGAGATCGAGCCCAGGCTCATGGCGCCCGTGGCGAACCGGCGCACGATCCGCTCGGAGCCCTCGACCCGGCCGAGCGGCAGCGGTTCGGCGGCCGGCGCCGGTTCCAGCAGCCCGCGCAGCGTGGAGGCGGCGCTCTCCCGGTCGACCGCGGCCGCGAACTCCTCGAACCGCCCGGGGCTCTCGTCCCGCACAGCCCGCTGGAGCGAGACCATCGCGCGGTCGCTCCACAGGTGACGCTCGCCGCGCCGCCGCATACGGTATTCGCCGCCCGCATCCAGCTCCGGGACGGCACTGCCGAAGGCATGCCCGTGGCGCGCCGCGACTCCGCGATGCAGCTCGGCCGGCCCGATGCCGCCCACCCGCGTCTCGGTGCCGGGGAAGTAGCGCTCGATCAGGGCCGTACCCATCCCGTCCGCCTCGAAGTTCTGCGCGCCGCGGTAGCTCTGGATGGTAGAGATGCCCATCTTCGACCACACCTTGAGCAGCCCCTTGCCGATCGCGTCCACGTCCCGCCCGCGCAGATGCGGCTCGAGCGACTCCAGCACCAGATACGGGCATACCGCCGCGGCGCCGTAGCCGATGAGCAGGGCGAAGTGCATCGTCTCGCGGGGCTCCCCGGACTCCACCACCAGCCCGCACATCGCGCGCGCGCCTTCCCGCACGAGGTGTGAGTGCACCGCGGCGGTCGCCAGCAGAGGCGGCAGGGGGGCCAGACGCCCGTCCACTCCGCGATCCGACAGGACGACGATCGCCGCGCCGTCCCACACCGCCCGGGAGGCGGCCCGGCACAGGTCGTCCACCGCCCGCTCCATGCCCTGCGCACCAGCCGCCAGCGGATACACCGTGGGCAACGTGACCGCCTGGAACGCCGCGCGGTCGATCCCGCGAAGCCGCTCGAGTTCCTCCGCGGTCAGCACAGGCGAGGAGGCGACCACGCGGCGGCAGTGCTCGGGCCGCTCCTCCAGCATGTTGCCGATCGCGCCAACGGACGTGTGCAGGCTCATCACCAGCGCCTCGCGCTGTGGATCGATGGGCGGGTTGGTGACCTGGGCGAACTGTTGCTTGAAATACGCGGGGAGCAGCCGACGGCGGGTGGACAGCACGGCCGGCGGGATATCGTCGCCCATCGAGCCGACCGGCTCCGCACCGTCCTCCGCCAGCCGCGACACCACAAGCTCGAGCTCCTCGGCCGTGTACCCGAACGCCCGCAAAAGGCGGGCCCGCCGCACCGCATCGACCGGCTCGACGGCGGCCGCGGGCAGGTCGGCCAGTGACACCTGGTGGCGGTCGAGCCACGCCCGGTATGGGCGGCGCCGGGCCAGCGCCCCGCGCACCTCGCCGTCGTACACCATGCGGCCGGCGGTCGTGTCGAGCTGGAGCAGGCTGCCGGGCTCGATGCGGCCCGACTCCACGACATCGGCGAGGTCGAGGTCGAGCACGCCGGCCTCGGACGCCAGCACCACCAGGCCGTCGCGCGTGCGTAGGTAGCGCGCGGGCCGCAGCCCGTTTCGATCCTGCGCGGCCACCACCTCGATGCCGTCGGAGGCGACGACGGCGGCCGGCCCATCCCACGGCTCGGACAGGCACGCGTGGTACTCGCAGAACGCGCGCAGCTCGTCGTCCATCGGCCGCCCCGGATCGGTCCAGGCGGGCGGGATCAGCATGGCCAGGGCGTGGGCGACCGAACGCCCTCCGAGCACCAGGAGCTCCAGCGCGGCGTCCAGCTTGGCCGAGTCCGACCACCTGTCCTCGGCAATCGGGAACAGCTTCTGCAGGTCGCCGCCGTACAGCTCCGAGCGGAGCTGGGGCTCACGTGCGGCCAGCCAGTTTGCGTTGCCGCGCACGGTGTTGATCTCACCGTTGTGCGCCAGCAGGTTGAACGGGTGGGCGAGGTCCCAGGTGCCCAGCGTGTTCGTCGAGAACCGCGAATGCACGAGCGCCAGCGCGCTCTCGAAGCCGGGATCGGTGAGGTCCGGGTAGAACGCGGCGAGCTGAGACGCGGTGAGCAGCCCCTTGTACACCAGCCGCAGCGACGACAGGCTGACGATCGTGAACTGTGCCTCGGGTACACCGGCGGCCGCCGCCGCCCGCTCCACCCGGCGGCGGATCACATACAGCTTGCGCTCGAACTCCGGCGACCCGCCCGAGCGTCGTTCGACGAACAGCTGGCGCACGACGGGCTGGGAGGCGCGCGCGAGGTCACCGATCCGATCGGGGCGCACCGGCACGTCGCGCCAGCCCAGCGCGCGATGGCCCTCCTCCGCGCAGATGCGCACGCACAGCTCCTCGCAGCGCAGCCGCAGAGCGGAGTCGGCGGGCAGGAACACGAGGCCCGCGGCGTAGGCTCCGGGCGGCGGGAGGTCGTGTCCCATGTGCTGCCGGAACACCCGCCGCAGAAACCGGTCGGGGAGCTGGGTGAGGATGCCCGCGCCGTCACCGGTACCCGCGTCGGCGCCGGTCGCCCCGCGGTGTTCGAGGTTGGACAGCGCCTCCAGCGCCTGCTCGACCAGCTCGTGAGCGGCGCGCCCGTCCAGCCGCACGAGCGCGCCCAGCCCGCAGGCGTCGTGCTCGAAACGGGGGTCGTACAGGCCGCCGGGCTCCATTAAGGGAGCCTAGCCGAAACCGAATCAAATTGCTCGCAAGGAGGTCGAGTAATGAATCAAATGATTCACCACCGATCACGATTCCGCGCTGGGTCAGCTTGTTGTGCTGGCGGCCCAGGTCTGGTACGCGGTGAAGGCGGCCGGATGGGCCAGCAGCTGGAAGTCGAAGCCCTTCGGCGACACCGAGTCGAAGTAGACGATGGCGGCGGTGTTGGTATGCGACGCGGCCCACGTCTGGGCGTCGGTGATCCACTGCGGGGTGCGCGAGTCGGCGCCCGGAGAGGCCGTCTCGGCGACGAAGAACGGCTTGCCCACCTGGACGGAGTAGTTGTAGGCGGGCAGGAACAGCTTGTCGAACGTCTTCCACGACTTCTGGTTGGGGAAGTTGTAGCCGTCCGCCGCCACGTAATCGACGTAGGAAGCGCCGGGCCAGAACTGCTGCGCAACGCCCTTGGCGTAGTCGAACGCCATCGGGCACCACACGAACTTGACGTTGGTGGCGCCGACGGACTGGAACACGTTGTAGGTGTGCTGCCAGGCCGCGATCACCTGGGCGGGCGTGCCGATGTAGCGAGGGTGACCCTGCGGCTGGTCGAACTCGTAGAAGGGGCGCAGGTAGATGGTCCTGCCCGACGCCTTGAGCTGCGTCGCGGCGTTCTTGATGATCGCGTCCTGCGAGCCGCTGATGATCGCAGCCGCGTTGGTCTTGGGCGCGGCCGACCAGGACAGCAGCGGCGTGCGATTGGCGGCCACATCGCCCGAGATCTTCTTCGTCCAGCTCTGAAGATCCCACGGCGCGTACTGGTGGTCGATGGAGACCGTCTTGCCGAGCTGCTGCTCGAACGCCGAGATGCCGCCGGGCTCATTGGCGAACACGCCGAGCTGGAAGCCCGGGTTCGAGCCGGTCGTGCCGGCGAGCGCCGCGGCAGGAATGGCGAGCGTCGCCAGCAGCCCGCCGGCGGCGATCCAGGAACGCTTCATGATTGACCCCTTCTTGTGAAAAACGACCTCTCTCAAGGTCGGCACAAGGGGGGCGGGCAACGTCCCCCATCGAGTGTCCTTGCCATCCCCAGAGCGGGCGGTACGCAATACGCCAGGTTGGGGATGCGCATGGGGTAGGTTCCGGCTATGCGCATGGACGGGTTCATGCTGGCCCGCTACGCCGAGCAGACGGCGGGCGGCCTGGTCATCGCGGGCGGCGGGTGGACGACCTGGAACGTGACCGAGCCGCTGCAGGCCGAGGGCAACGAGGTTCCGCCGGCGGCGGTCATCCAGGGGTTCGTGGTGTGCCGGCTGATGCTGACCCCGGAGGAGTCCGACGGCGGGCACCCGCTGGTGCTGCGGCTGCTCGACTCCGACGACCAGGAGATGTTCCGCGGCGAGCTGCGGCTCGACATGCAGCGCGATCCGGAGCTGCCGCGCAGCTGGGAGCAGCTGGCGACGGTGATCGTGCCGCTGGGCTGGGTGCCCGTACCGGGGTTCGGGCTCTACCGGTTCCTGCTCGAGACGCCGGCCGGTGACACGCTCGGGGCGTGCCCGTTCCAGGTCGTCAAGCGGTTCTGAGCCTCAGTCCTCGCGCTGGACGTCGTCCAGCAGGCGGGCGAAGTCCGGCCCGTCGAACTCCGCCTCGGCGCGGTCGAACTTCTCCATCCCCCACTCCCAGAAGTCGAACTCGATGTCCGACACGCCGTCCTGGATCGACGCCCACAGCGTCCACCCGTACTTGGACATCAGCCCCCACAGACGGGCCCGGGCGACCTTGTTGCGCAGGTGGCGGCCGTAGTAGTGGGTGACCACCTCGTCCAGCTGGTCGAGTGACAGGTTGGACTCGCTCCACACGTTGCCCAGCTCGAAGCAGGCGTCGTTGTTCCCCGAGTATTCGTAGTCGATCAGCCGGAACTCGCCGCCCACGTCGATGAAGTTCTCGGCCAGCAGATCGTTGTTGCAGGGCACCGTGCCCTCGTCGCGGACCGCCATCGCGCGCTCGATGTCGCGTACCTTGGGCTCGAACTCGAGGTAGCGGTCGGGCAGCCGGAAGCCGCGGTCCTGCACAAGCCGCAGGTACCGCTGCTGGATCCGGAACATGTTGAAGTCGTCGCGGAAGCGGCGCGCGCCGTGCAGCCGCCGGCATGCGGTGGCGACCCAGTCGAGCCGGTCACCCCGGCGCAGCTCGTCCGCCGACTGCGTCGTGCCCTCGATGAACTCCAGCACGAGGATCGAGCGCTCGGGCAGATAGTCGATGACCTGGGCGCCCACCCCGGCGTCGGCGGCGGACACGCTGTTCAGGTACTCGTTCTCGCGATCGATGGCGAGCAGCCCCGCATCCTTGGCCGACACCCGCACGACATACGAGCCCGAGTCCGCGACCACCTTGTAGTTCGTATTGGTCAGCCCGCCCGCCAGCTCGCTGACCGTGCGCTGCCCCGCCAGCGCGGGGATCGAGTCGAGGATCTGCTCGAGGGCGGCGTCGATCATGCGCCCACTATATTCAGCGTCGGTGGAAGTGGAGGTCGTGTCATGATGGCGTCGTTGCGAGGCGCAGGATGCGGGCACGCTGGCCAGGATCGAGCGGCGAGCGGAGCGGAGGCGTGGTCTCACCACGTCGAGCACCGCACGCCGCGTCGGACGCAGCCGGGGTGCCCGCAGACCAGCCGCAGTAGACGCCCATCGTGGAACGACCTCCTAGTACAGATCAATTCTCGATGACGGCTGAGCGCGCCAGGGTGGTCGTGGTCGGCGGCGGCGTCACCGGCTGCAGCGTGGCCTACCACCTCGCGCAGGCCGGCTGGACCGACGTGCTGCTGATCGAGAAGGACGAGCTGACCAGCGGCTCCACCTGCCACGCAGCCGGCCTGGTCACGCAGTTCAATCCGTCCCCGACGATGATGCGGTTCCGGGCTTACAGCGTGGAGCTGTACAACCGGCTGGGCGTATTCGAGCGCCTGGGCAGCCTGCGCATCGCATCCAGCCCCCAGAGCCTGCTGGAGCTTCGCCGAGGCGCCAGCCGGGCGCGGGCGATCGGGCTGGATGCGCACGTGCTCGGCCCCCGGGAGGCGCTCGCCCGGATGCCGGCCGCCAGCCCCGATTCGCTGTACGGGGCGGTGTGGGTGGAGGGCGACGGGTGCGTCGATCCGCACACGGCCACCCATGCGCTGGCCGACGCGGCGCGTCAGCAGGGCGTCCGCGTGCGCCTCCACACCCGCGTCACCGGGATCGAGCTCGGCCCGCGCCGGGAGGTGCGCGGGGTGCTCACCGACGACGGCCGGATCGAGGCCGAGCACGTCGTCAACGCGTGCGGGATATGGGCGCCGCAGGTGTCGGCGATGGCGGGGGCGTTCACCCCATCGGTGCCGGTCGACCACCAGCACATCGCCCTGGCCTCCGTGCCCGGACACGAGCTGCCCCACGACATGCCGTGCTTCCGCGACACCGACAACCTGGTGTACGGGCGCTCCGAGGCGGGCGGTGCGCTGTTCGGCGGATACGAGCCGAACCCGGTGGCGCGCTGGGTGGACGGCGTGCCGTGGGAGCACTCGGCCAGGGTGATGCCGCCGGATCACGACCGCTTCGCGCAGCTGATGGCGGGCGCGGCCCGCCGGTTCCCGTTCCTGGACGATGCCGGAGTGGTCACGCTGGTGTGCCACCCCGACGCGATGACGCCGGACGGCAATCCGCTGCTGGGCCCGGTACCCGGCGTGCCCGGCCTGTGGATGGCGGCCGGACTGTCGCTGAACGGGTTCGGCGGCGCCGGCGGCATGGGCCGCACCCTGGCGGAATGGATGACGGCCGGTGAGACCGAGCTGGACACCCACGCCTACCGGGCCTGGAGATTCGGCGCCGCGCACCGCGATCCCACGCACGTCGAGGCGGCGGGGCGCGAGGTGTACCGCTATTACTACCGGCTTCGCTACCCGCTGGACACCGACGAGTGGGGGCGGCCGAACCGGCTCAGCCCGCTGCACACCCGCCAGCAGGACGCCAACGCGGTGTTCGGGGTCAAGAACGGCTGGGAGCGGCCCGACTACTTCCAGCCCGGGCCGCCGTGGCGCCGGGCAGGAGCGGATCAGCGCGCCTTCGGGTGGACGGTGCCGCCGTACGCCGGCCTCGTGGCCGAGGAGCACCGTGCGTTCCGCGAGCGGGTGGGCATGATCGACATGACCTCCTTTGGGAAGCTCGCGGTGCACGGCCCGGGGGCACTGCCGCTGCTCGAACGGGTGTGCGCGAACCGCATCGACCGGCCCGTGGGGTCGGTGATCTACACGCAGATGTGCAACGCCCGGGGCGGCATCGTGGCCGATGTGACGGTGACCAGGCTGGCCGAGCAGTCGTTCCGCATGGTCACGGGCGCCGGCACGGCCGACTCCGACCTGGGCTGGCTGCGGTTGCACGTCAGCGAGCAGGACGGCCCCGTCGACCTGCGCGATGAGAGTGCGGACATGGCGGTGATCGGGATCTGGGGCCCACAGGCCCGCGAGGTCGTGCAGGCGGTGTCCGACGACGACCTGTCGCGGGACGCGTTCCCGTTTCGCACCGCCCGCCGGGTGAACGTCGGCGGCGCCCCGCTGCTGGCCCAGAGGATCACGTATGTCGGCGAGCTGGGTTTCGAGCTGTACGTGGCGCCCGAATGGGCCGTGCAGGTATGGGACAGGCTGGCGGACGCGGGGGCAGCGCACGGCATCCGGCCCTGCGGATACCGGGCACTCGACTCCCTGCGCATGGAGAAGGGCTACCGCTACATGGGCACCGATCTGACCGCCTCCGATACGCCGTTCGAGGCCGGGCTGGGCTTCTGCGTGGCCCTGGACAAGGGCGACTTCAGCGGCCGCGAGGCGCTCGCCGCGGCAGCTTCGGCGCCGCCCGTCCGGCGCATCCGCACCCTCCTCGTCGGGGATGGCGAGCAGGTGCTGGTCTACGGCGGCG
>JBQCGJ010000327.1:0-5084 GCA_051955775.1 Gaiellales bacterium | reverse complement strand
CTGCTGTTCACCAACTATGGAGCTGGGGATATCAAGACGGACAACTTCTCGACCAAGGTGATGAACAACCCCTGCTAGGGGTGTGAGGAACGACGGCCGGTCGCGGCACGACGCCGCGGCCGGCCGTTTGTGTGGTCACCTAACTTGCGCTCCCCATATGACGTAACCATCCGCCGCCCGTCAGCCGCCGGCGCCTGGGGAGCATGCAGGCCCCCGCGAACGGTGCGCAGATCAAGCAAATTCCCCGCCGGCGCCGGCCGCGAAACATCGGCCCGGCCGCCGGATCACTCGTACTGGAGCGCCTCCAGGACGTTCAGCCGGGACGCCCGGCGGGCCGGGAACACCGCCGCCAGGACACCGGTGATAGCGGCCACGATGACCGCGATGATGACCTGGGCGGTCGGCACCGAGAAGACGATCCCCTGGTCGCTCAGGCCGAGGGTGACGATCCATGCCACCACGATCCCCAGCACCGCGCCGAGGATGCCGCCGATGACCGCGGTGATCACGCTCTCGTAGCGCACCATGCGCCGGATCTGACGCCGGGTCGTGCCCACCGCGCGCAGCATCCCGATCTCGCGCGTGCGCTCGAACACCGACAGCACGAGCGTGTTGACGATGCCGAACAGCGAGATCACCACCGAGAAGGCGAGCAGTGCGTAGATGAAGTACAAAAGCCCGTTGATCTGCGCCGAGACCGAGTCCTTGTACTCTTGCACGGTCTGTACCTTGATGTCCGGGAAGTTCCCCAGCGCCTGCTGCACCCCGGCCTTGGTCGAGTCCTCGGGGGCCCCCGGCGTGAAGCGAACGAGCACCACCGCAGGCTGCGGGCTGACCGTCAGCTTGTTGAACGTGCCGGTCGCGACCACGTAGCCCGCAAACAGCACCGGATCCTTGTACTGGCCGATCTCGTGCAGCGTCATGTGCCGGCCGTTCACACCCGTCACCTGGAAGGTGTCGCCGGGCGACAGATGATGTGACTTCGCGAACTGCTGCTCCACCAGTGCCTTGCCCGGGCCGAGCTCGCCCAGCAGCGCATCGGAACCGCCCTTCTGCCAGTCGAACCTGTACACCGAGGCGATCGAGCCCGGATCGACGCCGTTCATGGAGTCGGTGCCTCCATGGCCGATCTGGGTCTGCGCGACACCGATGCCGGTGGCGTCGGCCACCCCGCTGACGTTCGTCGCGGCGTTGACGACCTCGGACGGCACGGGCTGCTGCTGCGATGAGTTCGTGATCACCAGGTTGCTTGTGACGCTGCGGTCGATGGCTCCGATGAACGTCTCCTGGAAGCCGTGCGCCAGCACCGCCACCGCCACCACCAGCGTCACGCCGACCATCAGCGCGGCGGCGGTGACCGCCGTGCGGCCGGGGTTTCGGGTGGCGTTGTCGCGGGCCAGGCGCGCCGGGCCCCTGGACAGCCGGATCAGCGGCCAGGCGACGATGCGCGAGATCACGGGCACCAGGTAGCGCGACCCCATCGCCACGCCGACCAGCAGGATCAAGAGCCCCACGGCCAGCAGCAGCAGATGTGTGATGGTCGTGCCGCTGCCGAAGACCCCGTACAGGATGACGGCGATGCCCAGCGCGGGGAGGGCCACCGACACGTACGGCACGGCCGGCGCGAACCGCGACGGAGGGAGCGTCGCCCCCTCCCGCAGTGCGGCCACGGGTGGCACGCGTGTCGCCCGCAGTGCGGGCACCAGCGACGCCAGCACGGTGATGCCGATGCCGACGATGAACGGTGCCAGCACGGCCCCGGTGGTGAGCTGGATGCTGGACAACGGCAGCCCGAATCCGAGCTTGCCGAACACCCAGTTCAGAAGCTCGGCCAGGCCGATACCGCCCAGGAAGCCGAGGAAGGAGCCGATCACGCCGATCGCCACCGCCTCTCCCAGGATCGCCCGCAGCACCTGGCGGCGGGTGGCGCCGACTGTGCGCAGCATGGCGAACTCCCGCATGCGCTGGGCGACCGTGATCGAGAAGGTGTTGAAGATGATGAAGGCGCCCACGAACACCGCGATGCCGCCGAACGCCAGCAGCACCCCGCCCAGGAACCCGTTGATGGCTCCGGAGATGGCGTCGGTCTGGGCCTTCGCGGTCTGCGTGCCGGTGCGCACGCGCGCGTAGTCCGGGAGCTGTGCGCGCAAGCGGCCGGCCAGCTCGCTGGGGGAGACCCCAGGATCGGCGGCCACCGCGACGTCGGACACCTTGCCCACCTGGTCGTACCAGCGCTGTGCGTCGGCGAGCGTTGTCACGACCAGGGTCGTCCCGCCGAGGGAGGACGCGGCGCCGTAGTCGAAGATGCCCGAGATGGTGACCGGCACGGTGCCCTGCAGCGTGGTCAGCTCGACCTGCTGTCCGACGTGCAGGTTGTGGTCTCTGGCGAACTGCGTGATCACCGCCACCTGACCGCTGGCCTGGGGGCGGTGGCCCTCCACGAACTTGTCGGTGGCGAACGGGGGGCCCGTGCTCGAGATCACCAGGCTGGGCGCGCCGCCCACCGGGTGCAGCACCTTGCCGTTGACCACCAGGCTGCCGGATCCCTGCACCTGTCCGATCGCCTTCGCGACCCCGTCGACCGCCCGGACCTTGTCGACGATGGATTCGGGCAGTGGCGGCGTCGGCCCCAGATCCCCGCCGAACGCGGGCTTCTTGTCCACGAACACATCGGTGTTCTTGTATGCGTCGTTGAAGATGTTGGCGAAGGCGCGGTCGATCTGGTTGGTGATCACGAACGTGCCCGAGATCATGGCCGTGCCGAGGATGATGGCCAGCGCCGTCAGCGCCGCCCGCAGCTTGTGCGCCATCAGTCCCTTGAGGGAGAGACGGGTCATGCCACGGTCAGCTCGGCCATGGTGGCCATGATGTCCGGCTGCGTGGGGCTCCCCATGTCGTGGACGATCAGGCCGTCGGCCAGGAACAGCACGCGGTCGGCGGTGGACGCCGCGGTCGCGTCGTGGGTCACCCTCACGGTGGTCTGCCCGGTCTCGTCGACCGCCTCACGCAGCAGTTGAAGGATCTCGCCGCTCGACCGCGAGTCGAGGTTGCCCGTCGGCTCGTCGGCGAACACCACGGTCGGCTTCGAGATCAGCGCGCGGGCGATCGCCACCCGCTGCTGCTGGCCGCCCGACAGCTCGGCCGGCCGGTGCTTCAGGCGGTCGGCCAGCCCCACCCGCTTGATCACGCCGTCGACCCACGGCCTGTCCGCCTTCTCGCCCGCGATCTGCAGGGGCAGCAGGATGTTCTCCTCGGCGTTCAGCGTCGGCAGCAGGTTGAAGAACTGGAACACGAAGCCGATGTGCTCCCGCCGCAGCAGCGTCAGCCTGTTGTCGTTGAGCGTGGTCAGGTCCGTGCCGTCGATGGCCACGGTGCCGGTCGTGGGACGGTCGAGGCCCGCCATGATGTGCATGAGCGTCGACTTCCCGGAGCCGGACGGCCCCATCACCGCCGCGAACTGGCCGCTTGGGATGTCGAGCGTGACGCCGCGCAGGGCGTCGACGATCGCGTCACCCTGACCGTAACGGCGGGTGACGTCTTCTGTGGTGACGACGCCCATCAGGCCCGGTCGGCCTCCCGCTGCGACGACAGCCTGGCGGCCTCGGAGGTGCACAGCTCGAGGATCAGCCGCTCGAACCGGTCAAGCGCCTCGCCGGAGATCGGCCCCGGGTTCAGCTCACGCAGGTGCGCGATCAGCGCCTGCTCGCGCCCCGGATCGAGGGTCTGGTAGCCCTGCGCGCGCTTGTGCCGATGCAGCGACGCGACCAGCTCGATGCGCCGGTTGATCGCGTCCAGGATGGCCAGATCGATCGCGGTGATCTGCGCGCGGTGATCGGAGACGATGGGGTCGGCCGCCGGGTCCATCATCTGTGGTTTAGCAAAAAGGGCAGTGCGTGGCGCAGGACGAGCCAGATGTTCACGTGCTCGCCAGCGCGGCAGCGAGCGCGGCTGCATTGAGCAGCATGTGCACGGCGATCCCCGGATACAGCGACCCGGTGTGGGCCCTCAGCCATCCAAGCACAAGCCCGGCCACGAAGATGGGGGCGAGCAGCACCGGCAACCCGTGTGCGATCGCAAACAGGGCCGCGCTGCCGGGGATCGCGTAGCGGCCCATGGTGGCGAAGCACAGCCCGCGGAAGATCAGCTCCTCCGACACGGGGGCGATCACCACCAAGGCCACCAGGGCGACGGCCAGCGTGATCCACTGGTGCTCTCCGTGCGGTGCGTGGGTGGGAGCGATGCCCTGCTTCTGGCCGGCGTGCAGCAGGGGGTCGGTGATCAGGTCGAGCACCGTGAGCAGCACGAACACGGCGGCCACCAGCCTGGCCGCTCGTACAACCGGCACCGGCTTCAGGGCCAGCGCCTCGCGCGGCTCGACCCGCGAGCGGGTGACGGCCAGCAGCACGTACCCGACCAGGATCAGGTCGACGACGGCCGTGGCCACGATCGCGCTCAGCTGGTAGACGAGGTTCGACTGGTCGGGCTGCGAGTGCAGGGCGACCAGGAAGTTCGATCCGAACAGCAGCACCGGCCCGGTCAGCCACCACGGCGAGATCCGCGCCGCGGGTGGGCCCGCCGGTACGCCCTGTGCGTCGCGCAGCGTGGCCATCAGGGACCGGGCTCGAGCGCCTGATCCAGATCCGCGATCAGGTCGTCCGCGTGCTCGATGCCGACGGACAGGCGCAGGAACCCTTCGGAGATGCCGGCGTCCACCAGCTCCTGGGAGGAGAGCTGGCGGTGGCTTGTGGAGGCCGGATGCGAGATGGTGGTCTCGACGCCGCCCAGGCTGGTCGCGCGAAGCGCCACCCGGCAGCGATCCATCAGCGCTTCTCCGGCCGCCCGGCCGCCCTTCACCTCGAAGGTGACGAGGCCGCCGCAGCCGGTGAGCACGCGTGACGCCACCTCGTGGAAGGGGTCGGAGGCGAGCCCCGGATAGCGCACGCCCGCCACCTGCGGGTGGGCGGCCAGGAACCCGGCCACGGCAGCCGCGTTGGCGGTCGAGCGCTCGAGTCGCACGGGCAGCGTCTTCACGCCCCGGCGGACGAGCCAGGCCACGTCGGGTGCCAGCACGGCCCCGGTGTCCA
>JBQCGJ010000326.1:0-2901 GCA_051955775.1 Gaiellales bacterium | reverse complement strand
GACACCGCCCAGCGCTGCAACCGGCTCGGCATCCCGCTGATCACGCTCGACCATCATCCTCGGCTCGATCTGGTGATCGACGGCGCCGATGAGATCGACCCCAGCCTGCGCCTGATCAAGGGCCTGGGCGGGGCGCATCTGCGCGAGAAGGTGGTGGCCTGCGCGTGCCGGCGGATGGTGGTTGTGGCCGACGACTCGAAGCTGGTCGACAGGCTCGGCGAGCGCGCCCCGCTGCCGGTGGAGGTGATCGGCTTCGCCCGGGCGGTGTGCCAGCGCAGGCTGGAGGAGCTGGGCTGGCGGCCCGAGCTGCGGATGGCCGGCCGGGAGCCGTTCACGACCGACGAGGGCAACCTGATCCTGCACTGTCGGCGGGACGACTGGAGCGATCCGGAGCGGCTGGCGGCCGGCCTCGACGCCATTCCCGGCGTGGTGGAGCATGGCTTCTTCCTGGGCATGGCGAGCGCGGCGGTGATCGCTACGCCGTCAGGCGTTCGCGTGCTGGAAGCCCCAGCCGGCGCTGCATGACCGACACCGCCTGGGGGCTCTGGTCGATCAGCACGAACCGGCGGCCGAGGGCGCGGGCGGCCGCCCCCAGCGTGCCCGACCCGGCGAAGGGGTCGAGCACCCAGTCGCCGGGGCGGGTCGATGCCTGCAGCATGCGCCGCACCAGCCCTTCCGGCTTCTGCGTCGGATAGCCCGTCTTCTCGCGACCGGTGGGGGACACGATGGTGTGCCACCACACGTCGGTGGGGAGCTTGCCGCGGGCCGCCCGCTCGGGTCCCACCAGGCCGGGCGCCATGTACGGCTCGCGTTCGATCTCGTCTGCCTGGAACAGGTAGCGCGCGGGGTCGCGCACGTAGACCAGGATGGTGTCGTGCTTGGCGGGCCAGCGCCGGCGGGGTTTGGCGCCGTAGTCGTAGGCCCAGATCAGCTCGTTCAGGAAGCACTCACGGCCGAACAGCTCGTCCAGCAGCAGCTTGACGTAATGGGCCTCGCGGTAGTCCAGGTGCAGATACAGCGTTCCGGTCTCGGCCAGCACCCGCCGGATCTGGCGCAGACGCGGCTCCAGGAAGGCCAGGTAGTCGTCGTAGCTGTCCGCGTAGGCTGAGCGCGCGACGACCTCGGTGCGGTAGCGGCGGCCGCCGAAGCCGACACGGTCGCCCTCGGCATCGGCCGTCGTGGCCAGGGTGCGCCGCTCCTGCACCCGCCCCGTGTTGAACGGCGGGTCGGCGTACACGAGCTGGAAGCCGCCATCGGGCATCTCGGGAAGCAACTCGAGGTTGTCGCCGTGCAGAATGGTGTCCGCGCGCCCGTCCACGAGGGACAGCATCGCGGACGGGCCGGACTACGCGGCCGGCGTGTCCGCCAGCTTGCGCGTGATCTGCTCGGCCGACGGGCGGCGCACGTTTCGCACCAGCCCCAGCTTCTCCCAGATCCCGATCACCAGCCCGGACAGGTCGGGCTGCCGCCACGACAGGCCGTGGAAGGCGGACGTGGGGAAGACGTGGTGGTTGTGGTGCCACGACTCGCCCAGGGACGGCAGCGCCAGCACCCAGTTGTTGGTCGAATGGTCGGCTGCCTTGAAGGGCCGGCGGCCGAAGAAGTGGCAGATCGAATTGACGCTCCAGGTCACGTGATGGTTGAAGAACAGCCGCACCAGACCGCCCCATACGAGCCCCGTGAACGCGCCCTTCCAGGTGCCGGTGATCAGGCCGCCGAGCACGAAGGGGATCACGAATGAGGCTGTCACCCACAGCACGAATGTGCGGTCGACGAACATCACCATGCGGTCGGCCAGCAGGTCCTTGGCGTACCGGTCGCGGTCACTGCGGCTGTTCGTGAACATCCACCCGACGTGCGCGTGCCCGAGTCCCTTGAGCTGGCCGAACACGGAATCCTCGTACCCGTGGTGGGGGCTGTGCGGGTCGCCCTCCTTGTCCGAGAAGGCGTGGTGCGTGCGGTGGTCGACCGCCCAGTCGACCGCCGAGCCCTGGATCGCGATCGAGCCCAGCACCAGCAGCGCCGCCTTGAGCGGCGCCACGGCCTCGAACGCCCTGTGGGTCAGCATGCGGTGGTAGCCGATGGTGATACCGAACCCGCACAGCACGTAGAGGCCGCCGAACAGGGCCAGGTCTGACCAGCCCACCGCGCGGTTCCAGAGCAGCGTCACGGCGGCCAGCAGGCCGAGGAACGGCAGCACGGTGATGACCACGACGCCGATTCTGCGGCCGCGACTGGCCGTGATGGGGGGTGCGGCCGTTGTCTCCATGGCTACGAGTTCGCTCCCGAGCCGGAGGACACCTTCACCCGGCTGCCCGGCACGATGTCGTCCTCACCGGTCTCGTCCCAGCGCACCCAGCCCTTGTGGCCGCCGTCGTAGTCGCCCGAGAACAGCACCAGCCGCGCCGGCCGGTCGAGCGCCGTGCAGCGCTGCTCGCCCTCCGGGTCGAGCCCGCGCCAGATACGCACGTACGGGTTCGCCTCCCACTCCGCCCCGATCGTGGTCGGATCGGTGTGGCCGGGATGCACGACGGTGTCGTGCGGGAGCCCCATCAGCACGTCCATGATCGACGGCTTGAGCTTGCCGAACGAGTCGTTCAGCGTGCCGCCGACGGTGTCCTTGAACAACACGTCGCCGGTGAAGCAGTCGGTGGAGTTGATACGGAAGGCCAGATGGCCCGGGCTGTGGCCGGGTGTGAGCAGGGCCTCGATCTCCAGCCCCCCGGTTGACACGCGGTCGCCGTGAGCGAGGATCAGGTCGGCGCCGTTCATGCGGGCGGCCTCGATCTCGTGCGCTGCCACCGGCACCCCGAACCTCGCGGCGTAGACATCGTTTCCGGCCACGTGGTCGTGGTCGGCGTGCGTGATCAGCAGATGCGTGACCGTCAGCCGGTGCCGCTC
>JBQCGJ010000325.1:0-3119 GCA_051955775.1 Gaiellales bacterium | reverse complement strand
GGGGAACTCGCACAGCACCTCGGCCGAGCCGTCCACGACCACGGACAGCCGCGGCGTGAGCGTCTCCAGGAACGCGGGCCGGCCCTCCGCGTCGATGCACATGCCGTTGGCGAAGTGCAGCGCGCCCAGGTCGAGCGCGTGTCCGTCGCCGCCACCGGGCCGGACGCGTATCAGCCGCCCGTTTCGGATGTCGAGGTCCTCGGTGCCGGAGTCCGTGAACCACAGCGTGCCGTCGTCGGCGAAGGCGGCGTAGTTCGGGGTCTCGAGGGGGCCGCCATCCGCGGTTGTGCAGTAGTCCGACACCGCGCCGCTGGCCGGATCGATGCGCCGGATGCCCGGCATCTCGGACACGTCGCACACGTAGAGCGCGCCGGATGCGTCGTGGCAGATCCCCAGCACGAACCCTCCGGTGTTCGCGATCTCGACGAACCGCCCCGAGGAGGGGTCGATGCGGTACACCTGGCCGGCCTCGCCGCCGGCGTAGATCATCCCGTCGGGGCCGGTGGCCACGGCCTCGGGGTGATCGAGCGGCTGGGCGAGCACGCGCAGGTCGCGCAGGGACGCGGTCATACCGGTACCTCCATTCGGGCGGCGGCCTCCTCGAAACGCGCCATGGCATCGCGGTCGAGCTCGATCCCGAGTCCGGGCCGGGCGGGCAGCGCGAGCCTGCCGTCGACCAACTCGAGCTCGTCCCCGACCAGCTCGCGGCGCAGGGGAGATTCAGCTACCTGCTGCGGGACATACTCGAAGAACGGCATGTGGGCGGTGACGGCTGCCAGGTGTGCGGTCGCGGCCACGGTGATGCCGGTCTTCCAGCCGTGCGGGACGACCAGGCGGCCACGCTCGGCTGCCAGCCGGCACACCCGCCGAGCTTCGGTCAGACCACCGACGCGGCCGACGTCGGGCTGCACGACCTGCACCCCGCCGCGATCCATGAGGTCGAGGAACTCGAAACGGGTGGCGAGCCATTCGCCTGCGGCGATGGGGATCGGCGAGCGTCGGGCGAGGTCGGCGTACTGGTCGAGATCGTCGGCCCACAGAGGTGTTTCGCAGAAGAACACGTCCAGGTCGGCCCAGGATTCGATGATCTCGAGGGCCTCGTTGGCGGTCTTCCAGGCGTAGGCGACGTCGACCATGATCGCGAAGTCGGGACCGACCGCGCGGCGCACGCCCGCGACGATGTCGACCATCGAGCTGGAGGGCACGTCGAGCCCCTCGTGCGCGTAGGGGCCGGTGATCAGGATCTCGAGCTTGCAGGCCCGGAAGCCGAGCTGCGCGGCCCAGACGGCCTGGTCGACCAGGGTCTGGCTGAACGCGTCGAAGTCGCCGCCGCGCGGCAGCAGGGACGCATACGGCGTGAAGCTCTCGTGGGCTGCCTCGCCGAGGAGGCGCCAGGTGGGCACGCCGGCCGCCTTGCCGGCGATGTCCCACAGCGCCATGTCGATCGCGCCCAGCGCGTGGACGAGGGCGCCGCGGCGACCGGTCATGGCGGTGCCGACGTACAGGTGATCCCAGGCGGCCTCGGGGTCGAGCGGATCCATGCCGACCAGCGACTGGCCGAGGCCGATGTCCATGGTATGCGTGCCGGGGGCCTGGATGCAGGCGCGGGCCACCCATGCGTTGAGGTCGGTCTCGCCGATGCCGGTGATGCCCTCGTCGGTGTGCACCTCGACCACGATGGTGTCCTGATTCGAGCTGGTGGCGTCCCGCTCGTAGGCGGGATCGACCAGGACGTGGCAGTCGACGCCGGTGACCTTCATTCGGCGGGCAGCGTTTCGACGATGTACAGGTTGGCGATGGTGCCGCCGTCGACAACGAGGTCGGTGCCGGTGATGGCGGCCGCCTCGTCGGACAGCAGAAACGCCACGGCGGACGCGATCTCCTCGGGCGTCGCCATGCGGCCCTGGGGCACGCGCGCGAACCGGCTGGTCATGTACTCGTACATCGGCTCACCGACGTACTGCCGGGTCAGCGGCGTGGCCGTGTAGCCGGGGCTGACCGTGTTCGAGCGGATGCCGAGCGGGGCGAGCTCGGTGGAGATGGTGCGGTTGAGGCCGAGCATGCCGGCCTTGGAGGAGTTGTAGGCGGCCTGCTGTCCGTCGGCGCCGTGGGCGTCGATCGAGGCGATGTGCACCATCACGCCGCGGCCCGCCTCAGCCATCACGCGGCCGGCCGCCTGCGCCATCAGGAAGACGCCGGTGAGGTTGGTGCGGATCACGCGGTCCCAGTTCGCGGGGTCGATGTCGAGGAACGCGCAGTCGTCGTCTGTGCCGGCGTTGTTGACCAGCATGTCGACGCGGCCGAAGCGCTCCTTGGCGGTTGCCACAGCCTGGGCGGCGTCCGCCGGGTCGCCGACGTCGGCCACGAGTGGGACTGCTGCGGGGCCGATGGAGGAGGCCACGGCCTCGATCTCCGACGCCGTGCGGGAGAGGATGAGAACCTGGGAGCCCTGTGCGGCAAGCAGCCGCGCAATGGCCTCGCCGATGCCCCGGCCGCCCCCGGTCACGATGGCACTGCGTCCGTCAAACCGCCCCAACTGCCCTCCTTGGCAAACGTTTGCCCAGCCTATCGAGGGCGGGTTGGGGGCGTCAAGCGGGGGCGTCGCGGCTGTCCCGGCGCAGCCGAGCCAGTTCGAGACTGAGGATGGCGATCGAGTGCTGGAAGTCGACCCGCGCAGGCGAGGTTCCGGCCGATTCCAGCAGGCGCAGCGCCGCCTCGACGTCCTGGATGGCTCTCCATCGCAGCAGCTCGCGCGAGGGTTCGCCTGCGTCGCTCATAGCGCAGCCGTTGTCCCCTTGAGCAGCGCGCGGTGGGCGGCGACCAGCGACTCGATTGTGTTGAAGAGCTGGATCAAGAGCGCGAATGCATGGGCGAGCGGGAGGAAGAGGTAGGTGACGTCATCGTCCGTGGTCACGGAGACCCGGTTGACCATGTCGAGCATCGACCGGTAGTTGCCGTGGCTGATCACGCAGCCCTTCGGCGGGCCGGTGGTGCCGGAGGTGTAGATGAAGGTGCAGATGTCCTCGGAGGTGACCGCGCCGTAGAGCGTCTCCCAGGTGGCTGCGTCGCCGCCGGCGCCTTTGGCGGCGAGATCCTCCATCGAGATCGCGTCCTCGGCG
>JBQCGJ010000324.1:0-5796 GCA_051955775.1 Gaiellales bacterium | reverse complement strand
CTGGACGAGGCACTCGGGCTGCGAGCCGCCTGACAACCGCCGGATGGGCGTGTCGTGCTGGTGTGCATGGACGAGGAGGGATCCGGCAACGCACGCCGAACGGTGTTGTCATGCGCGCCTACGAAGAGAAGCTCAACGACTTCCTGACCCATCTCCAACTCGAGCGCGGCGCCTCGCCGCACACGATCGAGGCGTACCGCCGCGACCTGGTCGACCTGGGGGACTTCGTCGAGCACGAGGATCCCGACACCATCTCCGTGTCAGTGCTGGACGACTACGCGGTCGCCCTGCGCGACCGCGGCCTGTCACCTGCCACCGTACGCCGCCGGCTGGCCGCCGTGCGGGCATTTCTGAAGCATCGCGCCCGGGAGGGCGCGCGTGGGGACGCCGGCCGTGTGATCACGCTGCCGCGGGTCGGTCGCCGGCTGCCCGCGCCGCGGACCAAGTCGGAGGCCGAGCAGATCGTGACCATGCCCGACGTGACGCCGCGCGGCCTGCGCGACCGGGCGATGCTGGAGCTTTTGTACGGCGCCGGGCTTCGCGTGAGCGAGCTCGTGTCGCTGCGGGTGTCGGACGTCGACATCGGCGAGGGCGTCGTGCGCTGCATGGGCAAGGGCGCCAAACAGCGCCTGGTGCCGATGGGAAAGAGCGCCACCGAGGCGTCCCGGGTGTACATGCAGCGCGGCCGCCCGTACCTGGGCCGGCTGCAGCGCGGCGATGTGCTGTTCCTGAACCACCGCGGGCAGGGCATCACCCGCCAGGCCGTGTTCCAGCTGGTGCGCGAGCATGCCCGCCGGGCCGGGATCAAGAAGGAGGTCACGCCGCATACGCTGCGCCACTCCTTCGCAACTCACCTGATCCAGGGCGGGTGCGATCTGCGCAGCGTCCAGGAGATGCTCGGGCACGCCAGCATCGAGACCACGCAGGTGTACACGCACGTGTCCGCCGATCACGTCCGCCGCGAGTACTTCAAGGCTCACCCGCGCGCATAGCGATGAAACGGGCGTCGGAGTGACGCCCGAGGTCGAGGTGCGACCGCTCCACGAGGACGACGTGGGGTGGCTGGCCGAGCTGCACAACGACGCCTTCTCGGATCACGTGGTGCCGGCCGCGCTGGACGCCTCGGCCCTGGCCTTCTACCTTGACGAGACGAACGTCGCGCCCGAGCTGTCGCGGGTCGCGTTCGTGGACGGCGCCCCGGCCAGCTTCTGCCTGGCGGCGATGCGCGGCGACCGCGGCAGCGTGCGCGGGGAGGGCACGGCGCGGCGGTTCCGCAGGCGCGGGCTCGGAGGGTTGGTGCTCGACAGCACGGTGGAGGCGATGGCCGCCGCGGGCGCCAGGAGCGTGGTGCTGGAGGCGGTGGCCTCGAACGGGCCGGCGCTGGCGCTGTACCACGGCCGAGGTTTCGAGCAACGCCGGCGGCTGCTGGGCTGGGTGTTCCGGACGGCTGAGCTGACCAACGGCGCCCGCGACCGGCTGCGCGAGGTCGATACCGACCGGGCCGTGCAGTGGCTGTGCGAGTGGGGGTGGTCGGACCCGCCGTGGCAGCTCGAGCCCGAGTCGCTCCAGCACCTGCCCCCGGTCGCGCTTGGTGACGAGGCGGTGGCGCTCGGGAAGGCTCGCGGGCGGCGGTTCTGGCTGTACGCGCTGGCGGTGGCGCCGGGCGCCCGGCGGCACGGCATGGGCAGCCGGATCCTGCGTGCCCTGCCGGGCGAGCGTGTGGGGGTGCCCGCGCTGGTGCCGGAGACGTGGCCCGATGCCGCGGCCTTCATGGATGCGATGGGCGGCCGGCGCGAACGGCACTCGCAGTGGGAGCTGGCGCGGTCTCTGCAACCTGGCAGTGCTCGCGAGTGACCAACAGCGGGCCAGGAGTTCCGGTGGACGGTCTTCTCCCCGGCGGTTCTGGACTACTCCCGGCTCTGGAGCCGCTGCCCGGCCGGCAGGTGTCCCAGCGCCGCCGCCGCCGCGCTGCGGCCGGTGCGCACCGCACCTTCCATCCATCCGGCCACCCAGTGGTCGGAGCCGCACACGTAGAAGGGCGGCTCGTGCGTGCCGTGCAGCGCGCCGACCGCCGTCAGGTCGCCCGGCGCCCACTGCGTGAGGTACCCCTTGGTGAAGGGGTCGATCGCCCACTCGGCGATGGCGAGATCGGAGGGGTCGCCTGCCGCGGGCCCATACAACCGCACGAGATCGGCCAGCAGTTGCTCCCGCCGCACCTCGGGCGGCGCGCCCAGGTAAAACGCGAGCCGTTCGGGCGGGATGATGACCGAGAGCACCCCGTCCGCCTGCGGCCAGGTCGGGCCGGGAGGTCCCTCGCCTTCCGCCACGCCGTTCTGTCCGCGCTCGCGCCAGAACGGCGTCCGGTACGCGATCGCCGCCTTCACAGCCAGCGCGTGGCGTACCCGTCGAAGCGAGGCCAGCCGCGCCGGCGTCAAGCCCTCGATCTGCACATCGCGCAGCGGGCCGACCGGCAGCGCGCACACCACGACTTCCGCGGTCAGCGCCTCGCCGTCCTCGAGCCCTACCGTGACCCTGCGGCTGACCTCGATCGATCGCACGACCGCCCCCAGCCGCAGCCGGTCGCCCAGCTCGACCGCCATGGCCAGCGGCAGGGCGGCGCTGCCGGCGGCCAGCGTCATGCTTTCCCAGAAGTCGTAGTCGTATGTGCCCTTCGAGCCGGCGACGGCATCCATGCGCAGCACTGCCAGCAGCGACATCCGCTCGCCCGAGCCCGTCGCGCCACCGAAGCGTGCCACCTCGGACAACCGCAACAGCGCCGGCGGTGCGCCCACCTCGCGCAGCCAGTCGTTGACGGACAGCTGATCGAGCCTAGCGGCGTCGGGATGCCCCCAGGGATCATCGGGGTCGACCGTGCGCGACAGGGCGGCAAGCAGGCTCTGCACTCGGGACCGCTCGGCGCGGTCGGCCTCGGTCCACCAGGGCGGGTTGTCGCCGACGCATACGCCCTCGGCCAGATTCCACGTCATCTGGCCCGGCTCGCCCATGAAGCCCGGACGCAGCTCGAGCCCCAGCTCCCTGGCCAGCCCGAGATACGTCGTGTGGAACTCACCTACCAGCTCGGCGCCCATCTGCACGGTCCGGCCATCGGCCAGATGCTCCTGGTGCACCCGGCCGCCCGGCCGCTCTCGAGCTTCGAGGCATACCACGTCGGCTCCGCCGAGCATCAGGTCACGGGCAGCAGTCAGCCCGGCCAGACCGCCCCCGACCACGATCACGTCGGTCATCTGCCCAGTCTCCCACAGCGATGTCGTCCGTTTCGGGGCCCGACGATCATCTAGATTCCGCACGTGCCTCGCGCGTGCGTGATCGTGCTGGATGCGGTGGGCGCGGGCGACCTGCCCGACGCCGCCGAGTTCGGCACCGCCGGATCGAACACGCTGGCCCACGTGGCCGCGGCGGTGGGCGGCCTCGAGGTACCCGCGATGCAGGCGCTCGGGCTGGGCAACATCCTGCCCCTGGAGGGCTGCCCGCCACGCGTCGACGCCCCCTCCGTCTACGGCCGGCTGGCCGAGCGCAGCCTCGGCATGGACACCACCACCGGCCACTGGGAGATGATGGGCATCATCACCGAGCGGCCGTTTCCGACCTATCCCAACGGCTTCCCGCAGGACATCCTGGACGAGTTCTCGGCCCGCACCGGCCGCGGCACCCTGGGCAACGTGGCCGCCTCCGGCACCGAGATCATCCAGAGGCTCGGCGAGGAGCACCAGAGCACGGGGAAGTGGATCGTCTACACGTCCGCGGACAGCGTGTTTCAGATCGCCGCCCACGAGGAGACGGTGCCGCTGGAGGAGCTGTACGAGGCGTGCCGCAGCGCCCGGGAGATGCTCACCGGCGAGCACGCGGTGGGGCGGGTGATCGCGCGCCCCTTCATCGGCACACCGGGCGCCTACACCCGCACGCCGCACCGCCATGACTTCTCGCTCACGCCGCCCCGACCCAACCACCTGCAGCGCCTGCGCGAGGCCGGCGTCAAGGTGCACGGCGTGGGCAAGATCGGCGACATCTTCGCCGGCTCCGACATCGATACGTCCTCGCCAACCGAGTCCAACACCGAGGGCATCGCCCGCACGACCTCGTTGCTGCGGGAGCTGCCCGACCACAGCTTCGTGTTCGTGAACCTGGTCGAGACCGACCAGACCTGGGGCCACCGGAACGACCCCCGGGGATTCGCCGACGCGCTGGAGGAGTTCGACGCCGGCCTGCCGGACCTGCTCACCGCGCTTCACCATGAGGACCTGCTCGTGCTCACCTCCGACCACGGTTGCGACCCCACCACGCCGTCCACCGACCACTCCCGCGAGCACGCGATGCTGCTGGCGCACGTGCCGGGCGGCACCCTCCAGGGGCGCCGGCACGACGGTGTCACCTTCGCCGACGGGGGCGCCAGCGTGCCGCGCCGGATGACCGGCGACCACGACCGCGAGCTCCCCGGGACGCCGTTTGTCTGAGCCGCGCGTGGTCGACCTGATCGCGCGCAAGCGCGACGGCGGGGAGCTGTCCGAGGACGAGCTGCGCGCGGTGATCGCGGCGGACACGCCGGACTACCAGCTCGCCGCCTTCCTGATGGCGGTTGTGCTGCGCGGCATGACCGACGCTGAGACGGCGGCGCTGCTGGAGGCGATGGTGGACTCCGGCGAGCGGCTCGACCTGTCCGCCGTCGGCCGCCCGGTGGCCGACAAGCACTCCACCGGCGGCGTCGGCGACAAGACGACGCTTGTGGTGGCGCCGCTCGTCGCCGCCTGCGGGACGCCGATGGCCAAGCTGTCGGGCCGGGGGCTGGGGCACACCGGCGGCACGCTGGACAAACTGGAGTCGATCGCCGGATTCCGGGTCGACCTGTCGGCGGAGGAGCTGGTCCGGCAGGTGCGGGAGGTTGGTATCGCGGTGGCCGGCCAAACACAGGCGCTGGTGCCCGCCGACCGCCGCATGTACGCGCTTCGCGACGCCACCGCCACGGTGCCCTCGATCCCCCTGATCGCCACCTCCATCATGTCCAAGAAGGTCGCGGCCGGCGCCAACCGGCTGGTGCTCGACGTGAAGGTGGGGGAGGGCGCGTTCATGCCCGACCTCGACTCGGCTCGTGAGCTGGCGGCCGCCATGCGGCGGCTGGGCGAGCTGGCGGGGCTGCCCACCACCTGCATGCTGACTGGCATGGACGAGCCGCTCGGCCACGCCGTCGGAAACGCGCTGGAGGTGGCGGAGGCGGAGGCCACGCTGCGCGGGGAGGGCCCCGCCGACCTGACCGAGCTGTGCCTGTCCGCCGCCGGGCTGCTGGTCGGCGACCGGGGCGCGGCCGATCAGGCACTGACCTCCGGGGCGGCGCACGCCGCGTTCCGGCGCTGGATCGCGGCCCAGGGCGGCGACCCCGACGCCGAGCTGCCCCGCGCCGACGTCGTGACCGACGTGCCATCTCCGGCCACCGGTGTCGTCCGCCGCTGCCATGCCCTCGGCATCGGGCAGGCGGCGGCGCGGCTGGGCGCGGGCCGTGCGCGCAAGGAGGACGCAGTCGACCACGCGGTGGGCGTGGTGGTGCAACGCAAGGCGGGAGACAAGGTGCGGGCGGGCGAACCGCTGGCCACGGTGCACGCGCGCGGCCCGTTCGACGCGGACGCCGTCGCGGCGTGCTTCGAGATCAGCGACGGGCCTGTAAGCCCGCTGCCGGTCGTGCTCGAGGTCATCTGATGCCGGAGCTGCCGGAGGTGGAGACCGTTCGCCGCGGCCTCGAGCCGCGGCTGCGGGGGCGGACGTTCGAGCGGGTTCGGATCCTGGACG
>JBQCGJ010000323.1:0-2620 GCA_051955775.1 Gaiellales bacterium | reverse complement strand
GCCCGCGCACCGGTGGCGAGCAGGAGCGAGCGGTAAGCCAGCCGCCGCCCGCCGGCCAGCTCGAGCGCGTGGCCCGCGGTGTCCAGGCCGGTCGCCTCGACGCCGGGCAGGAACGTGATGCCCGCCTCGCTCAGCGCCGCGCCGCCGCAGATCAGCTTGTACTCACCGGTCTTCGACAGCGGCGGCCGCTCGTACGGCGGTTCCGTGCCCACCAGGACGATCCGGCCGTCCCAGCCCTCCGCGCGCAGCGTGAACGCTGCCCGGGTGCCGCACTCGCCGGCCCCGACGATGACAATGGCTTCGGACATCACGGAACCTCGATGTAGACGGTGTCGTCGATGACCTTGGTCGGGTAGGTGCGCACGTCGACGAGCACCGGGGCGCCGAGCGCCTTGCCGCTGGTGTAGTCGAACCGCCCGTTGTGCTTGGGGCACTCGATGACGCCGCCCATGACGAGGCCGTCGCACAGCAGCGTCTTCTCGTGCGTGCAATGGCCGTCGGTGGCGAAGTAGGCGTCGTCGGGGGAGCGGTAGATCGCGTAGTCGTTCCCGGCGTGCTCGAACGGGATGACGTCCTCGGGGTCGATGTCGTCCGCCGCGCAGGCGGCGATCCACTGGGGCATCGGTGTCTCCTCAGGCAGCCGTCGCGGCCGGCAGCGGCAGCGCGCGGCCGTCGTTGAGCGGCGTGGGCTCGTTGAACGGGGCGGCGCCGGGCAGCAGCTCGCGGCGCACGTAGTACTCCTGGTCCCGCAGCTGGCGCAGCACGGCCGGGATGATCTCCTTGTAGGCCGCCCACATCGACGGGTACACCGGAGCGCAGTCGTGCTTGATCTCCTCGTGCAGCTCGGGCAGCCGGTAGTACGGCACCATCGGGAACATGTGGTGCTCGACGTGGTAGTTCATGTTCCAGTACAGGAACCGGTTGAGGCGGCACATCTTGACCGTGCGGGTGTTCAGCCGGTGGTCGAGCACGTTCTCGCCCATGCCGGCGTGCTGGGTGAACCCGTAGACCTGGAGCATGTACCGGCCGTAGAAGGCCGGCCCGCCGATCAGCACCACTGGCAGCCAGCTCCCGAACCCGATGGCCAGGCCGATCGCGGCCGCGTAGACAGCCAGGTGGATGCGGGCCGTCCGGTACACCCGGCGCCGCTCGGACTCGGGCACGTAGTCGGCCTCGTCGGCCGTGAGCCGCCCGGCCGCGTGCCGGAACATCAGCGCGAACGCGACCGGCACGTCGACCAGGCCGAAGTAGTTGGCCAGCAGCTTGGCCAGCCGGGCCGGGCGCATCACCGCGATCTCCGGGTCCCGCCCGACGACCAGCGTGTCGGTGTGGTGCCGGGTGTGGCTCCACCGCCAGGTGGTCGGGTCGCGCATGATCATGAACGAGGAGACCTCGTACAGGGCCTCGGCGATCCAGCGGGTCTTGAACGCCGTGCCGTGCCCGGACTCGTGCCAGCGGGAATCCGACGTGGAACCGTACAGGACGCCGTACGCCAGGAAGAACGGGACCGCCCACCAGCTGTGCCAGACGATCCACAGGGCGCTGCCGAGGCCGCCGAAGGTCAGGATCGCGCCGATCCAGATGAGGGTGTCCCTGACCGCCGGGTAGTCGGACCGCCGCATCAGCTCCTTCATCCGCTTGCGCGGCACCGCGCTGCGGAACCACGCCCCGCCGGCCAGCCCGGCGTCCACCGCCGCCTGGTTCTCCGGACCCGTCAGGCTGTACCGCTCCAGCCTCTCCCGGCCAACTGCCGCGCCGTTCGCTGATCCGGCCGCTGAACCCATTCCCGTCACCTCCGAGCCGGGCGCTCGTCCACCTATTGGAGCGCTCCAACATGGCAATCGTCACTTATTCCGAGGTGTCTGTCAAGACAAGCCCAGTACGGTAATTAGAACGATCCAAAACCCCGCGCCGTGAGCCCCTTCCGCTGAAGCCGAACCACGCAGTTCAGCCTCTCGCGTCCCGGAGGTCACTCAGGACCCAGACACCCCAATCTTGGCGAGTTTCTGTAATCCCGGAACCGTCGCTATGCCACAACGCGGCGGTCCTAACCGGCTCAATGCCACAACGCTCCGGTTACGGCGCCGGTCCGCCACTAGTCGTGGGGAGGCCGGAGTGACCTGTGGTGCCGACGTAATGCACGTGACACCGAGACGGCGCCGACGTGTTGCATGTGATACCAAGACGGTGCCGCAGGACGCCGCGAGACGCTCTATTGACTGGTGTCACCAAGCAGCCGGTCGAGGAACTCGGCGAAGGCGCTCTCGCCGTCGGCGAGCGCCGCGGCCGGGTCCTCCGCGCGCGCCACCATCAGGGCCACCTCGTTGGCCGCGGCCAGCACGATGTGCGCGAACGCGTCGACGTGGCGGTGCTCGACACGGCCCGTCTCCGCGGCGTACGCCAGGCAGCCTCTGATCAGCCCGAGCGGGCCCTCCTCGTCGAGCGCACGCCAGCGCTCCCAGCCCAGGACCGCGGGCGCGTCGATCAGCATGATCTGCCTGACGACCGGGTCGCCGGCGTTCCTGATCCACAGCTGGCCGCCGATCCGCAGCAGCGCGACCGGGTCCGCCGCGTCCCTGGCCGCCTCCTCGCCCTGCCGGCCGATGCGCGCCCCGACCTC
>JBQCGJ010000322.1:0-6009 GCA_051955775.1 Gaiellales bacterium | reverse complement strand
CTCGTCCCGGTCGACCATCTGCACGGGCACGTCGCCTCGCTGTACCTCGAGCCCGACCCCCTCGAGCCGCCCTTCCTGTGTCTGCTCGCCTCCGGTGGCCACACCCTGCTGTGCGAGGTGGTCGACCACCGCGGGTACCACACGATCGGGCGCAGCCTCGACGACGCGGCCGGCGAGGCGTTTGACAAGGGCGCGCGGCTGCTCGGCCTGGGCTATCCGGGCGGCCCCGCGCTGGAGCGGCTGGCCGCCGGCGGCGACCCCACGGCTCACCGGTTCCCGGTCGCCATGCTGGGCCGGCCCGGCCACGACTTCTCGTTCAGCGGCCTCAAGACGGCGCTTCGCAACGCCTGCCGGGAGCACCCCGGCGAGCCCGACCGAGCGCATCTGGCTGCCTCCTACCAGGCCGCCATCGTGCGCTCGCTGGTCGAGCGCACGGCGCAGGCCCTGGAGGCCACGGGCCACACGACCCTCGCCGTGGTGGGCGGGGTGGCGGCCAACCGGGCGCTGCGATCGGCCCTGGACGAGCGGTGCCGCTCGCTTGGCGTCGGGTTCCGGGCCGCACCCATGGCGCTGTGCTCGGATAACGCGGCCATGATCGCCTCGGCCGCGCGGTTCACCGGCTGGGTGCCGTTCCCCGCATATCTGACGCGCGACGCCTACGCCAGCGCCGCATGAGCGTCGAGGTGCTGGTGTACCGGGGGCGCGGCTGCCATCTGTGCGACGAGGCGATCGAGCTGCTCGAGCGCGAGCGGCCGCGGCTCGGATTCAGCCTGACCGAGGTCGACATTACCGGCGACCCCCAGCTCGAGGCCGCCTACCGGGAGCAGATCCCGGTGGTGCTCGTGAACGGCCGCAAGGCGTTCAAGTTCCGGGTCGACCCGGCCGAGCTGGAGCGCCGCGTCCGCACTGCCACAATCGACTGACGGAGCGGGCTCCTTGTGCTGTGGTGAATCACCGTTCCTCCGTCCTCGCTAGACTGGCTTGTGTCATGTTACAAACCGTCACTGGGAAGGGGGAAACATTGGTGCAGGAACGCCTGACGGTCGGCGTCGCCGCCCGCCTTTCCCGGTATCTCCAGGTGCTCACGCAGGCCAAGAAGATGGGCCGCGACTCGATCTCCTCGCAGGAGATCGGGGAGTACACGAACGTGAACGCAACCCAGATCCGGCGCGACCTGTCCGGGTTCGGCAAGTTCGGCAAGCGGGGCGTCGGATACAACATCGACTACCTGATCGTCGAGATCCGCAAGATCCTGCGGACGTCCGGCCAGCACAACATCGCCCTGATCGGGGCCGGCTCACTGGGGCAGGCCATCGCCCGCTCGCCCGCATTCGCCGACCACGGCTTCAACATCGCGGGCGTGTTCGACGCCGACCAGGCCAAGGTCGGGTCGACCATCGGCGGGCTGCCGATCCAGAGCGTGGACGAGCTGTCCTCCGCGGTCCGTGAGAAGAACATCATCGTGGGCGTCCTGGCGGTGCCTGAGAGCTCCGCCCAGTCGGCTGCAGACGCGCTCGTGCAGGCCGGCGTGAAGATCATCTTCAACTACGCTGACACCCTGATCGACACGCCTCCCGATGTCACGGTGCATCGGTCGAGCCCCGTCGTCGAGCTGCTGCACGCGCTCTACTTCCACCTGACGTAGGGCTGCGCTGAGAGCGGTGTCAGACACCGCAAGATGGCCCGTGTCGTGTCCGTCACGCTTCTGTGACGTGTCTGACACGGCTCCTTAACACAGGCGCAACTCAACTCCCGCGGCCCCCGCCGACTACCAGTGGTGACCCTCTCCAAGGATTGCCGCTGCTGTCGTGCCCGCCCTGCCTCTGATCGCAACTCTTCTCTGCACCCTGTTCTGGGGCCTCGCCGGCGGCACCATCGCAGGCGTCACGATGAACCCGGCCACCCTGACTCTGGTCACCTGCCTCGTGCAGGCCCCGGCGATGTTCGCGATTGCCGCCCGTCGCGGGCTGCCGCGACGCAATCGCATGCACGTCCGCCCATTGGCGGTGATCGGCCTGATCGGGGCCGTGGTCAGCTTCACCTTCTTCGCCAGCCTGGGCATGGCGCCGCCCGCGATCGCCTCGGCTCTCCACCTGTGCTCCCCCGTACTGCTGGTCGTCGCCGGAGTAGCTCGGCGGCGGCGCAGGCTCGACCTGCCCACCGCGCTCATCCTCGGCCTGCTGGTGGCGGGCTCGGCGTCCGGCGTGGCCGGCGGCGGGCTCGGCCGGGTGACGCCCCACGTGCTGCTGGGGATCGGGCTGGCCCTCATCTCCGCCGCCGCCATCGCCTACCGGGCGACGCTCGTCAACCGGCATGGCAGCACCTCGGGGGCGGCGTACTCGAGCGGCATGGCCACGGCCTTCTGCGCGCTTCCGTTCCTGCCGTTTCTGCTCACCAATCCGCCGACGCTGCGCGAAACCGTGATCCTGGGCGCCGTCACGCTCAGCTGCTACGTACCCGCCGGGCTGATGGCCTGGTGGGCGGCGCCTCGGCTGGATCCGACGCTGACCACGGCCGTCGGCCTCAACGAGGCCCTGGTCACGGCCAGCATGGCCGGGGTGTTCCTGGGTGCGCGCCTGAGCCCGCTGCAGCTCGCGGGCGGCGCAGCCATCCTGGTCGCCGTCGTGCTCGAGGCGCGCCGGCACACTGTCATGGCCCGCCGCGTGGCCGCCCGGCACACAGGCCCCGACCGCCGCGACGACGGCCACAGGCCGGAGGCACGCCGCGCGCCCAGGCAGCGCATCGCGCGCCGCTCCCGGGCCGCCACCCGGCCCGTGCGGGTGCGTGCCCGTGCACGCCGCATCGAGCGCGCGGCCGCGTAGACCGAACCCCGCTCCAGTAGCCTGCCGCAGGTGCGGATCATCCTATGGCACGGCTACCTGCTGGACGGCACCGGCTCGAACGTGTACACGCAGCAGATCGCCCGCGCCCTGGGGCGTCTGGGCCACGACGTCATGGTGATCTGCCAGGAGCCGCGGCCGGAGCGGTTCGATCTCGGCCCGCGGGTGGAGGTGGTGCGGCCGGACGTGGGGCCGCTTTTGCCGACGTTCGTGCTCGACCGCTACGAGGGCCTTGAAGCCCGCCACGTGGCCGACATGACCGCGGACGAGCTCGACCGGTACATCCGTGGAAACGCCGGCTGTCTCGCGCAGCAGCTGCGGCGTGGCCGGGTCGGGCTGGTGGTGGCAAACCACGCCATCATGGGCGGGCCGGTGGCGGCGCAGGGCTGCCGGGGGTCGGAGACGCCGTACGCCGTCTACCTGCACGGCTCGGAGTTCGAATACGCGATCCGGGGGCGCCCGCAGCTGGCGGAGATGGCGCGGCCCGGCCTCGACGGAGCGGCCGCAGTGCTCGCGGGATCGCAGCACATCGTGTCGGTGGCACGGGAGCTGCTGGGGGAGGGGCCGTAACTCGGGCGCATGCGGATCCTGCCGCCCGGGGTGGACACCGACGGCTTCGCGCCCGGCCGGGGCTCCCTGCCAGAGCTCGACCGGTTGCTGCGGGCGGATGCCGGCGGGGGCGAGCGGCACCCCGATCGCGACGCGGCGGATCGCCTGGCCGGGGTGGGCCGGTTCGTGCTGTATCTCGGCAAGCTGATGCGGGAGAAGGGCGTGCAGGTGCTGCTTGACGCATGGAGGCTGCTCGAGCCGCGCCACCCGGACGTCAGCCTGGTGGTGGTCGGGTTCGGGGACGCGCGGGCGGAGCTCGAGCGACTGGCCCCGGCCCGTACGGTGTTCACCGGGGCCATGAGCCACGGGCAGCTCGAGCGGCTGGTGCCCCTGGCGGACGTGATGGCCGTGCCCTCCGTGCTGCCGGAGGCGTTCGGCATGGTGGCGGCCGAGGGCGCGTCCTGCGGCGTGGTGCCGGTGGTGTCGGATCACAGCGGCCTGGCCGAGGTGGCGGCAGGGCTGGGGCCGGCGGGCAGGCGGTTCGACGGCACCGCGGAGTCCCTGGCGGCGGAGCTGGAGGCGATCCTGGAGCTGCCCGCGGCCGAGCGGCGGCGGCTCGGCGGCGTCGCCCGGGAGGCGGTCGTCGAGCGCTGGAGCTGGCTGGGCATCGCCCGGCGGCTGGCCGCAGTCGCCTCTCAAGACGACATGCCGTAGCGCCGATGGTGGGCGGGTGCCCCCTCGGACCCCCCCGACACGGTCCCGCCGGCTGCCCGATCGCGAGGACGCCTGGCAGCGCCGCTATGAGCAACTGGTGGAAGCGTCGTTCCAGCCCGTCATCGCGCATGACGGCGGCCTGATCAGCGAGGTCAACCGGGCGTTCACGACCGTCTTCGGGTATTCGCAGGAGGAGGCCGTGGGCATGCGATTGGACGAGCTTCTGGCGGCAGGCGAGCCCGGACAGCTTGACGATCGCCTGCGCAGCACTGGCGCGTGCCTGGAGCTGGTCGGGTGCACCAAGTACGGCGAGCAGCGGTTCTTCGAGGTGGCCGGCCGACATGCCGCCGCAGGCGGTGAGCCGGCGGGCCTGTGCGTGCTGAACGACGTCACCGAGCGCAAGCTGGCGGAGGAGCAGGTCGGCGTGCTCGCATTTCAGTATGCGACGGACCTGACCATGGTCTCGCAGGCGGCGCGGCAGCTTCCGCGCACGGCCGACGCGGTCGCCTCACGCCGCGCCATCTGCGAGAGCGCGTGCCAGGTGTGCGACGGGGTGGTGGCCGCGCTGGTGGAGCCGGACAGCCTGGGGCGGATGATCGTCACCGCGGTATCCGGCCTGGCCGGAGACGACCTGCCGATGACCGTGGCCGAGGCGTCGGTGGCGGCGGAGGTGTTCGAGTCGGGTGAGCCGTTCTTCGTTGCCGACCTGGCCCGCGAGCCGGGCGTGGGCGCAATTGCGATTCGAGAAGCCGGCGCAGTATCGGCGTTGTGGCAGCCCGTGGCGCGCGACGTGGGGGCGATGGGCGTGCTGCTGGTGGCCTGGGACCGCGCGGTGCTGGATGTGTTCGACCGCTCGGCTGCGGTGGCCGGGCTGTTCGCGACCGAGGCCGCTGCCGCCATCGAGCGGGCGGACTTCCTGACCCAGCTGGACGAGCTGAACCGGGCGCTGGAGGTGCAGATCGAGGCGCTCCACGTGTCCGACCAGGTGAAGTCGGACTTCGTGTCCAGCGTGTCGCACGAGCTGCGCACGCCGCTCTCCTCCATCCTCGGCTACCTGGACGTGCTGACCGAGGGCGCGGCCGGCGACCTGAGCGTGGAGCAGCTCGAGTTCCTCGACATCATCGACCACAACGCGC
The DNA here is from genome assembly GCA_051955775.1 of Gaiellales bacterium. Classification (GTDB taxonomy): domain Bacteria; phylum Actinomycetota; class Thermoleophilia; order Gaiellales; family JAICJC01; genus DASUHT01. Next base: position 770 of record JBQCGJ010000322.1, on the reverse strand, counting down.
GCAGGCTGCTGACCCTGATCAATGACCTGCTGACTCTCTCCTGGCTGGACAGCGGGCGCACGATCGTGCGCACGCAGCCCACCGACGTGTGCGAACTGGTACGGGCGCATGTGCAGGAGGTGCAGCCGGTGGTCGATGCCCGCGGCCAGGCGCTGCACGTGGACCTGCCCGCCGGGGCCGTGGTGGCGGCGGTGGACAGCGAGCGGTTCGGCCAGGTGCTGTCCAACCTGCTGGTGAACGCGTCCAAGTTCACCCACCAGGGCGGCGCGCTGACCGTGTCGGTGAGCGTGGAGGACGAGGAGGCCGTGCTGAGCGTGGCCGACAACGGCATCGGCATCGCGCCGGACGACGTCGACCGCCTGTTCGAGCGGTTCTTCCGCGCCACCAGCGCCACCGACCAGGCAATCCCGGGCACCGGGCTGGGGCTCGCCATCTGCAAGGGCATCATCGAGGCCCACCGCGGCCGTGTGAGCGTGTCCAGCCGGCTTGGACAGGGGTCCAGGTTCACCGTCTTTCTGCCGTTATCTCTCTCATCCGATCCCCGCTAGGAGGAGCTCCATGGAAGAATCAATCGAGACTGCCACCGTCCTGGTCGCCGACGACGAGCCGCATCTGCTGCGGCTGGTCAAGTTCCGGCTGGAGCGGGAGGGCTACAACGTGCTCACCGCCGCCGACGGAGAGGCCGCGCTCAACGTGGCCCGCGAGCAGCTGCCCGACCTGTGCGTGCTGGACGTCATGATGCCCAAGCGAAGCGGGTTCGACGTGCTGCG
>JBQCGJ010000321.1:0-6687 GCA_051955775.1 Gaiellales bacterium | reverse complement strand
AGGCACCGCCACGGAAGTGTCTGGCATCCGTCACGGGGTTTGTGACGGTGCCTGACACTGCTCGGGTCACCTATCGCATCCTGTGGACGGGGTAGCCGGCATTCCGCACCAGCTCAACCACGGTGTGCGCGTGCGCCTCGTCGCGTGTCTCCAGCGTGAGCTGGATCCCCGTCTCGGCCACCGCCACGTCGACACTCTCGCGGTGGTGACTGATCAGCAGGATGTTGACGTGGGCGTCCGAGATCACCGTCAGCAGGTGCATCAGCTCCCCCGGGCGGTCGACCAGCCGCGTGCGGATGACCAGGTATCGGCCGGCCATGGTCAACCCGAACCGGATCACCTGCATCAAGAGCGGCGTGTCGATGTTGCCGCCCGAGAGCACGGCCACCGCCCGCCGGGCCGACACCTTCCCGCTCAGCAGGGCCGCCAGGCCGACCGCCCCCGCCCCCTCCACCACCGTCTTCTCGCGCTCCAGAAGCTGCACGATGGTCTGCCCGATCTCGGCGTCGGTAACCGTCACCACGTCGTCGACGAGCTCGCGGATCATGCCGAACGTGATCTCGCCGGGGCGCTTCACCGCGATGCCGTCGGCGATCGTCTCGGTCTGCGGGACCGGCCTGATCTCGCCCTGCTCCAGCGATCCCACGTACGGTGCGCAGCCCGCCGCCTCGACGCCGATCACCCGCACGTCGGGCCGCGCGGCCTTGACTGCCGCGGCGATTCCCGACAGCAGCCCGCCGCCGCCCAGCGGCACCACGATGGCGTCGATGTCAGGCGCGTGGTCGAGGATCTCCAGCCCGACGGTGCCCTGTCCGGCGATCACGTCGGGATCGTCGAACGGGTGCACGAGCACCCGGCCGCTGCGGCTGGCCTCCTCGCGGGCTGCGATCACGGACTCCTCGACCGAGGCCCCGACCAGCCGCACCGTCGCCCCGTACCCCTCGGTCGCGCCCACCTTGGCCAGCGACGCCGCCTCGGGCATGTACACCACCGCCGGCACTCCGGCGGAGTGGGCGGCCCAGGCCACCGCCTGGGCGTGGTTTCCCGCCGACGGCGCGACCACGCCGGCGTTGCGCTCGGCGTCGTCCAGCGAGCGCACCTTGACGTACGCCCCGCGGATCTTGAACGAGCCCGTCTTCTGCCGGTTCTCGTGCTTCAGCAGCACCTCGCACCCGGCCAGCCGGCTGAACGACTCGGACCGCGTCAACGGTGTGCGGTGGGCAACGCCCTCGAGCAGCCGCGCCGCGGCCTGGATATCGTCGATGCCGACCATGACCATGCGTGGGCGCGCACACTACCCGGTCCGCGCCGGACGGCATCCTCGCAGGGCTATGTTCCGCGCATGCGCGACCAGCTGCTGGCGTTCGTCGAGATCCCGGCGGGAAGCCGGAACACGTACGAGTTCGACTCCGCGACCGGCCTGATCATGCTCGACCGCACGCTGTGGACGAGTGTCGTCTACCCCGCGGACTACGGCTACCTGATGCACACGCTGGGCCGCGACGGCGACCCGGTCGACGCGCTGGTGCTGGTCGCCGAGCCGACCTTCCCCGGCTGCGTGATCCCGGTCGAGCCGATCGGGGTGTTCGAGATGACCGACGAGAAGGGCGAGGACGACAAGGTGCTGTGCGTGCCGTTCAAGGATCCGGAGTGGAGCCACATGCACGACATCACCGACGTCCGCCCCACCCTGCTCGACGAGATCGGGCACTTCTTCGACGTGTACAAGGACCTCGAGCACGGCGCCGACACCGTGGTCGGCGGCTGGCATGGGCGGGCGTACGCCGACGAGGTGATCGCCGAGGGTCGCGCGGCCCACGCGGCGGCCGCCGGATCAGCCCCTGGGTGACAGGGCGGCCAGCGTCTCGGGCATCCGCTCGCGCAGGCGGCGGATGGCGAACCGCGATCCGAGGTACCACGCGATCCCGCTCAGGGCGGCGGCCGCGAGGGCCCCGGGCAGGGTGCCCAGGCCGAGCAGATAGCTGCCCAGGACGAGCCCGGCGGCGAGCGCGGTCGCACACACCTCGAGCGCGAACATGAGCAGCCCCAGCCCGGGCGAACCGCGGCCGCGCGGGCGGCGCGCACGCCCGAACGCGGGGGCGTCGATGGCCACGGGGAACGGCGACAGCACCGACAGCACGACGCCGCCCCCCACGCCGATCGCCGTCGTCGCAGCGACCACCAGCAGCGCGCTGGGGATCTGACCGGCGGAATGCCCCACCAGCCCGGCCACGATCGTGGCCGCACCACCGACCGCTCCGACCACCGTCGCCACCACGCGGCGCTTGCCGCGCACGAGATCGGCCGGGTCGGTCCCCGCCAGCACGTAGGTCGAGAACGCCTCGCGGTCGATGCCGAACAGGTTGCCGGCCAGGTTGGCCGAGATGAACAGGGCCATCATGGCCCCCACATAGGCCAGCAGCGCGTCCGGCCTGTGGCTCCCGGTGAGCGCGGGCAGCGACACGAACCCGGCGGCCAGGAAGCCGGTGACGACGCTCGCGCGCTGGGCCGGCGCCCGCCACATGTACCGCAGGTCCTTCCACAGCACGGCCGCGGCGGGCGTGCGCCCCACCTGCACCGCCACGTGGTCGCGGCCCTGCCGCCGCCGGGCCGACGACTGCGTGCCGACCGGCGTCGTCAGCCGGCGCTCGACCGCCAGCGCCCACAGCCAGCCGACAACCGCCACGGCGGCCATGCCGTAGGCCAGCCTGACAGCAGCTGCGGCGTACCGGCCGGACGAGGCGTCGGCCATCGACTGGGCCAGCGCCCCGGGCGGCGTCCAGCCCAGGGCGCCGGTCGTGGTCGACGGGTGGATCGTGTTCAGCCGCGCCGCCGCCGACGAGGCCAGGCGCCAGGCGATGTATCCGCCGGCGGAGACCACCGCCAGCACCAGCGAGGCCGTGTCCCGGCCACGCCGGGAGTGCAGGACCGCGGCCAGGGCAGCGGACACCATGCGCCCCGTGGCGATCACCAGCACCGTGATCACGACGCCGTCCGCGACCACCAGCAGGCCGCCGGCGCCCCCGGTCCAGAACCCGGCCACGGCGCCGGCCACCAGGATCGCCGTCGCCACCGGCGGCGCGCCCACCCAGGAGGCCGCGAACAGCCCCTGCACCACGTCACGCCTGCGCAACGGCAGCAGCGCCAGCCGCAGCGGGTCGAGCGACTGATCGGAGCCGTACAGAAGCGGCAGCATCACCCAGGCCACGGTCAGGGTCACGAACGCCGCCACCAGGCCCGCCCCGCCGTGCCGGGGCGCCGCGGCCAGCGCAAGCGCCGCCTGCACCGAGGCCGCGATGCCGGCCACTCTGGCGATCCACGCCAGCGCCTGCTCGCGGGGCGAGCTGCGGGCGTTGACCAGGAGCCGCCACTTCAGCCGGACGAAGACCCAAGCCATCCCAGATCCCCCATGTCCGAGCCGGCCGCTCCGACCAGCCTGAAGAACGCCTCGCGCAGGTCGCCGCCGGCGGCCACCTCGTCCAGTTCCCCGGCCGCCGCGATCCGCCCCTGCGCGATCACGGCCACCCGGTCGCACAGCCGCTCGACCACATCCATGACGTGGCTGGAGAACACGATCGTGCCGCCGCGGCCGACGAACCGCTGGAGCAGCTGCTCGACGGTGTTGGTGGAGATGGGGTCGATCGCGCCGAACGGCTCGTCCAGGAACACCACGCTCGGCGAGTGCAGGAGCGCCGCCGCCAGCGCCAGCTTCTTGGTCATGCCGAGGCTGTAGTCGACGACCAGCCGGTCGGCATCGTCCGTCAGATCGAGCAGTGACAGCAGCTCCTCGGCGCGCCCGCTCGCAACGTCGGGGGCGATCCGCCGCAGGGCCGCGTGAAAGGCCAGCAGCTCGCGCCCGGTCAGCCGGTCGAACAACGCCGGAGTGTCCTGCACCACGCCGATCCGGGCCTTCGCGGCGACCGGGTCGCGCCACACGTCGGCGCCGGCCACGAGCGCGGTGCCGGCGTCCGGCCGGACGAGCCCCGTCAGCATCGACAGCAGGGTGGTCTTGCCGGCGCCGTTGGGGCCGACCAGGCCGTAGAACGAGCCGGACGGCACGTCCAGGTCGACGCCGGCCACCGCGACCACGTCCCCGAACCGGCGCAGCAGCCCGCGGGCCTCCACTGCCGGCGCGACGGCCGGCGTGCTCATGCCTGCTCCTCGCCTCCCAAAACGCGGTCGGCGATCTCGCGGGTGGCCGTCAGCGGGTCGAGCCGGCGCGCGTGCACCTCGTCCAGCAGCCCCTGCAACGCCGGGTCGCGGTCCAGCGCCCGCTCCAGCCGCCGCCGCACCTGGGCCACGGCCACCGCCACCAGCTCGTGTTCGAGGTTCCGGCGGCGGCGGGCGTCCAGGCCGTCCTCTGCGAGGAACTCCCGGTGGTCGCAGACCGCCTTCCACAGCTCCTCGACGCCCTGGCCGCGCAGGGCATCGGTCTCCACGATCGGCACCTTCCACTCCCGTGACCGGTCGAGAGCCAGGATCGAGCGCAGATCGGTGCGCAGGCTGCGCGTCGCAGGATGGTCACACTTGTTGATGGCGATCACGTCGGGGATCTCCATCACACCGGCCTTCAGGGCCTGGATGGAGTCGCCGGAGCCGGGCATCAGCACCAGCACCACGGTGTCTGCCACCGACGCCACCTCGACCTCGCTCTGGCCGACCCCGACGGTCTCCACCAGCAGCACGTCCATGCCGGCCGCGTCGAGCACCAGCAGCGCCTGCAGGGTGGCCTCCGACACCCCGCCCAGGTGGCCGCGGGTGGACATCGAGCGGATGAACACCCCCGGATCCAGGAAGTGGTCGGCCAGCCGGATCCTGTCGCCCAGCAGCGCGCCGTTGGAGAACGGGCTGGACGGATCGACCGACAGCACGCCGACCGTGCTCTGCGCGCCCCGCAGCAGTCCCACCAGCGCGGCGATCAGGCTCGACTTGCCGACGCCGGGCGGGCCGGTCATCCCGGCCACGACGGCCCTGCCGGTTTGCGGGTAGAGCTCGCGCACCAGCTCGTAGCCCTGCGGGTCGCGGTCCTCCACCAGCGAGATCGCGCGCGCCACCGCCCGCCGCTCGCCGCGGGCGACACGCTCCACCAGAGTTGACAGCTCCTTCGGCGTTCGGGTCACTGGCGCCGCTCGAATACCCGGCCCATGGCATGCCGGAACCACTCGTTGTCCTCCGGGGTGCCGACGGTCACGCGGATGCACTCGGGAGCACCAAACTGCGCCAGGGGACGCACGATCACCCCGTCCAGCTCGAGCGCCCGGGCCAGCGCCGGGCCGTCCTCCGCCTGCGCGCAAAGAAAGTTGGCGACCGCGGGGTACGTGCGCATGCCGAGGTCGGAGAACGCCGCCTGCAGCTGCTGACGCCCCCGCTCGTTCAGGTCGCGGCGGCGGACCACCTCGTGCGCATCGTCCAGGCTGGCCAGGGCGGCGGCGTGGGCGAGCTCGTTGACGTCGAACGCGTTTCGCAGGCGGGCCACGGCCTCGGTGACGGGCGGCGGCCCGACCAGGTAGCCGATGCGCAGCCCGGCCAGGCCGTAGATCTTGGAGAACGTGCGCAGGGCGGCCACGTTGGGGCGCCGGCCCACGTGCTCGGCGATCGCGTCCGGGTAGTCCGGGTCGGTCACGTACTCGTGATAGGCCTCGTCCACCACCACCAGGGCGGTCTCGGGACTCGACTCCACCAGCTCCCGAAGCGCCTCCCGGCCGATCATGCCGCCGGTGGGATTGTTCGGGTTGCAGACGTACACCAGCTTCGTCCGCGACGTCACCCGTGCGGCCAGCTCAGCCGGGTCATAGGCGCCGTCGCGGAGCGGCGCGTGAACGGGCGTGGCGCCCATCTTGACGGCGTCCAGGTGGTAGCTGGCGAACGACGGCCAGCCCATCAACGCCTCGTCGCCCGGGTCGAGGTAGGCCGCCGACAGGTAGCCGACGATGGCGTCGGCGCCGTTGCCCAGCGCGATCCAGTCCGGGTCGACCCCGTGCCGCTGCGCCAGCCGCTCGATCAGCTCCAGCGACAGCTCCGGATACCGGTTCAGCTCACCCGCCTGCCTGGTGATTGCCTCCAGCGCGGACGGGAACGGCCCGTACGGCCCCTCGTTGGAGGCCAGCTTGACAACACGCTCCAGGCCCAGCTCGGCCCGCACCCGGGCTGCGGGCTTGCCTGGCTGGTACGGCGAAAGGCCGGAGATGGCGGGCCGGGAGCGCATGGTGAACACGTTAGACCACCTGGCTCCTGGGGCCGCCAGCCACGAGCCTTATCGAGATTTGCATTGTTTATCAATATCTGAAAAACCACGCTAAGCTTGATAAGGTTGGCCGATGGATCCCAGGCTCAATCCCTACACGCCCAACGCGGGAGCCCGGCCTCCCGCCCTCGAGGGCCGCGATGCGGAACTCGAGGCTTTCGACATCCTGCTCGAGCGCATGAGGCGCGGCTACACGGAGCAATCGATGCTCGTCACGGGCCTGCGCGGAGTCGGGAAGACGGTCTTGCTGACCGAGTTCCAGGATCACGCACGCGCGGGCGGATGGGTGAGCGTCGACGCCGAGATCACGAAGAACGAGGAGTTTGGACGCCGGATGGCGGTGCTGACTCGCAGAGCCCTGCTGCAGTCGGCGCCGCGGGATCGGTGGGGCGAGCGGATGCGGCGTGCGGCGCGCACGCTGAAGTCGTTCAACGTCACCTTCT
>JBQCGJ010000320.1:0-4088 GCA_051955775.1 Gaiellales bacterium | reverse complement strand
GAGCATCCCACAGCTGCACCAGCTGCTCGTCGAGATGCAGCAGCGTGATCGACGCACCGGCCATCTCGAGACTGGTGATGTAGTTGCCGACGAGGCTCCGCTCGATCGTCAGGCTGCGAGCCTCGAGCTGCTTCTTCACCTCGTTGAACAGGAGGTACAGCTCCAGTAACGGCGTGCCACCGAGGCCGTTGACAAAGGCGAGCAACGGCGACCCGGGTGCCGGGTCGAGGTCTTCGAGGATCGGCGTCAGCATCATCTCGACGAGCAGCTGGTGCAGCTGTGGGATGCGCCCGTCAAGACCGCGGCACTGCGGTGGGGGGCGTGAGTGGCGGGTAACGGTTCGCTGTCCGCCGAGACCGTCCGCCGCTGGATGGGGGAGTCTGCTGCGGCCATCGCCGAGCAGCGCGACTACCTGACCCAGCTGGACGCCGCGATCGGAGACGCCGATCACGGCACCAACATGGCACGCGGGTTTGCCGCCGTCGAGGCCCGTCTGGGCGAACTCGACGGCGGCACTCCGCCGGGCCGGGTGCTCGTCGCCGTAGGGCAGACGCTGGTGTCGACGGTGGGCGGGGCAAGCGGCCCACTGTGGGGCACCGCAATGCGGCGGGCAGGGAAGTCGCTGGCGGACGACGAAACGGTCCCACCGTCTGCGCTGGCGGACGCGCTGCAGGCGGCAGTGGACGGCATCATCGAGCTCGGGGCCGCGCAGCCGGGTGACAAGACGATGGTCGACGCGCTGGCACCGGCGGTCGACGCCTTCAGATCGGCCGTTGCCGCCGGCCGACCGCTCGTCGACGCAGCGTCGGACGCCGAGAGCGCGGCCGAGGACGGAATGCGCTCCACCGTGCCGATGCTGGCGCGGAAGGGGCGTGCGTCGTACCTGGGCGAGCGCTCGATCGGCCATCAGGATCCGGGCGCGACGTCCGCAGCAATCATCGTGGCCGCTCTCGTGCGAGCTGTGGCGTCGGAAACATGAGCGAGCTGGCGGTGCGCGGCCAGGCCGCCGCACCGGGCGCTGCTATCGGCAAGGTGTGGCGGCATGGAGCGCTCGAGTCTGCGGCCGGCGATGGAACTCCGGAGCAGGAGCAGAAGGCTGTCGACCGTGGACTCCAGTCAGCGGCGCAGGAGCTCGAACGGTTGGCAGCACAGCTCCGCAGCGACGGACACCTCGCCGATGCGGACATCGTCGAGGCGAACCTGATGATGGCGAGCGACCCATCGCTCCTGAACGCCGCCAGGGCACGGGCAGCCGCCGGCGAACCCGCGGCCACGGCGATCCGGCAGGCCGCCGAGCCGCACATAGCCGCACTCGCGACGTTGGACGACCCCGTGCTCGCAGCCCGGTCCGCCGACCTTCGCGCGGTTGCGCGCCGCGCAGCGGAACTCTCGCAGGGGTTGGACAGCGAGCCGCCGTTGGGCGCGATCGTGGTCGCAGAGGATCTGGGGCCGGGAGAGGTCGCCGCGTGGGCGTCCCGCGTCAGCGCGATCGTGCTGATCTCGGGAAGCACTGCAGCCCACGCAGCGATCGTCGCGCGATCACTGGGGATTCCGCTCATCACCGGGGCGGGCGCCGGCGCTGCCGAGCTCCCAGGGGACGAGGAGGTCGCCGTCGATGCGGACCGAGGAATCATCCTCCGCCAGCCGCGCGCCGAGACACTGACCAGGATGGCGCGCCGAATCGAGCGCCGCGCCGACGAACAGCGCCAGGCGCTGCTCGAGCGGGACGAGCCGTCGGTGACGCTCGACGGAAGGCCCGTACGGCTGCTCGCCAACGCAGCGACTGCAGTCGAGGTCGACGCAGCAATCGAGGCGGGAGCCGAGGGCATCGGGCTGCTACGGTCGGAGCTGGGGTTTCTGGACGCCACGTCCTGGCCCACCGAGGAGCAGCAGCGGCGCGTCCTACGGCCGATGATTGCGCCGCTGGCGAACCGTGTCGCCACGGTTCGGACGTTCGACTTCGGCGGTGACAAGACTCCGCCGTTCCTGCGGGGGAGCGGGGTCGAGAGCATGCTCGGGCCGCGCGGAGTCCGCCTGACGTTGTCAGATCAGGAGCGAATCGTGCCGCAGCTGCGGGCGCTGGTGGCAGTGGCGGGCGACGCGGTGTTGCGAATCTTGCTTCCGATGGTCACCGAGCCGGCCGAGGTGGAGGCGGCCCGTGAGCTGGTCAGCGCCGCCCGGGCCGATGTCGCGCCCGACGCGCCGGAGCCGCTGCTCGGCGCCATGATCGAGGTTCCCGCCGCGGCGCTGAACGCGCACGCAATCGCGGGCGTCTGCGACTTCCTCTCGATTGGCACGAACGACCTCGTGCAGTACACGTTGGCCGCCGACCGAGAGAATCCGGCGATAGCTGAGCGTGCCGTCGCCTACCATCCCGCGGTGCTGCGCCTGATCGCCCGCACCGTGACTGCCGCCCACTCCGCAGGGATCCCGGCTGATGTCTGCGGCGAGGCCGCGGGCGACCGAGAGACGCTTCCTCTGCTTGTTGGACTCGGCGTCGATGAGCTGAGCGTCTCTCCGGCCAGGCTCGCCGCGACTCGCCGGATGATCCGCGAGCTCTCGTTCCAGCGGGCGCGGGCGGCGGCAGCAACTGCGCTTGCAGCTCGCACGCCGGCCGAGGCGGCGGCGGCCGCCGCAGACGCGTTCTTTTCGTCGGCTGAGCCGTTAGGAGTGGGCCTCGATCAGCGACGCGATCGCGTCGAGCGCCGCTGAGGCGTTCTGTCCGGACGCCTCTAACTCGACCTCACTGCCCCCCGTGGCTCCCAAGGCGAGAACCTGCAGGATGCTCCTCGCATCGGCATCGCGGCCGTTTGCATGGAGGGTGATCGCGGTCCCCTGCTCCGCGGCGGCTCGTACCAGCAGCCCCGCCGGCCTGGCGTGCAGGTCCACCCCGTGGGGAATCCGGACGTAGCGGCGGTGGAGTCCGTTAGAGCTTCCGGACATCCCAAGCCTCCTCGGCTGCCTGCCGCACCGCCGGTACATCGGCTCCGATCGACGCTGCCACGGCAGCGGCAATCGCACCCTCGACCAGCGGGGCGTCCGCGAGCATCACGTCGACGCCGTCGCACTCCGCGAGGCACGCCTTCACGCTCAGCACGGCGCTTCCCAGGTCGGCCAGCACGACGACGCCGCCGCCCTGGTTTGCCCGGTCGATCGCCTCGGCAACACGGGCGCCATCGGTACCGAGAGTGCCGTCGGGGCCGCCGCCGGCCGCCACCAGCACCACGTCGGGGCCCGCGACCTCGCGCGCCATTGCGGCAAGCCCGTCAGCGAGCTTCGCGGAGTGGGACACCAATACAATCCCGGTCGCCGGTGGCATGCGGCTATTCTACATTGCCGAACGGCGTTCGACAACAATAGAACCGAGGTGCCTTGGCAATTCAGTCCATCGAGCGTGCCGCCGCCATTCTGCGAGCACTTGCGGGAGGGCCGCGGCGGCTGGGCGTCTCGGAGCTGAGCGACCGTCTCGGCCTTGCCAAGGGCACTGTCCACGGGCTGCTTCGTGCACTCCAGGACGAGGGGTTCGTCGAGCAGGATCCCAAGAGCGGGAAGTACCAGCTCGGCGGTTCGCTGCTGCAGCTCGGAAATGTCTACCTGGACATCAACGAGTTGCGAGCTCGCACGATCGCCTGGTCCGACAACCTGGCAATCCGTACGGGCGAGGCGGTGCGGGTCGGCACCCCACACGACGGAGGCGTGCTGGTCATACATCACGCCTTCCGCCCAGACAACAGCCTGCAGATCCTGGAGGTGGGCGCGCACCTCCCGTACCACGCCACGGCGCTTGGGAAGATCCTGGTCGCCAGTCGCAGTGACCTGCTGCACGAGCTGCCGGCCGGCGAGCTCCCCAGGCTGACACACTCGACGATCACCGGCCGGGCGGCGTTCGACCGTTCTCTGGAGGAGGCGCGGACGACCGGATACGCCACCGAGTGCGAGGAGGCTGTCCTGGGCGAGGCGTCCATCGCAGCGCCGATCTTCGACCGGCGCGGTGAGGCGGCCGGGGCCATCGGCATCGTCGGTCCGGTCGAGCGGCTCTATGTCGACGGATCCGTACGCGCTGACCATGCCGGCCACGTGCGCGACGC
>JBQCGJ010000319.1:0-6374 GCA_051955775.1 Gaiellales bacterium | reverse complement strand
TGGACAGGTACTTGCCGATTCCGTCGTGGGTCATGCCGCGGTGCACGGGAACGCCCAGCCTCGGCACGTCGGCGAACTTGATGGTGTTGTTCTGGCCGCGGAAGATGGCGTCACTCAGGTCGTGCCCGACCTTGTCGGAATCGACGTCGAAGGCCGCCGAGAACTCGATGTCGGACACGTGGTAGCCGCCCAGGTCGACGTGCATCAGGCCCGGCACGAACTCCTCGCGCTGCGCCTTCTGGTAGTACTGCACGCCCTGCACGAACGCCGAGGCGCAGTTGCCGGCGCCGACGATGGCGACCCGCACCTTGCCGCTGCCTGCGCGGTGTCCGTTCGATGAGGCGGTCTCAGCCATGGTCAACCTCCGGGTGGTTGTCTTTGAGTTGGCGGCGCACATAGTCGATGCGCTGCCACACGGTGAATGCGGTCAGAGCGGCCAGCAGCTCCATCGCCCACGGCAGGGTGCCGTATCCGGCGAAGGGCAGTGCCACGGCCACCAGCACGATCCGCTCGGCGCGGCTCATCAGCCCCACCTCGCAGCGCAGCCCAATCGCCTCGGCGCGGGCGCGCGTGTAGCTGACCAGGAACGAGCTGACCAGCGCCACGAACACGCTGGCCAGCGCCCAGGTGTGCCCCTGGCGGGACAGCACGAGCGCGATCGAGCCCAGAATGAGGCCCTCCGACATGCGGTCGGTGGTGGAGTCGAGGAAGCCGCCGAACGGCGTCAGCATGCCGTGTGAGCGGGCCAGGGCGCCGTCCAGGATGTCCAGGATGCTGCCCGTGACGAAGGCCACGGTGGCCCACACGTAGTGCTCGTGGTAGATGAGCACGGCGGCGCCGGCGTTCAGCGACAGCCCGGCGACCGTGATCTGATTCGGCGTGAACGGGATCGACTTGAAGCGGCCCAGAAAGCGCGCTCCGAGCGTCCGGCCGCCGGAGATGTACCCGGCCTTCAGTCTCGAAAGTCCAGCACTCACCGCTCGAACTATACCTCGGAAGCTATGACGCGGCGCAAACGGCTGCCGCGATCAGGTTGACGACGCGACGGGTGCGAGGCGCATCCGCCGGCGGGCCGAGTTCGGCAGCGTGGGGTGCAGGCGCTCGATCAACCAGGCGGCGCCCAGCGCGATCAGCGCGGTGGTCGCCCCCAGCAGGGCGTCCAGCCAGAAGTGGTTCCCGGTGGCCACGATCGAGAACACGATCAACACCGGATACAGGAGCCACGCGAATCGGACTGGCGTGCGCTTGACCAGGAAGAAGCAGGTGAGGGCGGTGATCAGCGCGTAGCAGGTATGGATCGAGGGCACCGCCGCGTAGGGGTTCGCGAGGTCCTTGATGGGGCCCGAGTAGACGTTGACGCTGGCATACCGGTCGAGCGTGTCGGTGAAGCCCAGGTAGGTGAGCAGCCGCGGCGGAGCCGTGGGGAAGAACGTGAACCCGATCAGGGCGATGGCATCGGCCGCGAAGATCGCGTTGCGGATGAAGTAGTAGTGGCGGTTGCGGCGCAGGTAGAGCCAGAACAGGAACACCGTGGTGATCACGAAGTGGGCGTGGAAGTAGGTGAAGTCCGCCACGCTCAGCGCCCACGGACGCGCGAGCACCCAGTGCTGCACGTCGAGCTCGGTGAAGATGCCCAGCGAGCGCTCCCACGAGACCATGTCCTGCGCGTGCCGGAAGGCGGTCTGCACGGATCCCAGCGAGTGGCCGCGCGTCGCCTCGTAGGCGATGTCGACCAACGTGAAAAGGGCCAGCTGCCAGATGAAGTCACGCCAGCCCTTGGGCAAAATCCGGGCGGCCAGTCCGGTGCGCTCCCGCTCTGACTCCCGCTCCGACATGACCTCACTCATCCGTGCCCATGCTATCCGACGCCGCCGTCATCCCTTCCCGGCGGCTAAACCGGCGGCTAACCGCCGATGTGGGACATCTCGACCTTCGGTCGCCGCGCGGTGCCGGAGGTGTGGATCTCGGAGTAGCGGTCGGCCCGTCGGCCCCAGATCCCGCGCAGCCGCTCGGCGAGCCCGGCGTCGTCGACGCCGTCACGCAGCGGCTCCCGCAGATCGTGCCCGAGGTTCGAGAAAAGGCAGGTGTAGAGCCGTCCCTCAGCCGACAGCCGGGCCCGCGAGCAGTCGCGGCAGAAGGGCTGGGTGACCGAGGCGATGACCCCGATCTCGCCGGCCCCGTCGAGGTACCGGTATCTGTTCGCGACCTCGCCGCGGTACTCCGGGTCGACCGGCTCCAGCGGCCAGCGGGCGCCGATCGCGGCCACCAGCTCGGCCGCCGGCACCACGTCGTCCATGCGCCAGCCGTTGGTCGTGCCCACGTCCATGTACTCGATCAGGCGCAGGATGTGCCCGGTGCCGCGGAACCGCTCGGCCAGGTCGAGGACGCCGTCGTCGTTGGTGCCGCGCTTGACCACCGCGTTGACCTTGATCGGGCCCAGCCCGGCCGCCGCCGCCGCGTCGATCCCCTCCAGCACACGCTCGACAGGGAAGTCGGCGTCGTTCATGCGCTGGAACACGTCGTCGTCCACCGAGTCCAGGCTGACGTTGACGCGGCGCAGGCCGGCGTCGTGCAGCGACTGCGCCTTGCGGGCCAGCAGCGACCCATTGGTGGTCAGTGCGATGTCGTCGATGCCGGGGATTCCGGCCAGCATCTCGATCAGCCGCTCGATGTCGCGGCGCAGCAGCGGCTCGCCGCCGGTCAGCCGCAGCTTGCGCACGCCCAGCGACGCGAACACGGCGGTCAGCCGGGCGATCTCCTCGAAGGTCAGCAGCTCCGACCGGCGCAGGAACTGGAAGTCCGGCCCGAACACCTCCCGCGGCATGCAGTACTGGCAACGAAAGTTGCAGCGATCGGTGACCGAGATGCGCAGATCGTGGATGGGACGGCCGAAAGTGTCGGTGATCGGATCCATCCTGATCAGAGTACACGGGGGCCCGCAGGCGTAACCTCTGTGGGCGTGGAGATCAACCGCATGCTCGACCTGCTGGAGCACGAGTACGGGCGGCCGAGCGTGCGCCGCCGCCCGCCGCTGGACGAGCTGATCCTGACCATCCTGTCCCAGAACACCTCGGACGTGAACCGCGACCGGGCGTACACCGCTCTGAGGGAGCGATTCCCGACGTGGCAGCAGGTGCTGGAGGGGCCGGTGGCGGAGGTGGAGGAGGCGATCAGGCCGGGCGGGCTGGCGCGTCAGAAGGCGCCGCGGATCAAGGCAGTGCTGGAGGCGGTGGAGGCCGCGGGCCACGGCCTCGACCTGGGATGGCTGCGGCGGATGCCGCCCGGGCAGGCGATGGACTGGCTGGTTGGGCTGCCGGGCGTGGGGGTGAAGACCGCCAGCATCGTGCTCCTGTTCAGCTTCGGAGTGCCGGTGATGCCGGTCGATACCCACGTGCACCGGATCGCGCTGCGGCTGGGGCTGATACCTCCGGGGACGAGCGCGGAGCGTGCCCATCCGCTGCTGACCGCCCTGGTACCGGATGAGCGGATGCTGGAGGCGCACCTGCTGTGGATCGAGCACGGCCGCCGCACCTGCAGGGCGCGCTCCCCGCGATGCACGTCCTGCCCACTGCTGGAGGGGTGTCCGTTCGGCCGGCGGGTGGTCGGGGCGGCGGCCTAGACCGCGACCTCGACTAGTGTGGGGCGGGATGTCCACGCCCGAGCAGCGGCTCTCGGCGTTCTACGAGCTTCAGGCGCAGGATGAGCCACCGCACGATCCGGAGGCCCAGCTGCGCTTCTCGAGGGTGCTGCGCGCGGCCGGCCTGCGGCCCGGCGCCAGCCTGCTCGACATCGGGGCGAAGTGGGGAGGCCTGGGCGATCACGCACGCCGGGCCGGGCTCGACATCGCCTATACCGGGCTCGAGCTCAATCAGCGCAACGTGGATGCCGCCGCCCGCCTGGGGCTGGACGTGCGGCTGGCCGACGCCGACCAGCCTCTGCCGATCCCGGATGCCGGCTACGACGTGGTGGTCTGCCTGGAGCTGCTGGAGCACCTGACCTCCCCGGCGCGGCTGCTGGTGGAGGTGCGGCGGGTGCTGAAGCCGAGCGGGCGGGCGATCGTGTCGGTGCCCAACCCGTACAGCTGGGTCGAGGTGTACCGCGAGCTGTTCCGCCGGCCCGATCCTGAGGGCCACCTGAACACGATCACCACGCCCGTGATGGAGAACCTGTTCGCGCTGGCGGGCCTGAAGGTGGTTCAGCGGCTGGGGACGTCGGTGCGGATCCCGCGCACGCAGCGGCTGGTGCCGACCAACTCGATCTTCGCCCGGTCGCGGATCTTCGTCGCCCGTCCCGACGACAGCATCCGGTTCGCGGGCCGCGACGTGTAGCCGATGCCGGGCTCGCCCACCTGGTCTGACATCGCCGGCTGGTACGACCAGCTGGTCGAGGCGGGCAGCGGGCCGCACGAGACCGCGCTCGCGTGCACCATGGCCATGGCCGGTGACGTGGCGGGCCAGACGGTGCTCGACATCGCCTGCGGGCAAGGGCTCGCCACCCGCGCGCTGGCCCGCGCCGGCGCCCACGTGACCGGGATCGACGCGACCGCCAACATGCTCGACCACGCGCGACGGTACGAGCGGGAGCAGCCGCTGGGCATCCGCTACGTCGAGGACGACGCACGGGTGCTCGCCACCCAGGCCGACTGCAGCGCCGACGGCGTCAACTGCCAGCTCGGGCTGATGGACATCCCCGACCTCGAGCCGACGCTGGCTGCCGTGCACCGCGTGCTGCGGCCGGGCGGGTGGTTCGTGTTCGTGATCGGCCATCCGTGCTTCCTGGCCCCCGACGCGGTCACCACGCCAGCCCCCAGCGGCATCCCGGGCAGGCTCGTCAGCGGATACTTCGAGGAGCGCTTCTGGCGCTCGACAAACCCGCAGGGCGTTCGCCGCGCCGGCAACCACCACCGCACCCTCAGCACGTACCTGAACGGCCTGGTCGCAGCCGGCTTCGCGATCGAGGCCGTGGCCGAACCGCGACCGCAGCCGCTGCTGGCCGAACAGCAGCCCGAGTACGCCTCGGTGCCCATCTTCTGGGCCACCCGCGCCCGCGCGTCAGCTACCGTGTGACCTGCGAGAAAACCTGCTATAACTCGACTAAGGTTTTCTTCGTCTAATAGGCGCAACCAAGATCCAAGGAGTGATTCCATGGCAAAAGTGATCGGCATCGACCTCGGCACGACCAACTCGTGCATGGCGGTGATGGAGGGCGGCGAGCCCACAGTCATCCCCAACGCCGAGGGCGGCCGCACGACACCGTCGGTCGTCGCCTTCGCAAAGGACGGCCAGCGGTTGGTCGGAACCCCGGCCAAGCGGCAGGCGGTGACCAACCCGAAGAACACGATCTTCTCCATCAAGCGCTTCATGGGGCGCAAGATCTCGGAGGTCTCAGAAGAGCAGAAGATCGTCCCCTACGAGGTCGTGGCCGGCCCCAACGGCGACGCCCGGGTGCAGGCGGAGGGCAAGGTGTTCCCGCCGCCGGAGATCTCGGCCATGATCCTGCAGAAGCTCAGGGCCGACGCCGAGAGCTACCTGGGCGAGCCGGTGACGGAGGCCGTGATCACGGTCCCGGCGTACTTCAACGACGCCCAGCGCAACGCCACCAAGGACGCCGGCAAGATCGCCGGCCTCGAGGTGCTGCGGATCATCAACGAGCCCACCGCCGCGTCGCTGGCCTACGGCCTCGACAAGGAGGGCGACCAGACCATCCTGGTGTTCGACCTGGGCGGCGGCACGTTCGACGTGTCGGTGCTCGAGCTGGGCGAGGGCGTGTTCGAGGTCAAGGCCACCGCGGGTGACAACCATCTCGGCGGCGACAACTTCGACAAGGCCGTCGTCGACTGGCTGACCGCCGAGTTCAAGCGCGACCACGGCATCGACCTGGCCAACGACCCGATGGCCCTGCAGCGCCTCTACGAGGCTGCCGAGAAGGCCAAGATCGAGCTGTCGACGACCCAGTCGACGAACATCAACCTGCCGTTCATCACGGCCGACGCCGAGGGCCCCAAGCACCTCGACACCACCCTCACCCGGGCCAAGCTCACGGAGCTCACGCACGACCTGATCGAGCGCACCGTGGCCCCCACCAAGCAGGCCCTGTCCGACGCCGGACTGGCCTCGGGCGCGGTCGACCAGGTGATCCTGGTCGGCGGCATGACGCGCATGCCGGCCGTGCAGGAGAAGGTCAAGGAGCTGATCGGCAAGGAGCCGCATCGCGGCGTCAACCCGGACGAGGTCGTCGCCATCGGCGCCGCCATCCAGGCCGGCGTGCTGCGCGGCGAGGTGAAGGACGTGCTGCTGCTCGACGTCACCCCGCTGTCGCTGGGCATCGAGACCAAGGGCGGCGTGTTCACCAAGCTGATCGACCGCAACACGACC
>JBQCGJ010000318.1:0-10881 GCA_051955775.1 Gaiellales bacterium | reverse complement strand
ACGGGAAACTCGCCCAGCGTCAAGTTCTGCGGTGAGTGCGGCGCGCCCCTCGGTGCGCCCGGCTCGGTGGTCGCGCCCGCCCCACCCCCACCCACGCTCGAGCCGGTCTCGGAGCGGCGGCTGGTGTCCGTCCTGTTCGCCGATCTGGTCGGGTTCACCACGCTGTCCGAGCATCGCGACGCAGAATTCGTACGCGAGCTGCTGACGCGCTACTTCGACACCTCCAGACGGCTGGTCGAGCGGTACGGCGGTGTCGTGGAGAAGTTCATCGGCGATGCCGTGATGGCCGTGTGGGGCGCCCCGGTGGCGCAGGAAGACGACGCTGAGCGGGCGACGCGCACCGCGCTCGATCTGGTGGCCGCGGTGTCGGCGCTGGGCGACGAGTTCGGGTCGACGGATCTCAGCCTGCGGGCCGGCGTGATGACCGGCGAGGCGGCTGTCACGCTGGGCGTGACCGGCCAGGGCATGGTGGCCGGCGACCTGGTCAACACGGCCTCCCGCGTGCAGGCTCTGGCCGACCCCGGCGCCGTTCTGGTCGACGACGCCACCCGGCGCACCACCGAGGCGGCGATCGCCTACGCCGATGCCGGCGAGCACATGCTCAAGGGGAAGACCACCCCGACCCGCGTGCACCGCGCGCTGCGCGTCATCGCAGCCCGCCGCGGCGAGGGCCGAGGCGTCGGCCTGGAACCCCCGTTCGTCGGCCGCGAGCGCGAGTTCCGGCTGGTCAAGGAGCTGTTCCACGCCTCCGCGGACGAGCGGCGGGCGATGCTGGTGTCCATCGCCGGCGTGGCCGGAATCGGCAAGTCCCGGCTGACCTGGGAGTTCGAGAAGTACATCGACGGACTGGCGAACGATGTGCTGTGGCACCGCGGCCGGTGCCTTGCATACGGAGACGGCGTGGCCTACTGGGCGATCGGCGAGATGGTGCGCATGCGCGCCCGGATCGCCGAGGACGACGCGCCCGACGTGGCACGACGGAAGCTGCGCGAGGCCCTCGAGACCAACATCCCGCTGGCCTCCGACCGGGAGTTCCTGGAGCCGCGGCTGTCCCACCTGATCGGCCTGGCGGAGCGCACCGCGCCGGACAAGGAGGATCTGTTCTCGGCCTGGCGGCTGTTCTTCGAGCGGATGGCGGAGCGCGCGCCGGTGGTGATGGTGTTCGAGGACCTGCAGTGGGCCGACGCCGGCCTGCTCGACTTCATCGAGTACCTGCTCGACTGGTCGCGCTCGTACCCCATCTACCTGCTCACTGCCTCGCGGCCCGAGCTGGCCACCCGCCGGCCGTCATGGGGCGCGGCCCAGCGCGACTTCACCTCCATCTTCCTGGAGCCGCTGGAGGACGCGGAGGTGGCGACCATGCTGGACGGGCTGGTGCCCGGCCTGCCCGCGGACCTGCGCGGCCGCATCGTGGAGCGGGCGGAGGGCGTCCCGCTGTACGCCGTCGAGACCGTCCGCATGCTGCTCGACCGTGGGCTGGTCGCGCGCGAGGGCGACCGCTACAAGGTCACCGGCGCCGTGGATGCTCTGGCCGTGCCCGAGACCCTGCACGCGCTGGTCGCGGCCCGCCTGGATGGGCTGGAGCCCGAGGAGCGCCGGCTGCTGGGCGACGCGGCCGTGCTCGGCAAGTCGTTCACCCGCGACGGGCTGTCCGCGCTGTCCGGTCAGCCCGCAGATGCGCTGAGCCCGGTCGTCATATCGCTGCTGCGCAAGGAGATCCTGACGCAGCAATCCGATCCCCTGTCGCCCGAGCGCGGCCAGCTCGCGTTCATGCAGGATCTACTCCGCCGGGTCACCTACGAGACGATGTCCAAACGCGAGCGGAAGGGACGGCACCTGGCTGCTGCCGCGCACCTGCTGGCGGAGCCCGGCGGTGACGAGGAGCTGGCCGGCATCGTGGCCTCCCACTATCTGGACGCATTCCGCGCGGCCGAGGACGAGCCGGACGCCGAGGAGCTGAAGCGCACGGCTCGGGCGATGCTGGTGCGGGCCGGCGAGCGCGCCACCTCCCTGGCGGCGGGCGCCGAGGCCGCCGGCTACTTCGAGCGGGCGGTCGAGCTGTCCGACGACAAGCGCCAGCGCTCCCAACTGCTCGAGCTGGCCGCCGCCGCGCTGACCCAGGCGGGGCACTCCGGCCAGGCCGTGGAGAGATACCGTCAGGCCGCCGCACTGCTGGAGGAGATCGGTGAACAGCGAGCCGCCGCGCGTGTATCGGGCCGGCTTGCCGAGGCGCTTCGCTTCGACGGCCGGGCCGACCAGGCGCTCGAGGTGCTGCAGGAGGCATACACCGCGCTGGCCGACGGCCCCCGCGACGCCGACCTGGCGTTCGTGGCCGCCGAGTATGCCCGGGTGGCGTTCTTCGTCGACCGCTACGAGCTGGCGGTGGAGCCGATCGAGCTGGCACTCGACCTGGCCGAGGCGCTGAAGCTGCCGCAGGTGCTGGCCGAGGCGCTGAACACCAAGGGTGTGATGCTGTTCCGGCGGGCCACCGAGAGCGAGGCGCTGATCAGGCAGTCGGTGCGGGTGGCGCTCAGCCACGACCTGCCGCCGACGGCGCTGCGCGCGCAGTTCAATCTGGCCGGGCTGTTCATGGAGCATGACCGCTACCGCGAGGCGATCGAGCTCCTGCACGAGGCGATCGAGCTGGCCCGTCGCCGTGGCTACCGGCCATGGGAACTCCAGCTCGTCACACAGCTCGCCGACACGCTGAGCTTGATGGGAAGTTGGGACGAGGCCAAGACCGCCATTGCACAGGTGGAGAGCGGCGACCTGCGGGAGCCGCTGGCGGCCGCGGGCGTGCTCCTGATCGAGGCCAGGCTCGCACACGGCAGAGGTGTCTACGAGCGGCTGGCCGAGCTGGTCGCGGAGCTGGGGTACCTGCAGACGTCCGGCGATCGCCAGGACCAGGGCTCGTACTACCTCTCGGAGGCCGTGCTGAAACGGTCGCAGGGACGCTTCGCAGAGGCCATCGAGCTCGCCCAGAAGGCGGCCACCCTGTCGCGCTCCCTGCACCAGTTGCACTACGCGACCGAGGGATTCGTGGAGTCGGTGGAGGCCGCCATGGACGCCGGCGATCTCGCCACCGCGGAGCGCCTGGTGGGTGAGATGGAGAACCTCGACCTGGTCGACCGCCGGCCCCTGCTCAACGCCCAGATCGCGCGGCTGCGGGCGCGGCTTCCCAGCGTGTACGCGGCGGGCGGCGCGGACGAGGCGTCCACCGCCGCCATCGAGGGGTTCCGCGCCATCACCGCCCGATACTGGCTGGCGGTGGCGCTGTGTGAGCAGGGCGAGCGGCTGAGGAGCGAGGACAGGCAGGCCGAGGCAGAGGGGCTGCTGGCCGAGAGCGCCGTCCTGTTCGCCGAGCTGCGGGCGCAGCCGTGGCTCGACCGGCTGGCCGCGATGGAAGCCGGGATCGAGATCCCGGCAGCCAGTTAGCTCAACCCATCTCCTGGATCCGGATGAGGTTGCCCGCAGGGTCGCGGAACGCGCAGTCGCGCACCCCGTACGGCTGGTCTGTCGGCTCCTGGACGACCTCGGCGTCCCCCGCCTGCAGCCGCTCGAACGTGCCGTTCAGGTCAGCGGTTGCCAGGTTGATGCTGGCGTAGGTGCCCTTGGCCATCATCTCGGCGATGGTGCGGCGCTCGTCGTCGGTGATGCCGGGCGTGGCCTGCGGCGGGTAGAGGACGATGGACGTGCCCGGCTGGTCTGGCGGGCCGACGGTGAGCCAGTGCAGACCGCCGAACTCGACGTCGTTTCGGACCTCGAAGCCGAGCGCGTCGCGGTAGAAGGCCAGCGAGGCGTCCGGATCCTCGTGCGGGAGCATCGCGGAGAAGATGGTGACGTTCATGGCGGTCATGCTACGCGCGGCTGGGCGGCCGGCGCTTCTCGATTCCTGACCGGTCTGGTCACCTGCTTGGCCACGCACGGCGCCATGCCGGCGGTCGAGCCCGCCGCCTGCCGCCGATAGGCGCTGGGCGGCACCCCGACGAGCTCCGTAAACCGCGTGCTGAACGTGCCCAGCGACGAGCAGCCGACCGTGAAGCACACCTCGGTGACGCTGAGATCGCCGCGCCGCAGCAGGGCCATCGCGCGTTCGATGCGCCGCGTCATCAGGTAGCTGTACGGCGATTCGCCGTAGGCCAGCCGGAACTGCCGGCTGAGGTGCCCGGACGACATGTGCGCGCCCCGGGCCAGCGCCTCGACGTCCAGCGGCTGCGCGTACTCCCGGTCGATGCGGTCGCGAACGCGGCGCAGCAGCGCCAGGTCGCGCAGATGCTGAGCCTCGGCGGGCGTGCGTTCCATCCGCGTGATGATGCCACGCTCACGCTGCGACGTACTCCGCGAGATGCTCGCCGGTGAGCGTCGATGCGGCGGCGACGAGGTCGGCCGGCGTGCCCTCGAAGATGACCCGGCCGCCGTCGCGGCCCGCACCCGGGCCGAGGTCGATGATCCAATCGGCATGTGCCATCACAGCCTGCCGGTGCTCGATCACGATCACCGACTTGCCGGAGTCGACCAGCCGGTCGAGCAGGCCCAGCAGTTGCTCGACATCGGCCAGGTGGAGCCCGATGGTCGGCTCGTCGAGGATGTACACGTCGCCCTTCTCGCCCATGTGGGTGGCCAGCTTGAGCCGCTGACGCTCGCCGCCGGACAGCGTCGTCAGCGGCTGGCCGAGGGTCAGGTAGCCGAGGCCGACGTCCTGCAGGCGGGCGAGGATCGTGTGCGCAGCCGGCGTCCTGGCCTCGCCGGCCCCGAAGAACTCGGCGGCCTCGGCCACCGGCATCGCCAGCACCTGGCTGATGTCCCTGCCGCCGAACGTGTACTCGAGCACCTCGGCCTGGAACCGCTTGCCGTCGCACTCGTCGCACGTGGTGGCCACACCGGCCATCATCGCCAGGTCGGTGTACACGACGCCGGCGCCGTTGCAGGTCGGGCAGGCGCCCTCGGAGTTGGCGCTGAACAGCGCCGGCTTCACGCCGTTGGCCTTGGCGAACGCCTTGCGGATCGGCTCGAGCATGCCGGTGTAGGTCGCCGGGTTGCTCCGCCGGGAGCCCCGGATCGCGGTCTGATCGACCGACACCACGCCCTCCCGCCCCGACACGGAGCCGTGGATCAGCGAGCTCTTGCC
Source organism: Gaiellales bacterium (assembly GCA_051955775.1). GTDB lineage: Bacteria > Actinomycetota > Thermoleophilia > Gaiellales > JAICJC01 > DASUHT01. Next base: position 5,753 of record JBQCGJ010000318.1, on the reverse strand, counting down.
CGAGCCCGCCACCCCCGTCACCACGACCAGCACGCCGAGCGGGATGTCCACGTCGACGTGCTGCAGGTTGTGCGTGCTCGCGCGGCGCACCTCCAGCCTGCCCGACGCCGTGCGCACGGATGGTTTCAGCGCCGCGCGGTCATCCAGGTGGCGCCCGGTGATCGTTTCGCTGGCGCGCAGCCCGTCGAGGGTGCCCTCGAACACAACCTCGCCGCCCTGCGTGCCGGCGCGGGGGCCGAGATCCACCACGTGGTCGGCGATCGCGATCACCTCGGGCTTGTGCTCCACGACCAGCACCGTGTTGCCCTTGTCGCGCAGTTGCAGCAGCAGGTCGTTCATGCGCTGGATGTCGTGCGGGTGCAGACCGATCGTGGGCTCGTCGAACACGTAGGTGACGTCGGTCAGCGACGAGCCGAGCTGGCGCACCATCTTCGTGCGCTGGGCCTCGCCGCCGGACAGCGTTCCCGACGGGCGATCAAGCGACAGATACCCCAGCCCGATCTCGTCGCACGACTCCAGCGTCTGCCCCAGCGCCTCCACCAGCGGCGCCACCGACGGCTCGGCGAGTCCGCGTACCCACTCGGACAGGTCGCTGATCTGCATCGCGCAGGCGTCTGCGATGTTGATCCCGTCGATCCTGGACGACCGGGCCTCCTGGCTGAGCCGCGTGCCTTCGCACTCCGGGCACACGGTGAAGGTGATCGCCCGCTCCACGAAGGCGCGCACATGCGGCTGCAGCGCGTCCACGTCCTTGGACAGCATCGACTTCTGGATCTTCGGGATCAGACCCTCGTAGGTGAGGTTGATCCCCTCGACCTTGATCCTCGTCGGCTCCTTGTACAGCAGGGCGTCGAGCTCCTTCCTGGTGAACTTGCTGATGGGCTTGTCCACATCGAAGAACCCGCACCCCTTGAAGATGCGCCCGTACCAGCCGTCCGCGCTGTAGCCGGGGACGATCAGGGCGCCCTCGCTGATCGACTTGCTGTCGTCGTACAGCTGCGACAGGTCGAAGTCGGTGACCGCTCCACGACCCTCGCAGCGCGGACACATGCCGCCGAGGCGCTTGAAGCTCGCCTTCACGGTCTTGGTGCGGGCGCCGCGCGCGACCCGGATCCCGCCGCTGGCGCTGACCGAGGCGACGTTGAAGGAGTACGCGTTGGGCGGTCCGATGTGCGGCTGTCCGAGCCGGCTGAACAGGATGCGCAGCATCGCGTTGGCGTCGGTGGCGGTGCCGACCGTGGAGCGGGGGTCGGTGCCCATCCGCTCCTGGTCGACGATGATGGCCGTCGTCAGACCCTCCAGCACGTCGACGTCGGGCCGTGCCAGCGTCGGCATGAAGCCCTGCACGAAGGCGCTGTAGGTCTCGTTGATCAGCCGCTGCGACTCCGCCGCGATGGTGCCGAACACCAGCGAGCTCTTGCCGGATCCGGAGATGCCCGTGAACACCGTCAGCCGGCGCTTGGGGATCTCCACGGTGACGTCCTTGAGGTTGTTCACCCGCGCGCCGTGCACGCGGATCACCTCGTGGCTGTCTGCCGCGTGCGAGGCGGGCCCTCGCGTATCGGTCCGGGTGGCCATGCTCACGGATCCTGGATCAGCCCGAGCACGTTCCCGTCGGGATCGGTGAACGTGGCCACCAGGCGCCCGCCGCCGACGTTCTGCGGCGCGTCCTGCACGGCCGCGCCCGCGGCGGTCACCTCTGCCAGCTTGGCCTCGATGTCGTCCACGTGCCAGTACGCCACCGGCGAGGTGATGTTGGGCGGGCCGCCGGCCGGCACCAGCCCGATCTGCTGCCCCTCAGCGTCGAAGCCGACGTAGTACGGCGCGTCGCTCTGCGGCGTTGTCCCGAGCAGCGCGGCGTACACCGCCTTGGCCTTCTGCATGTCCGAGACGGGATGCAGGATGGTCCTGACTCCCTGCGTGGCGGACCCGGTCATGGTTCCCTCCTCAGTTGCGTGACGATCTGCATAGGGGCCACGCTAGCGGCGTCGCGTTGACCGGCGCTTCTCGATTCCTGATCGCCTGCTGGGTCTAGCGCTCCCGCTGCTTGACGTCGAGCTTCCGCAGCACCTCGAACAGGCGGGCGACATGCTCCTTCTCGTCGTCCACGATGCGCTGGACGACCTCCTTCGCGTGCTCGTCCGAGAGCGTAAAGGCCTGCGCCTCGTAGCGGTTGATCGACTCCAGCTCGTGAGCCAGGTTCTGCCGCAGGGCCTGCAGGTCGGCGGTCAGCTCGGTCAGTCTCACCTCGTCCTCCGTTGGCGGGTCGGGGCCGGCGACACTCTACTCGCCGCGCACGGCCAGGACTCGAAGCAGCTCGTCCACCCTGGAATCGACCACCTCGAGGTCGCCGGGCGCGACGGAGCTGTCGTCCCCTGCGCCGTGCCCCGTGATCACGTTCACCACCAGCGTGCGGGCGGGCACGTCGCCCCGCTGCGACAGCTTGATAGCGGCCGCCACGGGAGCGGCGGCCGACAGGTCCGCGAACACCCCCTCGTGCTCGCCCAGCTCGATCCGGGCCTGGTCCAGCTCGGCCTCCGACACCCGCACCACGAGCCCCTCGGACTCCATCACGGCCTGCAGCGTCTGCACGGTTCCGGTGACGCCGGCCAGGGAGCGGGCCGCGGTGTCCACGTGTCCGCTGGGCGGCACCCAGTCCTTGCCGCCGGCCAGAGCGCTCGCCACTGCGCCGGCCACCTCGACCGCCACCATGCGCGGGATGCGGTCGAGGACGCCCCATGCGACCAGGTCGCGAAACCCGCGCCACACACCCTGGATGCCGTCTCCCAGCCCCGCGGGCAGCATCACCAGGTCGGGAGCGGTGAAGCGCAGCTGCTCGGCCACCTCGAAGGCGAGCGTGCGGTACCCCTCGACACCCAGCGGATCGCTGCCGATCGGCGGCGACGTGCGGTTGGAAAACGCTCGCCACCCGAGCTGCCGCTCCGCGTCCGCCAGCAGCGGCCACCGGTTGGCCGGCGACCGCACCGCCACAATCCTGCCGCCGACGCCCTCGATGGCGTCGCGGGCGCGGGGGCCGGCGTCTCCGTCGACCAGGCTGACGGAGCGCAGGCCGGCCCGCGCGGCGTAGGCGGCCATCGACACCGACAGCGCATCATCGCCCGCAGATGCGATGGTCGCGCCCCGCTCCTCCACCTGCGACACGGCCACGGCTGCGAAGCGATCGCGCCAGCTGCCGGTCGGGTTTCGACGCTCGTCCTTCAGGAACATCCGCCGCAGGCCGAGGCTGGAGCCCAGCGAATGTGTCGCCAGGAGCGGCGTATCGCCCTCGCCCAGCGTGACCAGCCGGTCGCGGGTCACGGGTAGCTGGGACAGATAGCGGGCGAGGCCGCGTCCGGTCAGCCGGCCGGGCTTGAGGGCGGTCATCCGCGAGTACACCGGGGCGGCGTTGGAGGGCGCTCCCTCCGCCGAGCAGGACGGGCATCCACCGGGCATGGACACGACCGGATACCGCCTCTTGCATCGCAGGCACTCCAATGCGCTGGGAACAGGCATCGGCCCACGAGCATACCCGTTGACGGCGCAGGTATCCTTGAGCCGATGATCTACTGCGTGATCCCCCCCGAGCTCGAGAACGAGCTGTACGACCGGCTCACCGAGTACTACCGGGAGAATCCCGGCGTCGAGGTGATCATCGACCGCCGACGCGGCGGCGACGCCGATCGCAGGCGGTGCAGCGCGCGGACGCCTGACGAGCGGCGGGTCGTGCGCGACAGGCGGCGCCCGCGGGCCGTGGGCAGCTTCCCGCGCACCGACGCGTTCGACCTGGTCTAGGGTTCACGCCGGCGTGGCATCAATCATCTAGGCCGTCAGCGCCAGCGTGCCGTCGGCTTCGGCATGCGCGTTCCAGTCCTGGAAGCGGGAGTCGATCTCGTCGACCTCCTCCCCGCGCTGCTGGAGCGTGACCGGCTGGGCGCCCAGCATGTCGACCCTGAACTGGTACCAGGACAGGTCCCAGGCGACCGTCACCACGACCTCGCGGTGGCTGCGCTGGATGACGCTCACCCGGGGCTCGCCGAGTGTGCGGGTGATGCCCGACACCGTGCGCGGATGAGTCGATTCGTTGAACAGCTCGATGCTGGCCGCCACGGCCTCACGTGGGCTCTCGGGCAGGGCGGCCGGCTCGTACGGCAGCGGCGCCGCTGCCGGGCGTTTGCGCGCGCCCAGCAGCCCGCGCAGCCCGCGCGGCCTGGCCGTCCACAGCTGCAGCGGCACAGCGGGCGTACCCTCCCTCAGCCAGCCTCGGGAATCGGCCTCCGCCAGGCACAGCTCGCAGACCTCGGCATCGGGCTCCTGTGGCCGCTGGTACGAGACCAGCCGCTCGCCGAGGAGGAGAGTGCGACCGCACACCGCGCACTCGGATTCGATGTCGTTGCGCCGGATCTTGATCATTCGGGGGCCTGGCAACTGCTTGACAGCGGGCGAGAGTATACCTGGGGGCCAGTTGCAAATGGGCCGCACGTTGCAGGTTTTTCGGACACACGCACGTCCTTGCTGGTTGCCGCACGGTGACCGGCCCGGTAGGCTGCCGGGCTCGAGGGGGTATGGCGTTCTGAGCATCCGTTCGACGACGGGAATTCTGGCGATGGCGGCGACGATGGTGGTCGCAGCGGCCGCCACCACAGGCCCAGCCTCCGCGGCCACCGGGGACCGCGCACACGCCGCAGCCGTGATGCACTCGCTCGATGTGCTGGCGGGCCGGCGTGCGCAACTGGATGCGCGCCGCTCCCAGGTGCTGGCCCGCCTGACCAGCCTGCGAGCCGATCTGCGGACAGCCGACCTGCGCCTCCAGCTCGACCAGGCGAACCTGGCGGCCAGCCGCAGCCACCTGGCCGAGGCGCTGGTCAGCCAGTACAAGGCGGGGAGCGACACCGCGGCCACGTTGGTGCTGTCGGCGGGGTCGTTCACGGAGATGGTCGACCGCATCGACGCCCTGAACCGGATCGGCTCGGAGGAACGGCTGGCGCTGACGCAGATCGCCGCCGACTCCGACCTCGTGCGATCGGATATCGCGACCGTGAGCCGCCGGCAGGCGGCGGTGGCCGGAGAGCTGACCAAGCTCGACGTGGCGCGGGCCCAGATCGACCAGGAGATCGCAGCCCGGCGCTCGGTGCTGGCCGCCATCACGGCTCGCATTCGCAACCGGCTTGCCGCGGAGCAACGCCGGCGGCACCGGCTCGCGCAGCGCGACGGTGGCCCGACGTCCCCGCCTCCGCTGCCCACCACCCCGACGCCGCCCTCGCCGACCAACGTCTTCACGGGCGACGTCACCTGGTACGGGCCGGGGTTCGCGGGCAAGCGCACCGCCTCCGGTGAGATCTTCGACCCCAACAAGCTGACCGCGGCCAGCCCATGGCTGGCGTTCGGCACCATGCTGCGGGTGACCAACGAGGCCAACGGCGAAAGCGTCGTGGTGCGCGTCAACGACCGCGGCCCGTTCGGGCGCGGTGTGCTCGACCTGTCGGCCCACGCGGCCAGGCTGATCGGCCTCGGCGGCTGGCAGCGCTGCCGTATCGCCGTCCTCTGACCCAAGCCCGGTGCCAGGTACCGGGGCGCGGTCGACCTTGGCGCGGCTGGAGATGGAGCAATTCAGGTGTCAGGTACGGTCGACCGGCTGTGACGATGGTGACCCTGACACCCCGGCGACCCTACCAGGCACCGGAAATTCTCCAAATCCACCCCCGCCACCGTCGACCGCGCCCCCGTGCCAGGCACCGGGCGTGGGTCAGCGGACG
>JBQCGJ010000317.1:0-5276 GCA_051955775.1 Gaiellales bacterium | reverse complement strand
TGAGCGCTGGCAGCTGTTCACGAGCCTGCCGACGATCGTGGTCGTGGATCACATGGGCCGGCCCGATGTATCGCAGCCGCTCGACAGCCCTGGCTTCGCGCAGTTCACGCGCTTCATGCGAGAACACGAGAACGTCTGGTCCAAGGTGAGCGGCGCGGAACGCCTGTCGGTTTCCGGCCCGCCTGAGTACGCCGACGTCGTCCCCTTCGCTCACCACATCGTGCGGGCGTTCCCCGACCGGGTCATCTGGGGAACCGACTGGCCGCACCCGAACATGAAGAGCCACATGCCCGACGACGGCAACCTCGTCGACGTCGTCCCGCGCATCGCCCCCACCGATGACCTGCAGCGCCGGCTGCTGGTCGCCAACCCGCTGCGCCTGTACTGGGAGGCCCGATGACGGCGTACAGCTCAGAGTTCGATGACATCCCCGGCACCCGGGTCTTCACCGCCCAGCGCGCGAAGCAGGGCTACCACCTGAACCAGTTCTGCATGAGCCTGATGAAGCCGGAGAACCGGGAGCGGTTCAAGGCCGGCGAACGGGCGTACCTCGACGAGTGGCCGATGACCGAGGCCCAGAAGAGGGCCGTGCTCGACCGCGACTACAACGCGATGCTCGACCTCGGCGGCAACATCTACTTCCTGGCGAAGATCTTCGCCACCGACGGGCTCAGCTACGTCCAGGCGGTGAGCACGATGACCGGCATGTCCGTGCCGGACTACCAGCAGATGATGCTGGACGGCGGGCGCTCGCCGGACGGCTGGCGTTCGGTGAACGAAGGGAACTGACAATGGCGTACATCACCGCCGGGCTGACCACCAGCCATATCCCGGCTATCGGCGCCGCGATCGACCTTGGTAAGACCCAGGAGGACTACTGGAAGCCGCTGTTCGCCGGGTACGAGTGGACCAAGAAGTGGGCCGCCGAGAACGTCCCCGATGTGGTGATCCTGGTCTACAACGACCACGCGTCCGCGTTCACACCGGAGCTGGTCCCCACGTTCGTGCTCGGCTGCGCCGACGAGTTCAAGCCGGCCGACGAAGGGTACGGCCCGCGCCCGGTGCCCGTGGTGCAGGGTGCACCTGACCTCGCGGCCCACCTGGCGCAGTCGCTCATCCTCGACGAGTTCGATCTCACCCTGCTGTACAAGCTCGACGTCGACCACGGCCTCACGGTGCCGCTGTCCCTGGTTTACGGCCAGCCGGGCGCGTGGCCGGTGCGGGTCATCCCGCTGGCCGTGAACGTCGTGCAGTACCCCCCTCCCACCGGCCACCGCTGCTACCGGCTGGGCCAGGCGATCCGCCGGGCCGTGCAGAGCTACGGCGAGGATCTCACGGTCCACGTCTGGGGCACCGGCGGCATGAGCCACCAGCTGCAGGGGCCCCGCGCGGGCTTCATCAACTCCGCGTTCGACCGCGCGTTTCTCGACCGGCTGGTCGCCGACCCGGACGGCCTGGCGCTGGTGCCGCACATCGAGTATGTGCGTGAGGCGGGCTCCGAGGGGATCGAGCTGGTCATGCAGCTGATCATGCGCGGCGCCATGGGTGCCGAGGTCGAGGAGCTCTACCGCTTCTACCACGTCCCGGGATCCAACACCGCCGTCGGGCACATCGTGCTGCGCCCCTCCGGCGGGACCAGCCCCTCCCGCCAGGAAGAGAGCTAGCCCATGCGGATCGCACTCGCCGGGGCCGGCGCCGTCGGCGCCCAGCACCTCGACGGCCGCGCGGGCATCGACGGCGTCACCGTCACGTCCGTGGTCAGCCGCAGGCTGGAGCAGGCCGAGGAGGTCGCGCGCAAGTACGGCGTCGGCCACGCCTCGACGGACCTCGACGAGGTACTCGCCCGCGACGACGTCGACGCCGTGATCCTCGCCACCCCGACCCAGCTGCACGCACGGCAGGCCATAGCCGCGATGCGCGCGGGCAAGCACGTCCAGGTCGAGATACCGCTCGCGGACAGCTGGGCGGACGCGCAGGAGGTCGATCGCACGGCGCAGGCGACCGGCCTGGTCTGCATGGTCGGGCACACCCGCCGGTTCAACCCGTCGCACCAGTGGATCCGCCGCCGCATCGCCGATGGCGAGCTGTCGATCCAGCAGATGGACGTGCAGACATTCTTCTTCCGGCGCAAGAACCTGAACGCCCTGGGCGAACCCCGAAGCTGGACCGATCACCTGCTCTGGCATCACGCCGCGCACACCGTCGACCTGTTCCAGTACCAGACCGGCGAGGACATCCAGATCGCCCATGCCGTGCAGGGACCGATCCACCCCGAGCTCGGCATCGCGATGGACATGTCCATCCAGCTGCGCACCCCCGGGGGCCGCATCTGCACGCTCTCGCTGAGCTTCAACAACGACGGGCCGCTCGGCACGTTCTTCCGCTACATCTGCGACAACGGCACGTACATCGCCCGGTACGACGACCTGGTCACCGGGCGTGAGGAGCCGGTCGACGTGTCGGGGGTCGACATCTCCACCAACGGCATCGAGTTGCAGGACCGCGAGTTCGTCGCGGCGATCCGCGAAGGGCGCGAACCGAACTCCAGCGTGCGCGACGTCCTGCCCTGCTACCGGGTGCTCGGCGAACTGGAGACCCAGCTCGCAGGCCAGCGGTAGCCCGATGGCCGAGCGGCTGGTCGCGTCGCTTCAGGGGCCGGCGGGCGCGCCGGTGGTGGTGCTCGGCAACTCGCTCGGCACCACCCGCGAACTGTGGGAGCCGCAGGTGGGAGCGCTGGGCGGCCGGTTCCGGCTGCTGCGTTACGAGCACCGCGGGCATGGCGGCTCGCCGGCCCCGCCCGGCCCGTATGCTCTCGCGGATCTGGCCGCCGACGTGCTCCAGCTGCTCGACGACTTCGAGATAGCGGCGGCCTCCTACTGCGGCATCTCGCTGGGCGGGATGATCGGGATGTGGCTGGCGGCGCACGCGCCGGAACGGATCGACGCGCTCGGCCTGTGCTGCACGTCCGCCCACCTGCCACCGGCGCAGATGTGGGAGTCCCGGGCGGCGCAGGTGCGGGCCGCGGGCATGACGTCCATCTCCGGGCAGGCGGCGGGACGCTGGTTCACCGCCGCCTTCGCCGAGCGTGACCCGGCGACGGTGGCCGGGTTCGTGACGACGCTGGAACGGGTGAACCCGGAAGGGTATGCGGGCTGCTGCGAGGCGATCGCGGCGATGGACCTGCGGCCCTCGCTCGCGCGGATCTCCGCGCCGGTGCTGGTCATCGCCGGGGCGGAGGACCCGGCGGCGCCCCCCTGGCACGGCGCCCGCATCGCCTCAGCCGTCGGCCGGTCCCGGCTCCGGGTTATCCGCGGCGGCGCGCACCTCGCCAACGTCTCCCAGCCCGGCGAGGTCACCGCCGCCCTCATGGAGCACCTGACCAGCCCCTGACCGGGGCTGCCCGCCGAGCAGCACCCGGGTGAGCTGGTTGCGGGTGTCGAGCAGCTGGTCGAGGGCGATGGCCATGTGCGCATCGGTGACCGTGATCGGCTTGCCGGCCACCTCATCCGCCGACTCGTCGGCGGCGCTCAGGGCGGCGCGGCGCAGCAGTTCCTTCATGAACGAGGCGGTCACGCCCTCGGTGCGACTGATCACCGTGTCCGGCTCGGACAGCTCTAGCCGCAGCTTGCCCTGGTAGAGGTGGAGCAGCCGGAGCCGGGCGTCGGCGTCGGGCACGGGCAGCAGCGCCGCGTGGTCCACCCGCCCCGGCCGCTCGGCGAGGGCAGGCTCGAGCAGGTCGGCCCGGTTGGTGGTGAGCAGGAAGGTCACGTCCAGGTCCTGGCCGAGCCCGTCCATCTCGTTGAGCAGTTGGAACAGCAGTGGGTGCGTGCCCTCGCCGAACTCCCGCTGCTCGGCGATGAGGTCCACGTCTTCCACCACGATCACCGACGGCTGCAGCGTCCGCGCCACCGAGCAGGCCTCGGCGATCAGGCGCAGCGCTTTCCCCGAGAGCAGCATCACCGTGACCCCGGACAGCTGACCGAGCAGGTAGCGGATCGTGTGGGTCTTGCCGGTGCCGGGCGCGCCATGCAGCAGGACACCTCGCTTGAGGTGCTGGCCGCTGGCGAGCAGCCGGCCGGCGTGCCGGGCGACCCCGAGCACCTGCCGCTCGATGCCGTCGAGCAGGTCTGATGGCAGGATCACCTGCTCGCGGGCGACCTGTGGCCGGGCCTGAAAGCTCAGCAGGGCGCCGCCGTCATACTCGAACACCTCGCCGCCGAACTCGATGACATGGCCGCGGAACACGTTATGGGCGATGCTCATCCGCCGGATGTCATCGATGGCTCGCTGGGTCCGCTCGGCGCCGTCGGCCACCGCCTCGACGGTGACGCCCTGCCCCGTACCCCGCTCGTGGGGCCCCCTGACCAGCAGCACGATCGGGCCCTCGGGATCGGTGACCAGGTAGAGCGCGCACTGTACGCAGGCGAGCGTGACACCGCCCGGCCCGGCGGGCAGCGAGTCCGTGGTAACGCTGCCCAGCCCCAGACCCGGCTGCCATGAGCCGGGCTGGATCAGATCGGCCAGCCCGAACACGCGATGGTGGAAGCCGGTGAGCCCCGAGACCTCATGCTCGCGGCCGGGTTCGGCGAGCCAGGCGTCCAGGCCGGCCTGGACATTCACGTGGTCGTAACGCGGCCACGACCCGCTGGCCACCGGCAGGGTGCCCGTCTGCCCGCCGAGGTGGTCAGCCACCAGGCGCCGGACCGAGGCATCCTCGGCCCTGGCGATGTGGACCACCTGCCGCACCAGGCGCCGGGCGAGCCTGCCGACGTCGGCGAGCTCGGGGCGATCGCCGCCCTCGGCCACCGCTTGCTGCGCCACCGGAATTCCCCGGCCAAGGGGCGTATACCCGAGCCAGCCGCGGCTTCGCATGCCGCCAGGATAGGCGCCTGGCGCCGTGTCAGCGCATCAGTTCCCGGGCGGCCTCCTCGATGCTCTGCTGGGAGAGCAGCACGGCGTCCGCCGCGTCGCCGAGCGGGACGAAGCTGTCCTCGCTCGTCACCCTCCTGACCCAGCCGCCGAAGCGGTCATCGGCGAGGATGGAGAGCACACCTTCCGACACCCCCGCGGTGCGCCGGGTCTCATCCGCGATCAGCACCCGCCCGGTCGCCCTCGCCTCGCGCAGGATGTCCTCGGCCGGCAGCGGCGCCAGCCAGCGCAGGTCCACCACCCGGGACGTGATTCCCTCCAGCATCAGCCGGGCCGCCGCCCGCAGGCTGAGCCGCAGCCCGTTGCCGAACGTCATGATCGTCAGGTCGGTGCCGTCCCCGTGTGTC
>JBQCGJ010000316.1:0-3356 GCA_051955775.1 Gaiellales bacterium | reverse complement strand
CTGGTTGGGCAGTCCACCTCGACGTGCACCCGCCCATTCGTCAGCTGCGCCGCGATCGTGACCGGGCCGTCGCCGCCCTGCTGGATGCAGTTGGCCGTCAGCTCGCTGACCAGCAGGCACAGGTCGTGGAACGTCCGCCGGTCGACCGCGTCTCGGAACGGCTCGATCAGCGCCCGCGATGCCGAGACAGCGGACGCCGTGCGCGAGAATTGCTGCTGAACCTCCACGCGCTCCTCCCCGGTCGATGGAATGTCGTCCCGAGCGCTGACGGTCTCTTGGCAGCTACCCGCATCCGGCGCGCCGCAATCACGCCTGATGTCGCGGCGCGTCAGCCGGCGCGCGCGTAGCTGAGCACCATCACGCCGGCGCCGGTCGCCATCGAGTCGATCAGGCGCAGGTCAGCCTGCCCGCTGGTCGCGAACAGCCGCGAACCCGAGCCGACAACGACGGGATACACCATCAACCGGTACTCGTCGATCAGGCCCGCATCCGTGAGCTGGTCGACGATGTTCCCGCTGCCGTAGATCAACAGGTCGTCGCCGGGCGCCTGCTTCAGCTTTCCCACCTCGGCCGCGAGGTCGCCACGGATCGGTGCGGCGTTCCACTCGAGCTGGTCGAGCGTCCGTGTGGCCACGAACTTCGGCATCGAGTTCATCTTGCGGCCGAAGGCGCCGGTGCTCTCCTCCATGCCGGGCCACGAAGCGGCAAAGCCCTCGTAGGTCACGCGGCCAAGCACCAGCGCATCGCTCGACATCAGATACTCGTTCTGCATGGCTGCCAGCTCGTCGTTCCAGTACGGCGCCGTCCAGGCAGGGTCTGCGACCACTCCGTCGAGCGCGACGTACATCGCGAGTTTCAGTTTTCGCATCGCGTGCTCCCTTCGGACTCAGGCGAGACTGTCGCATAGCCGGTCGAGGAACGGCACCTGCGCGGCCTTCAATCTGCGTCGCGCCTCGTCGAGCCCGAACCACTCCACCCGATCGATCTCGGGGAAGCTCTGGGTTCGGCCCGAGCGCGGCGGCCACTCCATCTCGTACGTATTGCTGACGGCCACGGCCGGGTCCAGGTCGCCCTCGGCGGCCCACGCGATCACCCGCTTGCCCGATTTCTGGGTGATCTCGCCGACCGGGATCAACCCGCCGTCCGGCACCGGATGGCCGGTCTCCTCGGCGAACTCCCGGCGGGCCACCGCCTCCAGCTCCTCCCCCGGCTCGATCTCGCCCTTGGGGATCGTCCAGTGCCCGTGGTCCTTCCTGGCCCAGAACGGGCCGCCCTGATGCGCAAGCAGCACCTCGAGTTGCCCATCTCGACGACGCCAGAGCAGGATTCCAGCGCTGGTACGCCCGGACTTGTCGGTCTTCGCCGCCACCCGCGGTGAATCTAGCAGCCGGCCCGTAGTTGGCCTGCCTTGCAGCCGGTCAGATGGACGGGGGCCGGGCGGTGGGCTGAGCCGCTAGAGTCATCCCCCGAGCCCGGAGCGCAGAGCGGATCAGGGCTCTGATGCCGTGTCGAACCGAGGACCGTCGAGGGGATGGAGCGCCTGAGCGGCAGGCCGCCGTGGTTTCGCCGGCGCAGCGTCGGCTTCGGCTGGCGGCCGGTGGCCTGGCAGGGCTGGCTGATCACGCTCGTCACTGTGGCGCTGATGGTCGGCGTCGTCACGCTCATGCGTGGGTCCGGCGACCGCGTCCCGGTCGTCATCCTGATCGTGGCGGTGTACTCCGTCGTTGCGCTTGCCACCGGTGGCGCGCGCGGCGCGCCGGCGGCGGTGATGGAGCCGCCCGATCTCGCCGACCATCCCCCGGTTCCGGCCGCGGCGGCGCGCAGGCGGGCCCCGGACACGTCGGGAGAGCCGGTGCTGGTCGCCGAGCACCTGACGAAGCGGTTCGGCGAACGCATCGCGGTGGACGACGTGTCCTTCAGCGTCGCGGCGGGCGAGGTCTTCGGCTTCCTCGGTCCCAACGGGGCGGGCAAGTCCACGACCGTGCGCATGCTGGGCACGCTGATCTCTCCCACGTCCGGTTCGGCCGTTGTCGCCGGCCTGCCGCTGAACGAGGCCAACGGCATCGAGATCCGGCATCGGATCGCGGTCATGCCCGAGAACCCCGGGCTGTACCTGCGGCTGACCGTGGCCGAGAACCTCGAGTACTTCGCCGGACTGTACAGCCTCGACGGCGCCGCACAGCGGATCGCACGGGCGCTCGAGGCTGTCAACCTGACCAGACGCGCGGACGATCCGTGCGGCAGCCTGTCGAAGGGACTGCGGCAACGCGTGGGGCTGGCGCGCGCGCTGCTCAACGACCCGGCGATCGTGTTCCTGGACGAGCCCACATCGGGCCTCGATCCGGTCGCCACCCGTGAGGTGATGGAGCTGATCGAGGGCCTGCGCAGCCGCGGGGTGACGGTGTTCCTGACCACCCACCGGCTGGAGGAGGCACAGCGTCTGTGCGACCGGGTGGCGATCCTCAATACCAGTCTGCGCACCATCGGGCGGCCGGACGAGCTGCGTGACCGTCTGTTCACCAAGGCGCTGGTCGTGCGCACCGCGGCGCCGCTCGGATCGCCCGGTCAGGTGTTTGCCGTGCCCGGTGTCGAGAGCTGGCGCGCCGACGACCCGTCGTCGTACGTGCTCACCGTGTCCGACGCCCGCGCCGTCGCGCCCGACGTGACTCGCGCACTGGTCGCCGCCGGGGCCGACGTGCTGTCGGTGGCCGAGGCGCAGCACAGCCTGGAGGACATCTACCTCGAGCTGATCGAGGACGACGTAGAGGCGAGCCGGTGAGCCTCGACCGGGTGCGGGCCGTGATCCGCAAGGAGGTGCGCGAGTTCCGGCGCAACCGGTTCGTCGTCGTGACGATGGCAGTACTGCCGTTTGTGTTCGTGATCACGCCCATGGTCACGATCTTCCGCGTCCCCGACTCGGCCAGCGGCTCCCAGGTCGAGGCCGCGGTGGGCACGATCTCGCTGCTGCTTTTGATCGTGCCCATCGTGATCCCGCCGGTGATCTCGGCCTACTCGGTGGTCGGGGAGCGGGTGCAGGGGACGCTGGAGCCGGTGCTGACGACGCCGGTGCGCCGCGACGAGCTGCTGCTGGGGAAGGCGGTGTCGGCCTTCGTGCCGTCGGTCTTCATCGCCTACGCGATGTACTTCCTGGTCGCCCTCGCCGTGCGGCTGTGGGCCGCGCCGGTGGTGGTCGACGTGGTGTGGGGCGGCACCCAGATGCTGGCTCAGATCCTGTTCACGCCGCTGCTGGCGGCCTGGGCGATCTGGGTCGGGATCGGCATCTCCTCACGGGCCAGCGACGTGCGGGTCGCGCAGCAGCTGGCAACGCTGGCCGGGCTGCCGCTGCTCGGGTTCAC
>JBQCGJ010000315.1:0-2707 GCA_051955775.1 Gaiellales bacterium | reverse complement strand
GGCGGCGGCGTGCAGCGGGCCGTCCGCGGCGCGGTCGGGGGCGTCGACCACGGCCAGCACGGCGTTCAGCGGCCGGCCGAGCCGCTGCAGCCGCTCGTACGCCGCCAGCAGATCGAGGTTGGCCCGCTCGCACACCCGGCTGCCGGCCTCGATGGCGTGGATCAGCTCGCCCATGCGCGCCGTCAACGGCCCCTCCACCACGGCCAGCAGCGCGCCGACCTCGGTCTGGCGGTGGCGTACGGCCAGGTCGCGGTAGACGCCGCTATGGGTCTTGGCCGAGCGCCGGTTGAACTCCACCATCCGCTCCACCGACCCGTCAAGGTCGCCGGGGTCGAAACCGTCGAACGGCTCCACAGGCGCCCCGGCGCAGGCCAGCACCTCGCGCGCCAGTGCGACATACAGCGGCCGGTAGGCCGGATCGGCCAGGGCATCGGCGATCGACAGGTCGGACACGGCGGTCGCAAACAGCATCGCCCCGTACGCCTCCTTCGCCCATAGGCAGCCCATCACGTTGGCGGTCGGCTGGGACCACGCGATGTCGGCCACCAACTGCTCGAGCCGCGGCGTCGTGGCGCCGTCCAGCTCCCCCAGCCGAAGCGCCCCACGGCCGCCCAGCGAGATGCGCCCCGGCCCCATCACGTCGGCGCCGAAGTTCACCAGCGCACCCACGGTGCGGTCGCGCCCCAGCCGCCCGGCGATCAGCGGCTCGTTGATCCCGTTCTGGAGCGAGACGACGAAGCCCTCGCTGTCGAGACGCGGCGCGATCAGGTCGAGTGCCGCCTGCGTGTGGTGGGCCTTGACCGCCAGCAGCACCGCCCCCAGCCGGTCGGGCAAGCCGTCCGGCGTCACCGCAGGCACCCGCACCTCGAACTGTTCCACCGGGCCCTCGATGTGCAGGCCGTCACGCTGGATCGCCGCCACGTGCTCGGCGTCGGCATCGACCAGCAGCACCGAGTGGCCGTCGCGGTGGAGGTGCGCGCCGACCACGCCGCCGATCGCGCCCGCGCCGACCACCACGTACCCGGGCGGCCGGGTCAATCCCGCCGCGCCCGCCGCTGCCGCCCGGCCGAGGCGGTGGCATCCATCTTGGCGAACAGCCCCGCCAGCACCTCCCCGGTGGTCAGGATGTGCTCGTGCATGAGAGCCCGCGCTCCGCCCTCGCTGCCGGCCCGCATCATCTCCACCAGCGCCCGGTGCTGGCGAAGGTTGAGGCGGTGGATCTCCTCCACCTCGGGCGAGAACGCGAGCACCGGCAGCGTGCGGTAGACGCGGCGTACGCTGCGCGCCATGCGCTCCAGCAGCGGGGCGCCGGACGCGGACAGGATGGCCTCGTGGAAGGTGTCGTTGCCGCGCACCCAGTCGGCCGCCAGCACCCGCCGTTCGGCGACCCCCAGCGACCTGTCGCGCAACTGCTCGGTGATCGACCGGTAGCGCCGCTCGGCCCGGGACAGGTGACGCAGCCCGGCATCGGTGATGCGGGTGGCGGCCAGCCCGGCCGCGGTCGACTCCAGCGCCGCCCGCACAATGACCGAGTCCCACAGCTCGTCCCGTGACGGGCCGCGCACCTGCACCCCGCGGTTGGGGCGAAGCACCACCAGGCCCAGCGCGTCCAGTCTGCGCAGCGCCTCGCGGATCGGGGTGCGGCTGACGCCGAAGCGGATCGCCAACTGTTCCTGGCGCAGCAACGTCCCAGGTGGTATGGCGCCCAGCAGGATCTGCTCCTCGATCTCGGCCGCGATCTCGTCGGCCATCGTGGTGTCCACCGACGGCCGCCTGCGATCCGAGGCAGTTTGTGCGGCCCCGGTCACAATCTGGGATCCAGAATCCTGAATTTCCTCGGTTTTCACGGCGTAAAGCTGATAGTATCGGATCCCAAATTTGGCCGGCCAGGCGCCGGTCCCCGAGAGCCCCCGCATCGCGATGGAGGAGTCACCATGAGGCGTCGCAGCCCGTTTGCCCCGGCAGACATTCCCGTCCCTCGCGACCGCTCACGCCGCCGGGCACCGGCTCTGGCGCTTGTGGCGGGCCTGACCATGATGGTGATGGCCGCCGCCGGCTGCGGCTCCTCCAGCTCCAGCTCGAACGGCGGCTCCACCGCCTCCGCAGGCAAGCCCGTGTACGGCGGCAACCTGATCATCGCCCGCTCGGCCGACTCGCAGTCGATGGACGCCACCACGGTGTTCGACAACGAGTCGATCTGGATCTTCGAGCAGATCTACCAGATGCTGTACACCGTCTCGCCGAACGGCAAGGGCGTGGTGCCGCAGCTCGCGACCAGCTACACCCTGTCGCCTGACAAGAAGACATACACGTTCACGCTGCGCAAGGGCGTGAAGTTCTCCAACGGCAAGCCCATGACCTCGGCCGACGTCGTGTTCTCGATCGACCAGGCCCGCAAGGCCTCGCAGGGCTGGGGCTACATCGACGGCGCGATCGCCAGCGTCACCGCCGACGGCCCGGACAAGGTGATCATCAAGACCAAGTACCCGTGGGCACCGCTGCTCGCCGACATCGCGCTGTTCTCCAACGGCATCGTGCCGAACAACTACGGCGGCGAGTCGAAGGCAGCGTTCTACCAGCACCCGATCGGCACCGGCCCGTTCAAGTGGGACTACTGGCACAAGGGCTCAGCGCTGAAGCTGGTCAAGAACCCGCTGTACTGGGAGAAGGGCAAGCCCTATCTGAACAGCGTCACATGGACCTACGT
>JBQCGJ010000314.1:0-6071 GCA_051955775.1 Gaiellales bacterium | reverse complement strand
TGCCTCCACCAGCGGCCGGGTGACGGCGAACCGCGCCCCGTAGCGGTCGGCCAGACACCTGGCTCCGGCCGGGTCGCCCACTCCGCGGCCGGCCGTGACCACCACGTCCGGCCTGCCGCAGGCGACCAGCCCGGCGATGCGGCGGGCCATATCGGGCACGGATCCGTCCAGGAACTCCACCTGCCTGCGCCGCGGCCGCTGCGCCGCAGCCGCGCCGGCTTCCGCCGGCTCCCCGATCAGCGCCGGTTCCAGCAGCATCCCGGGCCGCTCGCGGAGGTATGGCAGCGCGCGCTCCGGCGCCTCGCCCTCCAGCTCGCGGGCCAGCCGGTGAGCGTCGAACACGGCATCGGCGATCAGCCTGGGCGCCACGCAGTCACCAACGCGGTGCAGGCCCGGCAACCCCTCCAGCTCCTGCCACAGGCGATCGTCGGACACGCGCTGGGTCACCAGCACGACGCCGTCCGCCGCGATCTCGGTCGGCCGCCCGAATTCATCCTCGGCAACTACCACGCCGGGGCGGATCTCAACCACCCTGGTCGAGCGCGTCATCGCCACGCCGACCTCGTGCAGGCGCTCGCGGGTGAGCACATCCTCCAGCGTCTCCTCGCAGAACGGAGCCACCTGATCGTGGCAGGTGACCAGCTCGACCTCGAGCCCCTCCAGCGCCAGCAGCTCCGCGATCGCCGGCCCGCTGAAGTAGCCGTCGCAGTCGTACACCACCACCCGGCCGCCGGGCGGCCGCTTGCCCTCCAGCACGACCTGCTCCGGCGTGAGCACGTGCGACAACGCCGAGTCGGCGCCCGGGATCGGCCCACGAGTGGCCGGGTTCAGGCCGTCGCCCGCCCACGCGGATCCTGTGGCCAGCACCACCACGTCGGCGCCCGCCGCCCGGACGTCGTCCGCGCTCATGCGCACACCGGTCTCCAGCTCCAGGTTCTCCAGCCGCCGCAGCTGCACCGTCCGCCAGGCCACGATGCGGCCCCACTCCCCCAACCCGGGAAGCCGGGTGATCCAGCGCAGGCTGCCGCCGGTCATCGGCGCCGCCTCGACCAGCCGCACCCGGCGAAGGCCGCGGCGGGCGAGCGTGATCGCGCACTCCAGGCCGGCCGGCCCGGCCCCGACCACCAGCGCCTCGCGGTCGCGATCGGCGACGGGCGGGATGCGCTCGGGGTGCCAGCCGCGGCGGTGCTCCTCACCGGCGGTCGGGTTCTGGGTGCAGCCCAGATGGCGACGGCTGTCCGCCTTGGAGATGCAGATGTTGCAGCCGATGCACTCCCGGATCTCGTCCAGCCGGCCGTCGCGGATCTTGGCCGGCAGGAAGGGGTCGGCGATCGACGGCCGGGCGGCCCCGATCAGATCCCATGCGCCGCTGCGCACGATCCGCTCCATCAGGTACGGGTCAGTGATCCGGCCGACGCCGACGATCGGCTTGGCGGTCGCCTCCCGCACGCGGCCGGTCAGCTCGAGCTGCCAGCCCTCCGCGAAGAACCGCGACGGGCCGGAGTCCTGCGACCACTCGGCGATGGAGCCGATGTTGACGTCCCACAGGTCGACCAGGTCGTCGGCCATGCGGACGAACTCCAGCCCCTCGTCGATGTCGACCCCGGCAACGGCTCCGGCGCGGGACACCGCCACCCGGCAGGCCACCGCGCAGTCCGGCCCCACGGCGCCGCGCACCGCCTCCAGCGTCTCCAGCCAGAACCGCGCGCGGTTGCGCAGCGAGCCACCGTACTCGTCGTCGCGGCGGTTGTAGTACGGCGACAGGAACTGCCCCGGCAGGTAGGTGTGGCCGCCGTACACGTAGACGATGTCGAAGCCGGCGTCGCGCGACATCTCGGCCGCGCGCGCCCAGTCGGCCTGCACGCGGCGGATGTCCGCCCGCGTCATCGCCTTGGGCACGACGCCCAGTGCGAAGTCCCCCGCGACCTGCGAGGGCGCCATCGACGGCAGCCGGGACTCCGAGTTCTCGCCGTGCGCACCGGTGTGCGAGAGCTCGATGCCGGCCAGCGCGCTGTGCGCGTGGACGGCCTCGGTGGTCAGCCGCAGCGCCGCAGCGTCCTGGTCGTCCCACATGCGGGCGGACACGTACGGCGTCTCGTCCGAGTCAGGGGAGATCGCGCAGTACTCCGTGCACACGCCGCCCCATCCCCCCTCCGCCTTGACCGCTCGGTGGGCGGCCTGCGACCACGGCTTCTCGACGCCGAAGCCGGTGCAGTGCGGCACCTGGTAGAACCGGTTGGGCAGCGTCTTGGGGCCGATCGTGACCGGCTCGAACAGGATGTCGAAACGTGGATCGGCGGCCACGCAGGCGACCTTACCGGCTTCCGAACCCCTCCGACGCATGCGCGGCGTCGTCCGTCTGCGACAGCGCGGCGTACGCCAGCCGCTCGATCAGGATGGCCGCGTCGCGGGACGTGCCGGGCACCGCATCCACGGCCTGCTTGGCGACCGACACGGCCAGCCCCGGCAGGCCGGCCAGCCGCTTCGCCAGCTCGAGCGCGGCCGTCAGCGGATCACCGTCCACCACCTCGGTCACCAGCCCCATCGCGCGTGCCTCGGCCGCGCTCACGCGGGCGCCGAGCAGGATCAGCTCCTTGGCCCGCGCCGGGCCGACCTCCCGCACCAGCCGAAGCGTGCCGCCGGAGCTGGGAATGATCCCGATCCCGACCTCCGGGAACCCAAACGTGGCGCCGGCCGCCGCCACCCGGAAGTCGCACGCCAGGGCCAGCTCGAAGCCGCCCCCCAGGCACCAGCCCGAGATCGCCGCCACGGTCGGCTGCGGCCAGGCGGCAATCCGCTCGTACACCTCGCCCGTCGCGTGGTAGGCCGCCATCACCGCCTCCGGCGCCAGGTCTCGCATCTGGTCGCGGTCGGCGCCGGCGGAGAACGCGCGCTCGCCGCCCGCCACCACCAGGCAGCGGCTGCCCGCGGCCTCGGGCGACGACAGCGCGCGGTCGAGCTCGGCCTCCATGTGCGACGACAGCGCGTTCAGCTTGTGCTCGCGGCGCATCGAGATCACGCACACGTCACCGTGCCGTGCCGCCACGACCTCGCCCGCAGCCGGCGGGCCGCCGGGCCTGCTCACGCGTCCACGTTGTGCACGATCCGGCCGTCCACGATGGTCAGCGTGACCGGGATGTCGGGCAGCCCATCGGGATCGCAGGTCACCGGATCGTCGGCGAACGCCGTCAGGTCGGCCCGCATGCCCACCTGCACCCGGCCGCCCTCGGCCTCCTCGCCGACGGCGTACGCGGCCTGCGTCGTGTACCCCTCCAGCGCCTCCAGCCCTGACAACGCCAGCCCGGGGTTGAAGGGCTCGGCGCTGGGCAGGCCGGGCGGGCGTCGAAGGCGCGCCCATGCCATTCCCGCCCGCGGGTCGTAGCCGGCCACGGGCCAGTCCGAGCCCAGCGCCAGGGTCGCCCCAGAGCGGCGGATCGCGGCCAGCCGGAACCCCCGCTCGGCGCGCTCCCGGCCCAGTGCGCGTGACCATGGATCGGTCCCGTTGGCGGCGATCCACTGCATGTGGATCGGCTGCTGGGAGGCGATCACGCCCTCCGCCTCGATCCGCGCCAGGTCGCTGTCGGCCAGCGTCTCCAGGTGCTCGATGCGGTGCCGGCGGCGGTCCCCGCCGTTGGCCGCGGCGGCATCACGATAGGCGTTCAGGGCCTCGTGCACGGCACGGTCGCCGATCGCATGCGTGATGCACTGGAATCCCGCCGCGTCGAAGATCCGCACGGCCTCCCGGTACGCGGCGGTGTCCGGCCAGAACGGCTCCTCACCGCCGCCGTTCGCATCGGGCTCGAACAGCCACGCCGTTCCGGACTCGACCACCCCGTCGATGAAGAACTTGGCCGCGCCCGCCCGCCACAGCCTGCCGTGCTGACCTCGTTCGGCGATCAGCGCCGGATACTCGCGGACCGGCGTCGTGGGGTCGACGTTGTAGGGCACCACCACGCGCGCCGTGAGCAGGCCCTCCGCCTCCAGCGCCCGGTAGTCGTCGAGCACCTCGGGCGAGCCGTCCATGGCGTGGATGCCCGTGATGCCAACCGCGTTCTGCTCCCGCAGTGCGCGCGCCACCAGCTCCCGCCGCTCGGCCGCGCTGCGGCTGGGCGCCGCCGCCTCGACCACGGCCCAGGCCGACACCTCGCGCAGCTCGCCGGTGGGCACGCCCTCGTCGCACACGATCTCGGAGTGGTCTTCGAAGGTGCGCGGGCCGGTGATGCCGGCGGCGGCCAGCGCGGAGCGGCTGGCCAGTGCCGTGTGCATGTCGAAGAACGTGAGCAGCGCCGGCGCGCCGCCCACCGCCGACTCGATCAGCTCGGCCGACAGCGTGGAGCCAGCGAACGCCTCGTATGTCATGGAGTGGCCGCGCAGCCATTCGCCCTCGCGCATCGAGCGGCGGGCGGCCCGAAGCGCCGTACACACGTCCTCGACCGACCGCGCGGCCGACAGGTCGACGCCGCTCGAGGTCTCGGCCCCCACGATCGGGTGCTGGTGCGAGTCCACCAGCCCCGGCACCACCGTCATCCCCGCTCCGTCGACCAGCTCTGTCCGCGGGCCGCAGCACGCCCGCACCTGATCGTTCGACCCCACAGCGACGATCGAGCCCCCCGCCACCGCCACCGCCTCAGCCTGGGGCCGCTCGGGATCGAGCGTCCGCACGAACGCCCCCAGAATGGCCAGCTCGGCGTCCAGCATGGTGCCCGGGACTCTACCGACTACGCGCTTCCGGGAGGGCCGAATCCTCCAATCCGGGTATGACCGCAGCACCCCTTCGGGGCCGACCCCAGGGACATGCGCCGATTCCTGACAGCGGCGGCGCTGGGGTCGATGATGGTTGTCGCGTGGGCCGTGCCTGCCCACGCGAGCCAGATGATCACCTTCAGCGCCGGCCATCCAACGCTCAAGGTCAACCGCTACAACCTGGCGGTCGTCAACTACACCGACACCAAACACAGGGCCCACCACGTGCTGGCCTGGGGGGCGGTGAACGCCCGGCCGCCCAGCACCTCCGTCAAGCAGGTCAAGTTCAAGCTCGACTACTCGGGCGGCTACGGGTCATTCGGCAGCGGATACTGGAAGCGCGTCCGCAACTCCTGCACCCGGTACACCGGCCCGCCGCTGTCGCATCTGGTGTACGCCTGCGACGCGCCGGACGGCAGCCACTGGGCACTCCAGACCTGGCGCCGCGAACTGCGCGACGGCGGCTGGCCCGGCAACGCACGCCAGCAGGCCAAGGAGCTTCACCTGTCGCACTGGAAGGGCGACCTTCCCAAGCTGTACGTGGGCACGGATTGGGTGTACTCGCAGCACTTCGACCACGTGTTCGGCTACCTCGAGTACCAGGGATCGCCGGTCTACGGGTTCTCCGCGACGCACACCGGGAACCCGCTCGACACCTACGGCCGAAACCTCTATGTGGACGTCCTGAACCCCGCCTGGGGCACGGGCTGGTACCGCTTCAACTCCGGCCTGCTGCACCGGCCGGACGGGGCCTTCTGCCTGGGCATGTATCAGCTCTACGGACGCGGTTCGACCGCCAAGGGAGACGCCTACCGGGCGACCATCATGGGCCCCCGCGTGACGCCGATCATGAGCTGGACGGGGCCGGCCCCGGGGCCGTACGACGCCACGCGTGACCAGGCCCAGAACCTGGTCCAGCAGTCGTACACCGACCCGGCCGACAAGGACTGCTCGAAGACACCCTGAGGCCCGGCTGCATTGTGTGGAACCCGTAAAGCTGGAGCTCTGGAGATGAGGATCGGGTAAAGCCTGGCGGTTCCTCCGTGCGCCGGCCGGACGAGCCGGTAGGGTGACCATAGATGCTCCGAATGCGACTCCTCGCGGCGGCCCTGGCCGCCGTCGCCGTTTCTGCGATCGTGCCGGCGTCGGTGGGCGCGACGGCGAGCCACCACGCGGCCGCGGCGGCGCGGTTCAAGCAACCCTCCCCGTGCGGGAGCAGAGCGCACAAGCGGCCGGACATCCGGCATCTGATCGTGATCGTGATGGAGAACCACTCCTTCAGCCAGATCATCGGGCCGGCGCGCTACATCACCGCGCTCGCGCATGCC
>JBQCGJ010000313.1:0-4174 GCA_051955775.1 Gaiellales bacterium | reverse complement strand
TCCGGCAGGCCCAGCCGCGCCAGCGCAGCGGCTGGCAGATCTGGCCCGTGAGCTGAGCTCTCAGCCCAGCCGCCGCACCCCGGCGCCCAGCCCGAGCAGCAGTCCTTCCTCGGCCATGGCCGGGCTGGTGGTGGCGAACAGGATCACGCCGTCCTCCGGAGCCTCGATCCGCTCGGCTGGCTCGCCGAACAGATCCTCGACCACGCCCAGCACCTCGCCTGCGGCCACCCGATCTCCGGCACCGACCTGCGGGCGCCACCAGCCGCGGGTGCTCGTCCGCAGCCACACGAAGCGGTCGACGGTGTGCTGCGGCTGCGTGGCCGGCTCGGGCTCGCCCGGCAGCATGCCCAGCCGCCGCAGCACGTTGGAGATCCCGGTCAGGTGCAGCGCCACCGCGTCCGCCTCCAGCAGCCCGCGGCCGCCGACCTCCGCGATCACGCCCGGGATGCCCAGCTCGGCCGCCGCGCCGCTGGTCGTGCCCGCCACGGGCGACTCGGACCGCTCGACCCGCACCACGTAGGGCAGGCCGAAGTCCACGGCGAGCTGCCGCGCGGTGTCCTCGACCGCCGACGGGTCGTACAGGCTGAACGGCTCCAGCGCCTCCACCATGTCGCCGCCGTGCAGGTCGAGCAGCACGTCCGCCGGCCGGATCAGGCGCTCGAACAGCCGGTGGGCGAGCACGTGGGTGAAGCTGCCCTGCGGGTCGCCCGGGAAGCACCGGTTGAGGTTCAGGCCGTCGCCGGGCGAGACAAACGGCGTGCGCCCCCAGAACGAGGAGGGGTTGGCGATGGCGGCGGCGGTCACCGTGCCCCGCAACCGCCCCGGGTCGAGCTCGCGCATGAACCGGCGGACGGCGTCGATCGACGAGTACTCGCAGCCGTGGATCCCCGCCAGCAGGCACAGGTGGGGGCCGCCGGCGTCGCCCCGGGCGACGGTCAGCGGGATCTCGAGGCCGTCCAGAGCTGCGTCCGGGAACCGCAGCAGGGTGCGTTCCACGCCGCTCATCAGGCTTGCACGCCACCGTCCACGCGGACCACCGACCCGTGCATGTAGGAGGCGCGGTCGGAGGCCAGGAACGACACGGCGCCGGCCACATCGTCCACCGTCCCGATGCGCTGCGCAGGCACGGTCAACTCCCACTCGGCGAGCCGCTGGGCGTCGGTGCGGATCCAGTCGGCCATCGGAGTGTCGATCAGGCCCGGGCACACGCAGTTCACGCGCACACCGTCCGGGCCGTGGTCGATCGCCAGCGACCGGCTCAGGTTGACCACGCCGGCCTTGGCTGCGCAGTAGGCGGCGCGTGTGCGGCCGCCGGCCAGTCCGGCGGTGGAGGCGACGTTCACGATGCAGCCCGACCCGCTCGCGATCATCCCGGGCAGGAAGGTCTTGCAGGCGAGGAACGTGCCCTTCAGGTTGGTGTCCAGGAGCAGGTCCCAATCCTCGACCGACAGCTCGGGGATGCGGTGCTCGAAGAACGCCCCGGCCACGTTCACCAGCAGCCACGGCCGGCCCGGCCCGGCCTCCAGCCTGTCTCGCAGCGCCATCAGCTCCGGCTCCCGGCGCACGTCGCATACGACGTCTGCGCCGTCCGCCACGTCGATGCCGACGACCTGGAAGCCGTCGCTGGCCAGCGTGGCGGCGACGGCGCCGCCGATGGCGCCGGCCGCTCCCGTCACCACCGCCACCCGGCCCGGCATGATGGCGACTCTACACGGACGGGATGCAGCGGTCGCTCTACCCTGCCGGACATGGACGATCCGCTGCGCCAGCGCGAGGCCCGCGCCTATCACCGCGCCCGGCGCCGCCTGGGCTTCGCCTCCGGGCTTGTGTCGCTGGCCGCGCTGGTCGGGCTGGCGGCGGTGGCGGGCGACATCGGCGGGTGGTGGACGCTCGTCCTGCTGGGCCCGGGGCTGTGGCTGCTCGGACTGCCGTTCGGGGTCGTGGGTTACCGGCTGTCCCGGCGGCATGGGTTGTCCCGGCAGACGCCCCGGGGGTGGTTCGCCGACCGGCTCAAGGGGGCCGGGGTGGGGGCCGTGCTGGGAGGCATCGTGGTCGCCGGCCTGCTCGGGCTGCAGCGGCTCACGCCGGACTTCTGGCCGGTCGCCGCGTGGGGCGCCGCGGTGGCCTTCTCGGTGCTCATGGCCGGCCTGTGGCCGGTCGTGCTGCTGCCGATCTTCCTGCGCTGTGAGCCGCTGCGGGAGGGCAGGCTGGGGGAGGAGCTGTGGCGCACGGCCCGCGACGCCGGGGTCGCCGTGCGAGAGCTGCGGCTGCTGCGGATGGGAGAGAAGACGTCGGCGGCCAACGCGATGGTGGCCGGGCTCGGCCCGACCCGCCGGATCTACGTGGGCGATACGCTGGCCGAAGGCCCGGACGCGGAGCAGGACGGAATGCTGGCGCGGGTGCGCGTCGTGCTCGCTCATGAGCTGGGTCACGACGTGCACCGAGACGTGTGGCGGCTGGTCGGCGTCTCCGTACCGGCGCTGGCGTTCGGCATCGCCGGCTGCTGGCTGGGCATCAAGCTGTTCGCGCCGGACGGCCCCGGCCACCTGACCGCCCTGCCCGCTGCCGCGCTTGGCTACGGGCTGGCGTCAGCGCTGGTGTCGCCAGCGGGGGCGGCATACTCGCGCCGGCTGGAGCGCGGAGCCGACCGCTATGCGGTCAAGCTGACCGGGGAGGGAGAGACGTTCGCCCAGGCGCTGGAGCGGCTTGTGGAGCAGAATCTGTCCGAGCTCGACCCTCCTCGGCTTTACCATGTCCTGACAGCCTCACATCCCGCGCCCCGCGAGCGCATAGCAGCCGCGCGGGGAGTGCAGGATTAGACTGATTCTCGGAGAACACAAGCACGATGCACGACGCAGTCGCCGTTCTCCCGGATCGATCCGATCCGGCACCAACCCTCGCACTGGCATCCGTCAAAGGAGCAGCTTTGGGTCAGGTCATCGCCCTCGCCAATCAAAAGGGCGGGGTCGCCAAGACGACCACCACGTTGAATCTGGGCGTCGCGCTCGTCGAGCGCGGCCGCCGGGTGCTGGCCGTGGACCTCGACCCGCAGTCCAACCTGACCATGAGCCAGGGCATCGATCCCGACGATCTCGAACGGTCGATGTTCGACGTCCTCGTGCACAAGACGCCGATCGAGGACGTGATCGTGTCGCGGGAGATCGACCTGGCGGTGTCGTCGATCGACCTGGCCGGCGCGGAGCTGGCCCTGTCGTCGATGATCGGCCGCGAGCGGGCGCTGCAGAAGGCGCTGCTGCCCGTGCGCGGCCGGTACGACCACATCCTGATCGACACCCCGCCGTCGCTCGGGCTGCTGACCATCAACGCGCTGACGGCCGCCGACAGCGTGATCGTGCCGGTGCAGTGCGAGTACCTCAGCCTGCGCGGCCTGATTCAGCTCGAGAACACGCTGACCATGATCCGCGACAACCTCAATCCGGATGTGCGCATCTCGGGGATCCTTCCGACCATGTTCGACGGCCGCACGCTGCACGCGCGCGAAGCCGTCGAGATCCTCCAGGAGAACTTCGGCAAGCTGGTGTTCGACACCCGTATCCGCAAGACGATCCGCTACGCGGAGGCGCCGGTGAAGGGCACCTCGGTGCTGAAATACGATGCCAAGGGCAACGCGGCCAAGGCGTACCGCGACCTGGCCGGGGAGGTGCTCCGAAATGGCAAAGCGTCATAGCATGCGAGACGGACCGCTGGCCCAGCTGTTCAAGGCCACCGAGGCGGCCGGGGCGGCGCCGGCCAAGGCCGAGCCCGAGCCCCGCGCCCGGCCCCGGGTGGTGGACATCTCCGAGGCCGGCGACGGCGGCGCGGTCGCACGTGGGAATCCCTATCTGGCGGTGATCCGTGTGGTCGGCGTGGGCGGCGGCGGCTGCAACGCGCTGAACCGGATGATCGAAGCGGGCGTCACCGGCGTGGAGTTCATCGCCGTCAACACCGACATCCAGCAGCTTCAGATGTCGGACGCCCCGATCAAGATCCACATCGGCCGCGAGCAGACGCAGGGGCTCGGCTCCGGCGCCGATCCGGAGGTCGGCAGGACCTCGGCCGAGTCGTCCAGCGACCGCATCAAGACCGTGCTGCGGGGATCGGACATGGTGTTCGTGACCGCCGGCGAGGGCGGCGGCACCGGTTCCGGCGCCGCGCCCGTGGTGGCGGACATCGC
>JBQCGJ010000312.1:0-3775 GCA_051955775.1 Gaiellales bacterium | reverse complement strand
CATATTACGGCGGCTGGTGGGACAGCATCATCATGCGCGCCGTCGACGTGATCCTGGCCTTCCCGCAGCTGGTGTTCGCGCTGCTGCTCGTGGCCATCCTCGGCCCGAAGATCTGGCTGATCGTGCTCGCCGTGGCCATCTCGCACATGCCGCAGGTGGCCCGGGTGGCCCGCGCGTCGGCGCTGGACATCAGCGAGCGGGACTACGTCAAGGCCATGCAGATCCTCGGCATCCCGGGCCGCCGGATCGTCCGCAGGGACGTTCTGCCCAACCTGACCTCGGTGCTGATGGTGGAGATCGGGTTGCGCCTCACCTACTCGATGCTGGTCATCGCCGGGCTGAGCTTCCTCGGCTTCGGGCTGCAGCCGCCCGCGGCGAGCTGGGGCCTGATGATCAACGAGAACCGGGTCGGCCTGATCGCCAACCCCTGGGGGGTGCTCATGCCGGCCATCCTCATCGCGCTGTTCACCATCGGCGTGAATACCTTCACCGACGCGGTGGCGCGGGCCTCGCTCGGCGTCGGCGGCCGGGCCACAGAATCGGAGCCTATCGCCCTGGTCGTGAGGGAGGTTACCTGACATGACCGCCCCATCCGAAGACATCCCGGCGACGGGCACAGCCACGGTCGAGGACATCCCGGCGGCCAAGCCGCCGGCCGACCCGGGCACGCCGCGGCTAGCGGTGGAGAACCTGCGGATCGTGATGCGACCGTCCCGCGGGCGACCCGAGGTGGACGTCGTCGACCAGGTGTCGTTCACCGTGCGACCCGGGCACGTGCTCGGCCTGGTAGGTGAATCGGGTTCCGGCAAGACCACGGTGGCGCTGGCCTTGCTCGGCCTGTTCAAGCGCGGCCTGGCGCTCGGCGGCGGCAAGGTGCTCATCGACGGCCAGGACATCCTCGCGCTGTCAGAACACGAGCTGCAGAAACTGCGCGGCCGGACGGTGGCCTACGTCCCGCAGGACCCGGGCAGCGCGCTGAACCCGGTGCTGAAGGTGGGCACCCAGCTGCGCGAGGTCTTCGCCATCCACGGCGGCGACGCCGACCGGCTCACCCAGGTGATGGCCGAGGCCGGCATCGAGGATCCCGGCCCGATCCTCGCCTCTTACCCGCACCAGATTTCCGGCGGGCAGCAGCAGCGGGTGGCCCTGGCCATGGCCTTCGCCTGCCGGCCACGGCTGATCGTGCTGGACGAGCCGACGACGGGCCTGGACGTCACGACCCAGCGCCGCGTCCTGGACACGGTGCGCGGGCTGTGCCATACCTACCAGGTGGCCGCCGTCTACATCAGCCACGACCTCGCCGTGGTGGCGGAGATCGCCGATTATGTCGCGGTCATGTACTCCGGCCGGCTGATCGAGATCGGCGCGGCGAGCGAGCTCTTCGCGAGCCCCGCCCACCCGTACACCCGCGGGCTGATGCGGGCCATTCCGTCCATGGAAAGCTCTCACGAGCTGCACGGCATGGCCGGCTCCCCGCCGCGCCCGGGCAACCGGCCGGCCGGCTGCTCGTTCCGGCCGCGCTGCGAGTTCGCGATCGCGGAATGCGAGCGGCGCGAGCCGACGCCGGTCGCGGTGTCGGACACCGGGCACGCGGCCAGGTGCGTACGCGCGATGGAGGTCATCGCGCTGTCCGGCACCGCCCTGCGAGTCCGGGAGCGCACGATGCCTCCGGCCGCGGAACCGGTGCTCACGATCAGCGACGTGTCGGTATCCTACACGAACAAGCCGGTGCTGCACGACGTTAGCCTCGACGTGGGGGCCAAGAAGGCAGTCGCGATCGTCGGCACCTCGGGGTCGGGCAAGACCACGCTGGCCCGGTGCGTCGTCGGGCTGCACAAGGACTGGACCGGGACGATCACGTTCGACGGCAAGCAGCTCCCGCCCGGCGTGCGGGGCAGGACGCAGGACCAGCTGCGCAAGATCCAGTTCGTCGCGCAGAATCCGTACGGCTCGCTCAACCCCCGGCAGACCATCGGCCAGATCATCGGGAATCCGCTCGCGCACTTCACCAAGCTCCCGGCCAAGGAGCACGACAAGCGGATCGGGGACGCGCTGACCTCGGTGGCGCTGAGGGAGTCGTTCGCGGCGCGGTACCCCGATGAGCTTTCCGGCGGGGAGCGACAGCGGGTGGCGCTGGCCCGCGCCCTGGTCGTCGACCCGGAGCTGCTCGTCTGCGACGAGATCACCTCGGCGCTCGACGTGTCGGTGCAGGCCGCGATCGTCGAGCTGCTACTGCGGCTGCAGGCCGAGCGCGGGCTCTCGCTGATGTTCATCACGCATAACCTGCCGCTGGTGCGGAGCATCGCGGACGACGTGACGGTGATCAGCGCCGGCCAGGTCTGTGAGCGCGGCCCGGTCACGCAGGTGCTGACCGCGCCCACCGAGGCCTATACCCGCCAGCTGATCGCCGACGTGCCCGGGTTCGAGCACGCGGTGTGAGTTCTGGAGGGCTCAGCACCGGCGGCCGGGCCGTGCCGCCGGAGTGGATCGACTACAACGGACACATGATGGACGCCTATTACTTCATGGCGTTCACCGAGGCGACTGAGGCGTTCCTGGACCACGTCGGCCTGGGCGCCGCCTACCGGGCCCGGACCGGCAGCGGCATCTACACCGCGGAAAGCCACCTGTGCTTCTTGTCCTCGGTTACCTCGGGCGCCACGCTGGCGTACCGCACCCAGCTGCTCGGCCACGACGCCAAGCGGTTGCACGTGTTCCACCGGATGACCCGCGCGGGGAGCGTGGCGGCGACCTGTGAGCTGATGTTCCTGCACGTCAGCGCGGAGCGGGTGGCGCCGATGCCGCCTGAGGCGGCCGCAGCGGTGGCTGCGCTGGCCGCCGAGCACGCCGCCCTCCCCCGCCCCGATCAAGCCGGCCGTCGCATCGCCCTGCAGCAGCGGGCCTGAGCCGCCTTCACGAGGACCGCCAGTCCCAGTCGCGCCATAGTCACTGCTGACCGGACCACCGGTGATCCCATGGCCAGAGAAGCATCGAGGCCGTGGGCGGGTCTGCCGGGGGCCGACGCGTCTGCCGCAAGCCTGGGCCGGCCAGGCCGAGCCGCCGGAGTAGCGATGGCGCGGAGGGTGCCTGCGTGGCCGCGATCCGCCCACCGTGGCATCGGGCGCATCCTGGGTTTTACGAGTCCTCACCGTTTCGCCGGGCCGACCGGCCGCATCGCGTCATCCAGCAGCATCCCCCCGCCGGTACCGGCCAGCGCCCGATCTCGCGCCTCGTGAAAGCCCGGCCGGTTCGCGCTGATAGCTCTCCCGGCCCTGAGCCGCAGGAACCGCTGCAGATGCTTCCAGCCAGCGGGTCCTCTGGCCCCTAGTCGGCGGGTAGCGCGCTCACATCTCTGTGCTAGCCAGGCACCGTGCCTGAAATCCGCATCGCCTCGCCAAAACAACCTGGAGCCGGGGAGTGGGTTCGAACCGCCGGCCAGCCGTTTACGACCAGTACGGGTCTCACGCACCGAGCGTTCTACCTGCACAGATGACGCGGATCATTGCACTGACCGGACTGACCACGCTGGGATTATCTGGCTCGACGGTGCAACGGCGAACTCGCCGCGCTTGCTAGGGAGGCCGTTGGTCCTTTTCAAATACAGTATATCGAACTTTATACGGATATGATTATGTGGGGCGGGTGGGGCTCGAACCCACGACCGGCGGATTATGAGAAGTATGGCCTCGTGCATCGGGCGCACTGCCTGCACGGATGCCACGGAGCCGTGCCGCCGATGGCCCTGATTGCACAGTTGGCACATATAGCTCGGTCC
>JBQCGJ010000311.1:0-2960 GCA_051955775.1 Gaiellales bacterium | reverse complement strand
GCTCGCGTGTCGCCGCGGGGGCCACCCGGTCGACGAACTCCTCCAGCGCCTGCCGGGCGTCGTGCGGCCCCGGACTGGCCTCAGGGTGGAACTGCAGGCTTCGCACCGGCAGGTCGCACAGCTCGAGACCCTCCACGGTGTTGTCGTACAGCGACACGTGGGTCACCCGGGCCGGCCCGAAGTCGGTCTCGAAGGGCTCCCCGGGCTTCGGGCCGCGCACCGCGAAGCCGTGGTTCTGGGCGGTCACCAGCACCCGCCCGCTGTCCACCTGCAGCACCGGGTGGTTGGCGCCGCGATGCCCGAACCGCAGCTTGAACGTCTCCAGGCCGAGCGCCAGTCCCAGCAGCTGGTGGCCCAGGCAGATGCCGAACACCGGCGCCTGGCCGATCATCGCCCGCACCTCGGACACGCATGCGGTGAGCGCCGCCGGGTCTCCCGGCCCATTGCCCAGCAGGACGCCGTCGGGCTGGACGGCCAGCACGTCATGGGCGGACGAATCCCACGGGAAGCACGTGACCCGAGCGCCCGCCTCGCGCAGGATGCGCACGATCGACGACTTGACGCCATAGTCGAGCACGGCCACGTGCGCGCGCTCCGCGGCCAGCGCCGGCAACTCCTGCGGCTCGGCCAGCGAGACGCCGCCGGCCAGGGCCTGCCCGGTCATGCCCGGCGCGGCCCGCACCATCTCCAGCACCTCGGCCACCGACGCGCTGCCGCTGGACACCGCTCCCCGCAGCGAGCCGCCGGAGCGCAGACGGCGGGTGATCGCACGCGTATCCACCCCCTGCAGCCCGACCACGTCGTGCTCGGCCAGCCAGTCTGCGAACCCACTGCGGCTGCCCGGGGCGGCGTTCCGGCCCTCGCGCACGATCACCGCCATGGCGTGCGGCCGCGACGACTCCGAGACGTCCGGCTCGACCCCGTAGTTGCCGATCATGGGCTGCGTGAACGTCACCAGCTGGCCGGCGAATGAGGGATCGGTGACCACCTCCTGATAGCCGGTCATGGAGGTCGTGAACACCACCTCACCCACGGACACGCCGTGCCCGGCATACGGTCGCCCACGGTACACCGTGCCGTCCTCGAGCACCAGGACGGCCGCCATTAGCCGGCCACTTCGGCAACATGCAGGGAGCGATGCGCGACCGATCCGGCGGCCAGCGTCAGCGTGCAGATGCCCCGCAGGAGCTGACCGTCGAACGCGCAGTTCGCGGAGCGTGACGCGTACGGCGGGCGCACCAGCCAGTCGCGTGAGAGATCCCACACCGCCAGGTTGGCCGGCGCGCCCACCCGCACCGTCGGCGGCTCCAGCCCGAACGCCCTGGCCGGGCCGAGGGACATCCGCTCGATCACGGTGGTCAGCGGCACCAGGCCGGGCGCGACCAGGTTCGTGTACAGCGCCGAGAACGCCGTCTCGAGGCCGATCACCCCGTTCGCAGCGTCCTCGAACGGCAGCTGCTTCTCGTCGGCCCGGTGGGGCGCGTGATCGGTCGCCACGCAGTCCAGCGTGCCGTCCGCCAGGGCGTCGATCAGCGCGGCCCGGTCGGCGGCGGAGCGCAGCGGCGGATTCATCTTGGACGTGGCGGCCACCAGCGGGCGAACCGCCTCCTCGGTCAGACACAGGTGGTGCGGCGACACCTCGGCGGTGACCTCCAGGCCGAGCTCCTTGGCACGCCGGATCTCGGCCACCGACTCGGCTGCCGACACATGGCACAGGTGCAGGCCGACCCCCTCGTGGCGTGCGATCTGGAGATCACGCGCGATCATCACCGACTCGGCGATCGACGGGTGGCCGTGCAGCCCGAGCTCGGCCGCCACCACGCCCTCGTGGGCCTGCCCGCCGTCGGCCAGCGTCATGTCCTCCTCGTGGAGCGTCAACCGAAGGCCGGTCACCCGGCTGTACTGGAGCGCCCGCCGCAGCAGTGCCGCGCGCTCGACCGGTCGCCCGTCGTCCGAGAACCCGGCCGCTCCACGGGCCGCCAGTGCTCCCATGTCGACCAGCTCGCGGCCCTGCTGGCCGCGGCTGATGGCGGCGAAGAAGCCGGTCGGCACGACCGCCTGCTCGCGCGCCCGCAGCACGAGAGAGTCGAGGATCTCGGGTGCGTCCACCACCGGGCGCGTGTTGGGCATGGCGAGGATCGCGGCGAAGCCCCCCGCGGCTGCTGCGCGGGTGCCGGATTCGATGTCCTCCTCGTCCTCGTCGCCCGGCGTGCGCAGATGGACGTGCGGGTCGACCAGGCCCGGCGTCACCGTCAGCCCGCGGGCGTCGAGCGCCTCCGCGCCGCCGGCGTCCAGATCCGCGCCGAGCTCGGCGACCACGCCGTCGCGCACCAGCAGGTCGAGTCGTTTGCCGTCCAGGCCGCAGCCGGGGTCGACCACCCGCGCGCCCTGGATGAGCAGGTTGGCAGGCGGGGCAGAGGCGCGGTGAAGCCGCTCCATCAGGCCACCTCCTGGCCGGCCCGTGCCGGTTGGGCGCCGTCGGCGACGACCCGCAGAGCGTTCTCGGACGGGGTCGGGCCCGGTTCGGTGACCAGGTCGTGCAGGACCGCCATGCGCACCGTGAGCCCCGAGCGCACCTGCTGCACGATGCACGAGTTGGCGGCGTCGGCAACCTCAGAGGCGATCTCCACCCCGCGGTTCATCGGGCCCGGGTGCATGACCAGCTGGGTGGGCCTGACGCGCTCCTGCGTGATCCCCCACAGCGCCGTGTACTCGCTCAGCGAGGGCACGTAGTTGGCACCCTCCAACATCCGCTCACGCTGCATGCGAAGCACGTACACCACGTCGGCGTCGGCGATGGCGGCGATGTCGTGGCTGACCTCCGCGCCCATGGCCTCGATTCCGCGCGGTATCAGCGGCGGCGGCCCGACCAGCGTCACCCGCGCCCCGAGCATCACCAGGCCCTGGATGTTCGAGCGCGCCACCCGTGAGTGCAGGACGTCGCCGACGATGGCCACGTG
>JBQCGJ010000310.1:0-15599 GCA_051955775.1 Gaiellales bacterium | reverse complement strand
TCCAGCGTGATCAGGATGGCCGCCATCTCCTGCACGGTGTCGTCGTGCAGCTCGCTGGCGATCCGCTCCCGCTCGGCCTCGCCGGCGCGCAGCATGGACGCCGCGGCGCGCCGCCGGCGGGTCTCGACGGCCGTGCCGGAGGCTGCGGCGACATCTGCCGCGACCGAAGCCGTGACCGCAGTCATCGCCATGCGGCGCTGCGCGTTGGAGCGCTCGACCGCGCCGGCCAGCATGCTTGCGCATACCTCGACCAGCCGCGCATCGACCGCGTCGCGCTCGTGGGGATCGCGGAAGTGCACCGCCAGCATCCCGTGGGGGCCCGTGCGGGCCGCGATGCTCGAACGCACCGACTGCTCCGCCGGGGCGGCCGGGCCGCGGTCTGCCAGGCTCCAGTCGGGCACCGTCGCGGAAGCGCCGTCACCCAGCCAGCTCTCCGCGCTCGCAAGATCAGGGGGATGGACGGCCCGCACGTGGACGGAGTCGTCGGGGTCGCGGCCCGACACGGTGACCACGGCGGCGCCCATGGCGGCAGCCACCAGCTCCGCGCCGCGCCCGAGCAGCTCGTCGGCCGGCATGTCGGTGAGGGTCAGCCGGCCCAGCTCGGCCAGCGCGGCGTGCTGCTGCGCACGGCTCTGCACGAGCTCCTCCAGGTGGGCCCTGCGCAGGCCCGCCGCCAGCACGCGGGTGACCTCCTCGAGCGGCTTCACGGACTCGCTGGTGAACCGGCCCGGCGCCGCGGAGTGCACGGCCAGCACGCCCTGCCACGGTCCGGCCAGCACCGGCACGGCCAGGGTGCTGTGCACGCCGGCCCGGCGAAGCGCCTGCGGCCACTCGTAGCGCTCCTCGCATCGCCAGTCCGAAACCAGCACCGGCCTTCGGCCGCTCAGGCAACTGCCCAGCGCGTTGCTCGCGTCGGCGTCACACCGCAGTCCCTCTGCGTCGGGCAGTCCCACCACCTCCCGCACATCGAGCGTGCCCGTCTTCGGCACGGACTCGCTCAACGTCGCCGCCCGCTCGCCGAGGGCGGCCGCCGCCACGTCCAGCGCATGCTGTATCAGCAGCTCGAGGGGATGGTCGACCAGAGCCTCGACGGTGAGTGAGGCGAGTGCTTCGGTGTGCCGAAGCGCGAGTTCCGGGGATGGGTCGAGCATTCAGCCCAGGGCATGGGCCGGGGTCGGAGTTCGCCTCTCATCATTCCCCAGCGGCCCCCCGCGAACCTCACCGAATCAGCGCTCCCGGCATCCCCGAAATGGGGTATCCCGACAGCAGCACGGTCAACGACTAGACTCACCTCCCGGAATGCCGCCGGAAGGCCTTCGCCGTACGCCGCTCCACGACCGTCATGTTGCGGCCGGCGCCCGCCTCGTCCCCTTCGCCGGCTGGGAGATGCCGGTGCAGTACGCGGGGGTCATCCCCGAGCACCACGCGGTGCGGACGGCGGCCGGGCTGTTCGACGTGTCACATATGGGGCAGCTCGAGCTGCGCGGGCCGCAGGCCCTCGACTACCTGCAGCTGATGCTGTCCAACGACCTCGACCGGATCGAGGCCGGGCACGCCCAGTACACGCTGCTGCTGAACGAGCGCGGGTGCCCGATCGACGACCTGATCGCGTACCGGTTCGCGGATGACCACCTGCTGCTGGTGGTGAACGCCTCGCGCGTCGAGGCCGACTACGGCTGGCTGGACCGGAACCGCCCGGGCGGCGCCGCGCTGGACGACCGCAGCGCCGAGCTGGCGATGCTCGCCCTGCAGGGCCCCGCCTCCCTCGACCTGGTCGAGCTGCCGGCCCTGGATGCCTTCCAGTTCGCCGACGCGGAGGTGTGCGGCGTGCGCTGCCTGGTCGCCCGCACCGGCTACACCGGCGAGCCCGGCGTGGAGCTTGTCGTACCTGCCGAGCGAGCCGGGGAGCTGTGGGACGGGCTGATCGGTGCGGGCGCGACGCCATGCGGGCTGGGCGCGCGCGACACGCTGCGGCTCGAGGTGTGCTACCCCCTGTACGGCAACGACCTGAGCGAGCAGCGCACCGCCCTGGAGGCCGGCCTGGGCTGGGTGTGCGGGCTGGATGCCAAGGACTTCGTGGGTGCGGACGCCCTGCGCGCGCAGCGGGAGGCGGGAGGGTACGACCGGCTGGTCGCCTTCCGCATGGACGACCGCGGGATCCCGAGGCAGGGGATGCGCGTGCTGCCCGCGGGAGAGGTGACCAGCGGCACCATGTCGCCCTCGCTGGAGGCCGGCATCGGCATGGGGTATGTCCCTGCCGACACCGCCTCGGTGGGCACCGAGATCACCATCGACGTGCGCGGACGGGAGTACCCGGCCCACGTCGCTGCAAAGCCACTGTACGTCAAGGAGACCGCGCAATGACCGAACCCAGCTACCCCGACGACCTCCGCTACCACGAACAGCACGACTGGGTCCGGGTGGACGGCGACGTCGCCACCCTGGGCGTGACCTGGTATGCGCAGGATGCGCTGGGGGAAGTCGTCTTCTACAGCCCGCCCAAGGTCGGCGAGTCGGTCAGCCGAGACTCGGACTATGGCGAGCTGGAATCGACCAAGGCGGTGTCTGCGGTGATCTCCCCGGTGTCGGGAGAGGTGGTGGAGGTGAACGAGGCGCTGGACGGCTCGGAGAGCACCATCAACGACGATCCCTACGGCGACGGCTGGCTGATCAAGGTGCGCATGGCCGACGCCTCCGAGCTCGATTCGCTGATGGACGCGGCCGCCTACAGGGCGTTTCTGGACACGCTGTGAGCTTCGGCTCGCTGACCCAGGCCGACCGCGAGCGGATGCTGGACGCGATCGGCGTCGACGACATCGAGGACCTGTTCCGCGACATCCCCGACGACGTGCGGCTGGGCCGTGCGCTGGACGTGGGGCCGGCGCTGACCGAGCAGGAGCTGGTGGCCCATCTGGCCGAGCTGGCCGGCCGCAACGCCCACACGGGATCGGAGCTGTCCTTTCTCGGCGCAGGCGCGTACGACCACTACGTGCCGGCCGTGGCCGAGCTGGTGGCGCAGCGAAACGAGATGCTGACGGCGTACACCCCGTACCAGCCCGAGATGAGCCAGGGCACCCTGCAGGCCATCTTTGAGTACCAGACGGCGATCTGCGAGCTGACCGGGATGGACGTGTCCAACGCCTCCGGCTACGACGGCACCACGGTCGCCGCCGACGCCTGCCTGGTCGCCCGCTCGGCCACGGGGCGGTCCCGGGTGGTGGTGGCCGAGACGCTCAATCCCCAGGTCCGCGAGGTCGTGCGGACGTTCGCGCCCGGGTTCGGGATGGAGGTGGTGGAGGTCCCGCACCGAGACGGCGTGACCAGCCCGGACGCCCTCCGCGAGGCGTGCTGCGATGCCGCCTGCGTGATCTTCCAGCAGCCGAACTTCTTCGGGTGCCTGGAGCCCGCCGCCGACCTGGCGAGCGTGGCCGGCGAGGCCGGCGCGCTGCCCATCGCGCACGTCGACCTGACCACGCTGGGGCTGCTGGAGGCGCCCGGCCAGTACGGCTGCCAGATGGCCATCGGCGAGGGCCAGCCGGCCGGGAACTCGCTCTCCTACGGCGGCCCGCACTACGGCTTCATGGCCTCCACGGCGGCCCACATCCGGCGGTTGCCGGGGCGCATCGTCGGCGAGACGGTCGACACCGAGGGCCGCCGCGGCTATGTGCTGACGTTGCAGACCCGCGAGCAGCACATCCGCCGCGAGCGCGCGACCTCCAACATCACCACCAACCAGACGCTGCTGGCGCTGGGCGGCCTGGTGTACCTGTCGTGGCTGGGCCCGGAGGGGCTGCGGGAGCTGGGCCAGGCCTGCCACTCGCTGTGCCGGCACGCGCAGCGGCGACTGGGGCGTCCCCAGGCGTTCGCGGCGCCGAGCTTCAAGGAGTTCGCGGTGCGGGTGAAGCGCCCGGCCGAGCAGGTGGTGGCCGATGCCCGGAAGCTGGGAGTGCACCCCGGCTACCCGCTGGGGCGCGACTACCCGGGCATGGAGGACGTGCTGATGATCGCCGTGACCGAGAAACGCACGGCGGCCGACATCGAGCGACTGGCGGAGGTGCTGGACGAGGTGGGGGCATGAACCTGCTGTACGAGAAGTCGCAGGCCGGGCGGCGGGCCGGCAGGGTGCCGGCGCCGGACGTGCCGGAGGCGGAGCTGCCGGACGGCTTCGCGCGCTCCCAGCCGCCGCGGCTGGCGGAGGTGGCCGAGCCGGAGCTGGTGCGCCACGTGGTGGAGCTGTCGACCCGCACCTTCGGCATCGACACCGGCTTCTACCCGCTGGGCTCGTGCACCATGAAGTACAACCCGCGGGTCAACGAGCGCGTGGTCGGGCTGCCCGGGTTCCGCGATCTGCATCCGCACCAGTCGGACGACGGCGCCCAGGGAGCGCTGGAGCTGATGTGGCGGCTGCAGGAGATCCTGGCCGAGGTGGCGGGCCTCGACGCCGTGTCGCTTCAGCCCGCGGCCGGCTCGCAGGGCGAGCTGACCGGGCTCACCCTGATGCGCGCGTACTTCGCCGACCGCGGCGAGCTGGAGCAGCGCCGCGAGATCGTCATCCCGGACACCGCTCATGGCACCAACCCGGCTTCGGTGGCCATGGCCGGGTTCACGCTGGCCCACGTCAAGACCGACAGCCGGGGCAACATCGACGTGGACGATCTGCGCACGGTGGTGGGGCCGCAGACGGCGGGCCTGATGCTGACCAACCCCTCCACGCTGGGCCTGTTCGAGGAGCGGATCACCGAGATCGCGGACATCTTCCACGACGCCGGGGCGCTGCTCTACTACGACGGCGCCAACCTGAACGCGGTGTGCGGGATCTCGCGGCCCGGCGACATGGGCTTCGACATCATCCACTACAACCTGCACAAGACCTTCAGCCAGCCCCATGGGGGCGGCGGCCCGGGGGCCGGGCCGGTGGCGGTGCGGGCCATGCTGGAGCAGTTCCTGCCGGCGCCGGTGGTGGTGCGCGAGAACGACGTCTACCGGCGCGATTTCGACCGCCCGAAGTCGATCGGCCGTGTGCGCGGGTTCTGCGGCCCGTTCGGCGTGTTCGTGCGTGCGTACGCGTTCATCCGCATGTGGGGGCCGCAGCTGAAGGACATGTCCGAGCTGGCGGTGCTGAACGCGAACTACCTGCTGGCGCGGCTGCGCGACGCGTACGAGCTGCCCATCGACCGGGTGTGCATGCACGAGTTCGTGCTGTCCGCGCGGCAGCTCAAGCGCGACCATGGGATCACCGCGCTGGACGTGGCCAAGCGGCTGATGGACCACGGCTTCCACCCGCCCACCATCTACTTCCCGCTGATCGTGCCCGAGGCGCTGATGATCGAGCCCACCGAGACGGAGACGGTGGAGACGCTGGACGCGTTCTGCGACGCGATGCTGGCCATCGCCAGGGAGGCGGCGGAGGATCCGATCGCGCTGAAGACTGCGCCGCACACGCGCCCGGTGACCCGGCTGGACGAGGCGACGGCGGCCAAGCGGCTCGTGGTCCGCCACCATTTCGACGAGCCTGCGGTCGTCTAGTGGCACAACTCGAGGCGGTGCTGTTCGACTACGGCGACACGCTGGTCGGGTTCGAGAACGCCGAGGCCACCTTCGTGGCCAGCCAGCGTGTGTTCCTGGAGGCGTTGCCCGCCCCGCGTGTCGAGCTGGAGGCCTTCCACGAGCGGGTGACGGAGCTGCTGCGCGCAGAGTACGAACGCACGGCGGAGGACTTCCGGGAGGTGGACTACGCGAGCGTCGTGCGGGCTGCCCTGGCCGAGCGCGGCGTGGATCCGCCGGACGATGAGCTGCGGGCGGCCATCGTCGCCCAGATCCAGGCCTGGAACCCGGCCCGCAAGCTGCACCCTGCGGCGCATGAGGTGGTCGACGAGTTGCGCTCCCGCGGCCTCCGCGTGGGCTATGTCTCGAACACCTTCGACCCTCCCGAGGTGCTGCTGGAGGTGATCCGCGACGAGGGGATGGCGGACCGGGCCGACGCCATCGTGCTGTCCTCCCAGGTGGGGTACCGCAAGCCCTCCCCCGTGATCTACCGGGATGCGCTGGAACGGGTGGGCAGCGAGGGCCCGGCCACGCTGTTCGTCGGCGATCGCGTGCTGGAGGACGTGATCGGCCCCAGCCGGGAGGGGATGGCGACGTGCCTGGCCACCTGGTTTCGCACCGACGGCGGGGATCACGCGCTTGCAGACGCGGTGGCCGGCGATCTGCCGGAGGTCCTGGGGGTCGTAGACCGGCTCCGGTTGGGCGACTAGACTGGGACCCATGAAGGGCCTCCCACAGGTGCCGCCGCAGGCTCCCGCCGCCGACGCGGTGGAGTGCCGCGGCTGCGGAGTGGTGTGCCAGAAGGTGGTCTATCCGAGCGCCTGCCTGGCCCGCTCGTGCCCGTTTCTGTACGCGCACGACCAGTTCGGGCACACCTACGTCGGCTGCACCCACGGTGTGTTCTCGACCGAGATCGATCTGGACGTGCTGCGCCGCGCCGCCAGGCGCCGGAACGGCTTCGGCGCGGTGCGGGCGATGCGCCAGCCCTTCGACATCTGCCCCTCGGGGGTCGAGCGGGCCTACGAGGACCGCGAGGATCCGCTGGGCTGCATCAACCCCGAGTTCCACGAGCTGCCCGACGAGGAGCCCAGCTTCCGCGTGATCGTGAACGACCGCCGCGACGGCTGAATCGCCACCTCGTGCGGTGTCGGACACCGTCAAAGAAGAGATAGGTACCCGGTACCGGTTCTCGGTTCTACTCCGGCTCGAAGGCCAGCATGCCCACGTCGACTGCCGTCGAGCCGCCGTCCACGGTGAGCGCTGCGCCGGTCACGAACGAGGCGTCCGACGACGCCAGGAACGCCACCGCCGCCGCGACCTCGTCGGGGGTGCCCGGGCGGCGCAGCGGGATGTGCGCGGTGGCCAGCCGGTAGCCCGCCTCGGCGTCCTCGGCGATGTGGGCCATCTCGGTGTCGGCCATGGGCGTTCGAACCCAGCCCGGGCAGACCGCGTTCACCCGCACGCCACGGCGGCCCATGGTCACCGCCAGCGACCGGGTCAGCATCAGCATCCCCGCCTTCGACACCGCGTATGCCGGCTCCGTCGGCGGCGCCACCAACCCGGCCACCGAGGACACCATCACGATCGATCCCCGGCGGCGGGCCAGGCCGTCTCCCGCCAGGTCGCTGAGCCGGTGGGCCGCGGTCAGGTTGACCGCCAGCATGTCATCCCAGCCTCCCTCGCCGATGCCGGCGTTGTTCACCAGCACGTCCAGGTCGCCGGTCGTCTGCAGCGCGCCGGTGCAGTCGTCCTCCACGGTCACGTCGCCCACGATCGTCCGCTCGGACACCGCGCGCAGCGGCTCGGCGCGGCGGCCCATCACCCACACCTCGGCGCCCTCGGCGATCAGCCGGCGCGCGATGGCAGCGCCGATCCCCGTGCCGCCGCCCGTCACCAGCACCCGCCGAGGCTGCGCCGTCATGGCCGCGAACCTACCTCATTCCGCGTCGTCGGGCGGTCGCCGCGCCCGCTTGCGCTCGCCCGCCCGGCGCTTCTCGTCCAGCCGCCGCTGGGTGGCCGCGCGGCCCGGCCGGGTAGGCCGGCGGGGCGGCGGGGGAGGGGCCAGTGCGGAGCGCAGCAGCTCGGCCAGCCGCTCCGTCGCCAGCGCCCGATTTCGAAGCTGGCTGCGCTCGTCCTGGGCCACCACCCGCAGCCGCCCATCGGCGTCCATACGGCGGCGCAGCCGGCGCCGGATGCGGGCCTTCTCGTCGTCCGTCAGGCTGGGACTCGACTCGACATCCAGCACGATCTCGACCCGGGTGGCGGAGGTATTCACATGCTGGCCGCCGGGGCCTCCCGCGCGCGAGAAGCGCACCTCCAGCTCCGCCTCGGGCAGCGGCTGCTCGGCGCCCACGTCAAGCATGGCCTGCGCGACGCCGCGCCCAGCGGCGGACGCCGTTTCGGTGCAGCCGGCGCAGCGTGGCCATCTCACCGGCATCGATCTCGCCGCTTCGCTCCCCGCGGGTCTCCAGCACGGCCGGCAGATGCTGGATGCGCGGGTGGCCCAGCATCACCGCCAGGCCGCTTCCGATCTGGCCGCTGCCGACGGGCGCGTGGCGGTCGCGGTTGGCGCCCAGCCCGACCGCCGCGTCGTTCACATGCAGGCAACGGACGCGGTCGAGGCCGATCCGCTCGTCCAGCTCGTCGAGCAGGGCGTCGACCCGCCCGGGATCGGTGATGTCCACCCCCGACGCCCACAGGTGGCAGGTATCCAGGCACACGCCGGTGCGCGCGGGCCGGCCGAGCTCGTCGATCACCTGCGCCAGCTCCTCCACCGTCCGCCCCAGGGTGTCGCCGGCGCCGGCGGTGTCCTCGAACAGCAGCCAGGTCGGCCCGTCGCCGGCCTCGCCAAGCGCGATCCCAACGGCCGGCACGATCTGGTGCAGCGCCGCGTCGAGCCCGCGGCCGAGGTGGCTTCCCAGATGCACCACCACCGAGTCGGCCTCGATCAGGCTGGCGGTGCGCATGGTCGCGGCCAGCGCCTGCACCGAGCGGTGGTAGGTGGTGTCGTCTGTGGCGCCCAGGTTGATCAGGTACGTGGCGTGGCAGGCCACGTCGGCGATGCGCGCCCTGGCACGGGAAGTGCGAAACCGCTCCGCGACCTCCGGGTCGAGCTCGGGGTGTCGCCACTGGCGAGGGCTCTGCGTGAAGA
Source organism: Gaiellales bacterium (assembly GCA_051955775.1). Classification (GTDB taxonomy): domain Bacteria; phylum Actinomycetota; class Thermoleophilia; order Gaiellales; family JAICJC01; genus DASUHT01. The sequence continues at coordinate 6,904 of JBQCGJ010000310.1, read as the reverse complement.
TCTGCATGGCCGTGGCCCCGATGTCGCGCGCGCGGCCGACAGCGGTGTCCAGCCCGCCGGCCGTTTTCATGTGACCCCCCAAGTGCATCGCGCCATCGTATCGGCGCGGATGGTGCGCCCGTGACGAGGCCAGTCTGCGTGCGCATGCCGCCCAGCCCGACCGGGCTCCTGCACGTCGGGAGCGCGCGCACCCTGCTCTACAACTGGCTGTTCGCGCGGCACTCCGAGGGCCGAGTGGTGCTGCGCTTCGAGGACACCGACACGGAGCGCTCGACGGAGGGTGCGATCGAGCAGGCGCTGCGGGTGCTGGGGTGGCTGGGCATCGACTGGGACGACGGCCCGTTCCGGCAGACCGAGCGGTTCGAGCTGTACCGTGAGGCCGTGGGCGGGCTGATCGCCCGCGACGCCGCGTACAACTGCTACTGCACCGCCGAGGAGCTGGCGGCCGAACGGAAGCGCCGCGAGGCGGCGGGACTGCCGCTCGTGTACGGCGGGCGATGCGCGTCGCTGACCGCTGACGAACGCGACGCGTTCGAAGCCGAGGGCCGTCCGCACGCAGTGCGGCTGCGGGTGCCATCCGCCGGCGCGACCGTCATCGACGACCTCGTGCGGGGCCGGATCGAATGGGACAACGCGCTGCTCGGCGACCACGTGATCGTGCGCTCGGACGGCTCTCCGACGTATCAGTTCGCGAACCCCTTCGACGACATCGCGATGGGCGTCACGTACGTCATCCGGGGCGAGGACCTGTTGTCGTCAACGCCCCGCCAGCTCGCCCTGTACGCCGCCCTGGGCGCCGACCCGCCCGCCTACGGCCATCTGCCGATGGTGCTGGGCGCTGACCGCAAGCGCCTCTCGAAGCGTCACGGCGCGTCCTCGGTGGAGGAGCTGCGCGACCTGGGGATCCTGGCCGACGCGCTGATCAATTACCTGGCGCTGGTGGGCTGGAGCTTCGACGACCGCACGACGTTCATGACCCGGCCGGAGCTGGTCGAGCGGTTCACGATCGAGCGCGTCAACCCCAGCCCCGGCGTGTTCGACCTGGAGAAGCTGGAGTGGCTGAACGGAGAGCACCTGCGGGCCATGGCGCCCGAGGAGTTCACGAGCGCCGTGCTCGAGTTCCTGCGCTACGCCGGCTCGCCGCTGGCCGAACGGCCTCAGCGGGTGGCGGAAGCCGCGCCACTGGTGCAGGAGAAGCTGCGCGTGCTGTCTCAGTTCGAGGGGCTGACCGGCTTTCTGTTCGGCCCGGTCGACATCCGCCCTGAGGCGTGGGATCGGGTGTCGTCCGACCCGGAGGCCGGCCGCGCGCTGGTAGCCGCCCGGCTGGCGCTGGGCGAGGTCGTCGAGTGGACGGCCGAGGCCATTGAGCGGGCTCTGCGCGCGGCCTGCGAGGCCACCGGGCTCAAGCCGCGGGTGCTGTTCGCCCCGGTGAGGGTTGCAATTACCGGCACCACGGTGTCGCCCGGTCTTTTCGAGAGCCTGGAGCTGCTGGGCCGCGAGGAGTCGCTGGCCCGGCTGGACTCGGCGATCGAACGGCTGTCATAGCTGCCCAAAAATCTTGTCAGGGAAGGCACTTGCGCTCGTCCGACTGTGGGAGGATTATCGGAAAGAGCGGAAAAGGAGCAGGGGTACCGTGGCCGCATCGAACTCAGCTCGGCGCTCAATGGGGGCGCTGCCGGGGCTCAGCCTCGCGGGACTGATGCTGGCCTTTACGCTGTCCGCCGCGACCGCCACCGCGGTCGGCGTGGCCGCGTGGTCGATGGCAGCCGGCACTCCGACCTCCAAATCCGTGATCCAGCAGGCCCGGGAATCGGCCTTCGCGCGGGGCCAGCAGGCGGGATACCAGAAGGGCGTTGCCGCCGGGCGCAAGGCCGGATTCAACGTCGGACACAGGCGCGGGTACCGCAAGGGCTACCGCGTCGGCGTCAAGCGGGGCAACCGCACCGGGTCCGCCACCGGCCGCACGGATGGTTACCGGATGGGCTGGGCCGCCGGGTATGCGGCGGGGTTGAAAGCCGCCGGCGGCAGACGCGCCGGCCGCTGACCACACCCACCCATTTGGGTAGGGGTACGGGTGGGATTCGGGTGGATCTGCCGGGTAGCCCGGGTGGTACTGGCGCGGATCGCGTATGATCGGGAGCGATGGGGGTCGATCTGCTGTCCATCTTTGCGAAGACCGCCATGGTGGCAGTGTTCATGTCGGCGTTCGGGTGCATCATGGCTGCGGGCTTCGCCGTGCCGATGAGCATGACACCCGGTCAGCCCGGCGCGGCCGCATTCAAGCTGGCCAAGTGCATGGGCCTGGTCGGCAGCGTCTCGGCGCTGCTGTGCGGGATGGTCTCGACGCTCTACTTCTTCCTGGTCGGCGTCGCCTCGCCGAAGGCGTTCCTGCTGGTCGAGATGGGGCTGATCGGCGTCGCCGCGGTGGCCGCGGTGACGGTGACGGTCATCCTCTCGAACGACCGCAGCTCAGGCTAGGCCGCGCGCCAAGCGGCCGACTCCAGCCACCCGCCGATCGCGCCCGCGGTGGGATCGAGCACCGGCCTGCCGGCCGTCAGTGCCAGCCGGGAATGCGGGTCGGAGCTGCGGCCGAGCGGCACGTAGGCGTCCACCGCAGCGTGCAGCCGAAGCTCGTCTCCGCCCGTCAGCGGGTGGCGCAGGATGGTGATGTCCGCGCAGCCGTCCAGGGTCACCCCGCGGGCCGTCGCAGCGGCCAGCACCCGCTCCGTGCACTCGTCCTCGGAACCCGCCGTGCGCGGGTCGGCGAGCAGGAAGAGACAGGCGCCGGTCTCGGGCCGGGCGGCCTGGACCCACGCCTCCAGCAGCTCGCCGAGCCGGTCGTGGCCGCGCCACGCCGGGGTGGCGAGCACGCGCAGCGCGGCTTCCTCGAGCTCGAGCGGCGACTCGTCGAGCCGCGCGCTCAGCGGCTGTCGCTGCGCGAGCTCCACGATGCGCTCGCGGTAGCGGGCGGCCACCGCCCGCCACGAAAGCGCCCGGGCGGCCTCGGCTCCGGCCCGGCCGCGGGCTCGCCTTGCATCCGCGTCACGGTCCGCCTCGGCCAGCAGCTCGCACAGGTGGCCTCCGTCGGGCTCCAGCAGGTACGGGAACCCGTGCGTCTCGATGTGCTCGTATCGCTGCTCGGTCTCGTGCCTGACGGTCGAGCGCACGCGCCAGCATGCCTCGTCGGGCACGAACTCGTCGGTCGGGCCGCCGGCCGTCACGATCACCGGCAGGCCGCACGCCATCGCCTCCAGCACCGGCATCCCGAAGCCCTCGCCGCGGTATGGGTGAAGCAACACGTCGCACCGCCGGTACAGGGCGGCCATCTCGTCGTCGGACAGGTCGCGGTCGAGGTAGACGATGCGCGGCAGCTGTCCGCAGGCGGCCCACTCGCGCAGCCGCGAGCGGTCCACCGCCGAGTAGATGCTGTCGGCCCCGAAGTCCTTGATCACCAGGGTGACGTCGCCGCGGCCCGCGAACGCCTGCTGATAGGCGGCGACGGCCAGGTCGGGCCCCTTGCGTGAGATCAGGCCGCCCACGAACAGGAACACGGTGCCCGTGCCCGTTTCCAGGTCGAGCCGCGGCCCGTCCGGCGTGAACCGGTCGACGGCGACGCCGTTGGGGATCACGGTCACCCGGTCGGCGGGGATGCCGGCGTCCAGGTACATGCGCCGCACGTACTCGCTGGGCACCCACAGCTCGTCCACGTTGCGGGTGATCGGCTCGACCCAATCGCGGGGCACCGCGCCGAACTCCCACGGCTGGATCACCGCCAGCCGTCCCGATCGGGCCGGCCGCAGGTCGGGCGGGTACTGATGGCGCACCTCGACCTGCGCCGGCAGCGGCAGGGTCTCGGCATGCCGCTCCCGCTCGATGCGGGCCACGGCGATCCCCGGATCGGCCTCCAACCCCTCGCACGCGTGGCGGTTGACCCCGGCCAGGCTCTGCAGCGACGTGTGGTCGCCCTGCCAGGACACGGTCAGCGGCGCACGGCCGGCCGTCGAGCGGCCGGGCCGCAGTCCGCGGTAGTACCCCTCCAGCTCGTCCACGTAGGCGGCGAACGCGGGCGGTTCCTGGATGCCGGCCTGCAGCTGCTCCACCAGCCCCGGCTCGGAGGCCAGGCGGTCCAGCTTCTCGGCCAGGTCGCCGGCGTCCCGGCCGTCGAACAGCAGGCCGTCCTCGCCGTCCCGCACAAAGTCCGGGATCCCGCCCATGCGGGCCGCCAGAACCGGCACCCGTCCCGCCAGACACTCCGTGGTCATGAGCGGCGCGCAGTCCCACCACAGCGACGGGATCACGGCCACGTCGACCTCGGCCAGGAGGTCAGGCAACTGGTCGTGCGAGAAGCCGCCGCGCAACTCGACAACCCCGCGGGCGTCGCGCGATCGAAGCGCCTCTGCGAAGGCCGGCGGGATCTCGCCGAACACCTTCACCCGCACGCGCCGTTGCGTGATCTGGGCGGCATCGACCAGCAGGCTCGGCCCCTTGTGCGGCAGCACCGTGCCGAAGAAGCCCACCGTCAGCTCATCGCCCACCCTGCCAGGCGCCCGGTCGCGCCCCAGCGCCTCCCAGATCACCCCGTCGTGGGGCATCGCCTGGTGCACCACGTCGATCATCTCGGCCGGGTAGCCGGACGCCGTCAGCGTTCGCCGCATCGCCTCCGAGACCGCCAGGATGCGATCCAGCCCACGCGTGGAGCGGCCGCGTATCTCGCTCATCCGGCGGCGGTACGCCTCGGGGTCACGGGAGCCGACGCAGCTCGCACAGGCCGTGCCGTCGCCGGGCCCCGCGCACAGATCGAGCGTCTCGGTGTAGAGGTAATTGCGTGCGCACAGGAGCCAGTAGTTGTGCGTCGAGAAGTAGGCCGGGATGCCGCGCACGGACGCCTCGTCGATCAGCGCCGCACCCAGGTTGTGCAGATTGTGGAAGTGCACGACATCGGGCCGCACCCGGTCGAGCGCCTCGGCGAAGGCCCGTGTGATCGGCGGGTCGTCGACCTCGCGCTCGGGATGGCCCAGGTCGAGCAGCCCGTGCGGGCGGTTGAACACGCCGATCAGCCGCACGCCGTTGTCGCGCCACTCCCGCACCGCGTAGGCCGGCTGGCCGTCCAGCCGCTTCACGGCGGCATGGAACACCGTCACGTCCCAGCCGCGGCGGGCCAGCTCCTGCGACAGCAGCCTGGGCACGATGGTGCCGCCACCCGAATCGTCGTATCCGTACGACGTGAGCATGATCCGCGGGCGGCCGTCGTCGGCCTGATCGCGCAACCGTGCGGCCAGCCCGGGCAGCGGCAGCCCGCGGGTCGCCAGGGCCTCCGCCAGCACCAGGCGCGCGTCGCGCTCGTCCACCGCCTCCGGCGCCAGCGCCTGCCAGCCTTCCCGCTCGAGTGCCGACTCCAGGACCCGCTGCACCTCGTCGACCTCGATGTCCCGGCGCGACTCGTGGGATCCGGCGCCCGGGTGGCGGCGGAACCCGACCACGGGGCCGCCGGCGGTGTGCCGGAAGTGCATGCCCGCAGCGGCCGCCCTCAGCCACAGGTCGAAGTCGGCCGCGATGGCGTATCCCTCGGTGTACCGGCCGAGCCGGTCGAACACCCTGCGGTGGATGACGGTGCTGGGGTAGATCAGGTGGTTGTGCGAGCGCACCAGCATGTGCAGCAGCTCGCCGGGGGCGAACTCGCGGCTCGGCCAGGCGCCGGCCGGGCGGCCCCGCTCGTCGATCACCTGCGCGTCGCCGTGCACGATGTCGGTGTCCGGGTGGGCGTCGAATACCTCCGCCTGGCGGGCCAGCCGCCCCGGCAGGCACAGGTCGTCGTCGCACAGGTTGGCGATCAGCTCGCCCCGCGCCTCCTCGACCAGCCGGTTCCAGGAGGCCACCATGCCCAGGTTCTCGGGGTTCCGCAGGTAGCGGATGCGGGGATCGCCGAAGCTCGCCACCAGCTCGCGGGTGCCGTCGGTGGACGCGTTGTCGCACACCAGCAGCTCGAAGTCCGCGAAGTCCTGGTCGAGCACGCTGCGGATCGCCTCGGCCAGGTACGCCTCGCGGTTGTACGTCGCGAGTGCGACCGTGACCCGAGGGCTCGTCACGCAGCGGCCTGCCACGCGGTCACGTCCGCGTCGGGCTCGCGGGCGAACGGATCCGGCCAGGCCAGGCCGGCCACCGGGATGCCGAGGGACTCCGCCAGGGAGGCCTCTGTCGATCCCAGCGCCGCGGCCGTCAGCATCCCCGGCCGCAGCAGGGGGCTCGCGTCCACTGCGGCAACCAGGTCGACGTCGATGTCGCCGTTGCGGGTCAGGTCGTCCTCGATGGCGGCTGCGGAGCGCTCGAGCAGCGCCGCCGGAACCGTCACCACGAAGGATCGAAGCAGCCCGCCCGTACGCAGTCTGCGGGCCAGGCCGAGCGCCTCCGCCAATGCGGCGGCGTCGTCTCCCGGGGCGGCCACCAGCTCGACCGGGACATGCGGCCGGGACTGCCCGGCGGCGACCGCCAGTCCGACCACGAGCGCGTGCAGAGCCTCCTCGGCAGGCGCCAGAGCGAGCGCCTGCACGGCCAGGCCGAGGGCGGCCGGCCCGTGGGCCGCCCGCCGGTGGCCGTCGCGCTCGAGGTGCGTTGCCGTGCGGGTCAGGCAGGCGGCGAGCATCGGCGCGCGCAGCTCACGCCATGCTGCCGGGAAGGCGTCGTCGGCGAGCGCCCGGCGAAGCGCCGCGGGATCCTCGATCGCGTAGCTTGCCGAGACCAGCGACTCGCTCGTGCCGCTGTCCGGGTGCTGGCGCCAGCGCACGAGATGCTGGTGGGCCATCGCCACGTCGTGGCGAAGCGCGAGCTGCATCCAGGCCAGCCAGTCGGCGCAGTACGGCACGCGGCCGTCGAAGCCGCCGATCGACCGCAGCGCGTCGACGCGGGC
>JBQCGJ010000309.1:0-4400 GCA_051955775.1 Gaiellales bacterium | reverse complement strand
CGGCGATCTTCCACATGCACGAGTACGTGCCGCGGGGAACGGGCTTGAAGCAGGCGGTGATCTGGCCGCCGGCGATCGACCCCCTGGCGCCCAAGAACATGGCGCTGGCGCCCGAGGACGCGGCCTATATCGTTGACCAGTTCGGCATCGACCCGGGCCGGCCGCTGCTGCTCCAGGTATCCCGCTTCGACCCCTGGAAGGACCCGCTGGGCGTGATCGACGCCTACCGCGAGGTGAAGCGCACCCACCCCGGCGTCCAGCTCGCCCTGGTGGGGTCGATGGCGCACGATGATCCCGAAGGCTGGGAATACTGGAACCGGACGCAGGAGCACTGCGGCGACGACCAGGACATCCACATGCTGTCGAACCTCAACAACGTGGGTGCGGTGGAGGTGAACGCCTTCCAGGTCAAGGCCGACGTGTGCATCCAGAAGTCGATCAAGGAGGGGTTCGGGCTGACCGTGTCGGAGGCGCTGTGGAAAGCCCGCCCCACCATCGGCGGCGCGGTCGGCGGAATCGTCGCCCAGATTGCCGACGGCGACACCGGATACCTGGTGTCGTCTCCCGAGGCCTGCGCCGAGCGTTGTCTGGCGGTGCTCGCCGATGGCGATGCCGCCCACCAGATGGCGCGCCGCGGCAAGGAGCACGTACGCCGGAACTTCCTCACGCCGCGCCTGGTGCGCGACTGGCTGGCGCTGATGCACCGGCTGGACGGCGCGCCGGTCGAGCTGAATCTGGTGGAGGGCTCCGCCTAGCACCGGGAGAAACGCGTGGACGCTCCCATTCTGATCGTGTCCAACCGCGGGCCCGTCCGCTTCTCACGGGCGCCCGGCGGCGAACGGGTGTCCACTCGCGGCGGCGGCGGGCTGGTCACCGCCCTGTCGGCGCTCACCGGCACGCGCCGGGTGGTATGGGTTGCCAGCGCGCTGACGGAGGAGGACGCCGCGGTCGCCGAGGAGGGGGCCGTGTCCGACGGCAACCTGCGGCTGCGGCTGGTGGCGCACGATCGCGAGGAGTACGACCGCTACTACAACGTGTTCGCCAATCCCACCCTGTGGTTCATCCACCACTACCTGTGGGGACTCTCCCTGGAGCCGTCGGTCGATCGCAACGTGCGGCTGGCCTGGGAGGCGGGCTACGTCCCGGTGAACGACCGATTCGCGCAGGCCGCCGCCGACGAGCTGCAGGCGGCCGGTGACCCGGCGCCGGTGGTGATGGTGCACGACTACCAGCTGTTCCTGGTGCCGGCGGGCATCCGCAGCCGCATCCCGGAGGCGCAGATCCAGCACTTCACGCACGTCCCGTGGCCGCAGCCCGACTACTGGCGCGTGCTGCCCACCGACATCCGCACCGCCATCCACGAGTCGATGCTGGCGGCGGACGTGGTGGGACTGCATACCGCGCGCTACGCACGCTCCTTCCTGCAGTGCGTCGACGAGTTCACCGGCGCCCGCGTCGACCTGACCGCCGGTACGGCGGTGGTCGGCGACCGCACCGTGCTCGTCCGCTCGTACCCCATCTCCGTCGACCCGGCGGAGTTCGAGCGGCTGGCGTCGGCAGAGGCGGTGGAGGCGAACGAGCCCAGCGTGCTCGCCGCGCGGCCGGAGCGGATGGTGCTGCGCGTCGACCGCAGCGACCCGTCCAAGAACATCGTGCGCGGGTTCGCCGCCTTCGACCTGTTCCTGTCCGACCATCCGGAGTGGCAGGGGCGGGTCACGATGCTGGCCCTGCTCGACCCGTCACGGCCGGAGATCCCCGAGTACGCCGAGTACATGGGCGCCATCCAGCGCGCCGCGCGAGGGCTGAACGACCGCTACTACTCGTCGAGCTGGACGCCGGTCGACCTGCGCGTGTCGGACAACTTCCCCGAGACGGTGGCGGCCTACAAGCACTACGACGTGCTGCTGGTGAACGCCATCTTCGACGGCATGAACCTGGTGGCCAAGGAGGCCCCGCTGGTGAACACCCGCGACGGGGTGCTGATCCTGTCCGAGAACACCGGTGCCTTCCAGGAGCTCGGCCGGCACGCGATCCCGGTCAACCCGTTCGACATCCAGGAGCAGGCGGATGCAATCCACCTCGCGCTGACGATGCCAGAGCAGGAGCGGCGGCGGCGCATCGAGGCGATCCGCGAGCACGTGCAGGCAAACGACATCTCGCACTGGATCTCCAGCCAGCTGGCCGACCTGGCCGCAGCCGTTCGGGCGTAACGCGCCCCCGGGCCCACGCCCTGGGGCCTGGCCCCGGTCTGGGCCATAGACTTCCCGTTCGCATGGGAGAGATCCGCATGATGGACGTGGGCGACAAGCCGGTCACCCGGCGGCGGGCGGTGGCCAGGGTGCGCGTCCTGCTGCCGGCCCATGTGCGCGACTGCCTGCGCGCCGGCACGGTGCCCAAGGGCGACGTGCTGGCGGTGGCCCGGGTGGCCGGCATCATGGCCGCCAAGCACACGCCCGACATCGTGCCGCTGTGCCATCCGCTCCCACTCAGCCTGGTCGAGGTGGATCCCGTGATCGACGACGACGGGGTGTCGGTCACGGCCGCCGCCGAGACGACCGCTCAGACGGGCGTCGAGATGGAGGCGCTGACCGCGGCAGCGGCAGCCGCCCTGACCGTGTACGACATGACGAAGGGGCTCGACCCGGCCATCACCCTCACCGGTCTGGAGCTGGTGGAGAAGTCGGGCGGCAAGAGCGGGCACTGGACGCGGGAGCCGGCATGACAGCGGCCGTGCTCACGGTGTCCGACGGCGTGTCGGCCGGCACCCGCGAGGACCGCAGCGGCGACGTGCTGGCCGACCGGCTGCGGGCGTCCGGCTTCCAGGTGGAGGAGCGCCGGGTGGTTCCGGATGATCGTCCTGCGATCGCCGCCGCGCTGCGCGAGCTGGCCGCGGACGCTGACCTGGTGCTGACGACCGGCGGCACCGGGTTCGCCCCCCGGGACGTGACGCCGGAGGCCACCGCCGAGGTGGTCGAGCGGCGCACCCCGGGGCTCGACGAGGTGATGCGGTCGGTGTCCGTGGCGGCGTCGCCGCACGGCATGCTGTCGCGGCAGCTCAGCGGGATCGTCGGCCGCAGCCTGATCGTGAACATGCCGGGCAGCCCGCGGGCCTGCGGCGAGTGCTTCGACGCCATCGCCCCGGCGCTCGAGCATGGCCTGCGCCTGCTCCTGGGGGAGCCGACCTCACATTGAGCGCGACCGCCGTCTACGCGCGCCGCTTCGTCTCGCTGGTGAAGCTCGAGCACACGGTGTTCGCCCTGCCGTACGCCTACGCGGGCGCCATCCTGGCCGAGGACAGGGTGCCGTCCGCCGCCAAGCTGTTCTGGATCACGCTGGCCATGGTCGGCGCCCGCAGCCTGGCGATGGCGCTGAACCGGCTGATCGACGCCGAGATCGACGCCCGGAACCCGCGCACCGCGCGCCGGGAGATCCCCGCCGGACTGCTCACCCGCGGCCAGGTGCTGGCCTTCTGCGCGGGATCGCTGGCGATATTCCTGACCGCGGTGTGGCAGCTCCCGCCGCTGACCCACGTGCTGTGGCCGATCCCGGTCGCAGGGTTCGTCGTCTACCCGTACCTGAAGCGGTACACCTGGATGTGCCACGCCGTGCTGGGGGCGGTGGACGGGCTGGCGCCGGTGGGCGGCTGGATCGCCGTCACCGGGGCGTTTGCGCTTCAGCCGTGGCTGCTGGGCGCGGCGGTCGCGCTGTGGATCGGCGGCTTCGACATCATCTACGCGACCATGGACCTCGAGGTCGACCGCCGCCAGGGGCTGCACTCGATCCCGCGCCGGTTCGGGGTCGGCTGGGCGCTTCGCATCACCCGCCTGGCCCATCTCGCATCGGTCGGCTTCCTGGTCTGGCTGGGCCTGTCGCTCTCGCTGGGCCCCGCGTACTGGCTGGCTGTGGCCATCGTGGCCGGCCTGCTGGCGTACGAGAACTCGATCGTGCACGAGGACGACCTGTCTCGGGTGAATCTGGCCTTCCTGACCATGAACGGCGTGATCGCGCTGGTGTTCCTGGCCGGGGTGCTGGTCGATGCCGTCGCCTGAGACGGCCGTCGTGTGCCGCCGGCTGGTGCGGCGGTTCGGCGAGCGCGCGGCTCTGTCGGGCATCGACCTGGACGTCGCGGCGGGGGAAACGGTGCTGGTGACCGGCGCCAACGGCGCCGGCAAGACGACGCTGCTGCGGGTGCTGGCCACGGTGCTGCGCGCCACCGAGGGGGAGGTGCAGGTGGCGGGCCGGGCGCTGCCCGCGGAGGCTCGGGCGGCACGGCCGCTGATCGGCTACGCGGGCCACGATCCCCTCGTGTATCCGGGCCTGACAGCGGGCGAGAACCTCGAGCTGTACGCGGCCCTGTACGACCTCGACGACGCGGCGGTGCCGGTCGCGCTGGAGCGGGT
>JBQCGJ010000308.1:0-4914 GCA_051955775.1 Gaiellales bacterium | reverse complement strand
CTCCGTCGTGCTGAGTGGGCTGACCAACCCGACGGTGCTGCAATTCGCACCCGACGGGCGGATCTTCGTCGGCCAGAAGAACGGCGTGATCAAGGTCTTTCAGAGCCTGACCGACACGAATCCGGTCACCGTCGCCGACTTGTCCAGCAAGGTCGACGATTACTGGGACCGCGGCCTGCTCGGCCTGGCGCTGCCCCCCAACTTCCCCGCAAGCCCTTACGTGTACGTGCTGTACGCGTATGACGCCCCGATCGGCGGCACGGCACCGGTGTGGAACGACGCCTGCCCGACGCCGCCGGGCCCGACCACCGACGGCTGCCTCGTGTCGGCGCGCGTGTCGCGGCTGCAGATCAGTGGGAACGTCATGACCGGCAGCGAGCAGGTGCTCATCAACAACTGGTGCCAGCAGTTCCCGAGCCACTCGATCGGCACGCTGTTGTTCGGCCGCGACGGGTACCTGTACGTCAGTGGCGGCGATGGCGCCAGCTTCAACAACGTGGACTATGGGCAGTACGGCGCGACTTACGCCGGCGACCAGGCAAACCCCTGTGGCGATCCGCCCGGCGCGGTCGGCACCGCGCTGAGCCCGCCCGGCGCGGAGGGCGGCGCATTGCGCAGCCAGAGCGTCCGTCGTACCGACGGTCCGGCAACCCTCGACGGCGCGGTCCTGCGGATCGATCCCGCCACCGGCGCAGGCGTGCCCGGCAACCCGTTCTTCTCCTCATCGGATGCCAACGCGCGGCGCATCGTGGCCTACGGGCTGCGCAACCCGTTCCGCATCACCCAGCGCCCAGGCACCGACGAGCTGTGGATCGGCGACGTCGGATGGAACACCTGGGAAGAGATCAACCGCGTGGTGGCACCGGCGAGTGCGACCGCGTCGAACTTCGGCTGGCCGTGCTACGAAGGAGCGTCGCCGCAAGGCGGCTACCAGGGGGCCGGCCTCAACCTGTGCTCGTCCCTGTACTCGACGCCCGGTTCGGTCATCGCGCCCTACTACACGTACAACCACAGCGCGTGCGTGGTGAGCTACTCCGGCTGCCACACGGGCGGCTCGTCCATCACCGGCGTGGCGTTCTACCAGGGCGGGTCGTATCCGGCGCAGTACAACGGCGCGCTGTTCTTCGCCGACCACACCCGCAACGAGATCTGGGCGATGCTCCCGGGCACGAACGGGCTACCCGACCCGTCCAGGCTGCAGTCGTTCGTCGGCGTCGACGCGACGGGCGGCGCCGCCGGGCATCCCGTTGACCTGAAGATCGGCCCCGGCGGCGACCTGTTCTACGTCGACATGGATGACGGCACCGTCCACCGCATCACGTTCACGGGCGCCAACCAGCCGCCGACCGCGGCGGTCACGGCGACCCCCACCAACGGTCCCCTCCCGCTGACGGTCAGCTTCGACGGCACCGGCTCGTCCGACCCCGAGGGTCACCCACTGACCTACTCGTGGGATCTCAACGGCGACGGAACGTTCGGCGACGCGACGGGCCCCACCGCGTCATACTCCTACACCACGGCGGGCGTGTATCACCCCGTCCTGAGGGTCACCGACGACCAGGGCGCGACCGACACGAAGTCGGTCACCATCACGGCCGGCAACACCGCGCCGGTCGCCACCATCGACTCGCCCGCGTCGAGCCTGACCTGGAAGGTCGGCGACACAATCAGCTTCTCAGGCCACGCCACCGACGCGCAGGACGGGACGCTGCCGGCATCGGCGCTGAGATGGTCGCTGATCCTGCATCACTGCTTCACGCAGACCGACTGCCACACGCACCTGATCCAGACCTTTAACGGTGTCTCCGGCGAATCGTTCACCGCGCCGGACCACGAATACCCGTGCTGGCTCGAACTGCAGCTGACCGCGACCGATTCGGGTGGGCTGACCTCGACGACGAGCGTCCGGCTGGACCCGAAGACGGTCGTGCTCACGTTCAAGACCAACCCGGGCGGCCTGGTCCTCAGCGACCTGGTGGTGAACGAGGCGCCGCGCACCACGCCGTTCTCCGTGACGGCCGTGGTCGGCTCGGCGAACTCGGTCAGCGCCCCCTCGCCGCAGCAATTCAACAAGTCCACCTACTATTTCAACTCCTGGTCGGACCACGGCCCACAGAGCCACACCATCACCGCGCCCACGGTGAACACCACCTATACCGCGACATACCGCAAACGCTGAGCTGCGGCTCGCGGCCGCAGTTCACCCCGATCGGAGCGGTCTCCAGGCTCGTCCGGCATCCTGTAAGCAGTGCCCAGAGCGGTACGCCGTGACCACAGGCAGAGGGCGACCACATGACCGCAGAGGCGGTGGCCGGGCGTTCCTATGCGCTGCTCGCCGACGGGGCGACCGTCGAGATCCGGCCGCCCGGCCCCGACGACACCGACGCGGTGACGCGCTTCCACCAGGCCATGTCTCCGGGCAACCGCTACCTGCGCTTCTTCAGCACCAGCAAGCGGGCGGGCGAGCAGGAGGCACGGCGGGTCTGCCGGCCGGCCGACGCCGATCACGCCGCCCTGCTCGCGCTGCTCGGGACCCAGCTCGTCGGCCTGGCCAGCTACGAGCGCTCCGAGACGCCGGGCGTAGCCGAGGTGGCCTTCGCCGTCGCCGACGACATGCACGGACGGGGGATCGCCACCCTCCTGCTCGAGCACCTGGTATCGGTCGGCCGGGCCCAGCGGGTGCAGGCCTTCACGGCGGCGACCCTCCCCGAGAACGTCGCCATGCTGCGGGTCTTCGCCGACGCCGGGCTGTGCGTCCGCCGGCGCCTGGTCGACAACGTGATCGAGCTCACCATGCCAATCCCCCGGGAGGCGGCGCTGGGCGAGGACAGCGCCTACCTGGACGCGGTGGCGGGCCGGGAGCAGCGGGCGGACGTGGTGAGCCTCGCCCCGCTGCTGGCCCCCCGGTCGGTCGCGGTCGTGGGGGCCGGCCGTCACCCAACGTCCATCGGGCGGACCATCCTGCTCAACGTTCGTGATGCAGGCTTTGAAGGCACGCTGTTCGCGGTGAACCCGCACGCGAGGGAGATCGATGGTGTGCCATGCCTGCCATCGGTCTCCGACCTGCCGGTGGTGCCCGACCTGGCGGTGGTGGCGGTGCCGCCGGCCTGGGTGATCAAGGTGGCCAGGGAATGCGGGAAGTGTGGGGTGCGGTCGCTGGTCGTGGTCACCGCCGGCCTCGGCGCCACCAGGGACAACCGCCTGCTGGCGACCTGCCGGCGGTACGGGATGCGCCTGGTCGGCCCGAACTGCTTCGGCGTGGCGGTGCCGCGCCTGGGACTGGACGCCACCTTCGCCACGCGCCACCCGGCCCCCGGCGTCGCCGGGCTGGTGGCGCAGTCCGGCGGGCTGGGCGTCGCCATGCTCGAGTACCTCACCCGGCTCGGCCTCGGGTTCTCCTCGGTCGTCTGGGTGGGCGACAAGATGGACGTGTCAGGAAGCGACCTGCTGATGTGGTGGGAGCAAGACGGGCTCACCAGGCTCGCCGTCATGTACCTGGAGTCCTTCGGCAGCCCTCGCAAGTTCGCCCGCACGGCCCGCCGGGTCAGCGCGCACATGCCGGTGCTCACCGTGCACGCGGGCAGGTCCGCGCCCGGCCAGCGCGCGGCGGCCTCGCACACGGCCGCGGCGGCCGCCCCGCTGATCACCCGCCAGGCCCTGTTCGAGCAGGCCGGCATCATCGCCACCACCAGCCTGGGCGAGCTTCTCGACACGGCGGTCCTGCTCGCGAGCCAGCCGGTGCCGGCGGGCCGCAAGGTCGCCATCGTGGCCAACGCGGGCGGTGCCGGGGTGCTGGCCGCGGACGCCTGCGCGGAGGCCGGCCTGAGCGTCACACCGGTCGCGGCGCGCGCCCAGGCACGGCTGCGGCGGCTGCTGCCGAACGGGGCCGTGGTGACCGGGCCGGTGGACACCACCGCCGCGGTCAGCGCCGAGCAGTTCCGCGACAGCCTGCTCATGGTGGGAGAAGGCGAGACGGACGCGGTGATCGCGCTGGTGGTTCCCACCGCGGCCAGCGACCTCGTGCCGGTGCTCCAGGCAGTGCGGCTGCCGGTCCCGCTCGCGGCGGTCATCCTCGGCCAGAGCGACACCGTCACGGTTCTGTCCGCCGTGGGTGGGGGTCCCGCCGTCCCGGCCTATGCCTACCCGGAGGCGGCCGCCGGCGCCCTTGCCCGGGCGGCCAGGTACAGCGCGTGGCGGTCCCGCCCGCCGGGAGCCGTACCCGAGCTCACCGGCGTCCGGCCGGGCGACGCCCGGGCGCTGGTCGGCGCGTTCCTCGGACGCACGCCCGGCGGTGGCTGGCTGCCGGCGGCCGACGCCGGCGAACTGCTCCACTGCTACGGGGTGCCGGTGGTGGACGGCCGGTTCGCCACCGGCGCCCAGACGGCGGCCGAAGCCGCCGCCGCGCTCGGCGGCCACGTGGCGCTCAAAGCCGAGGTGCCCGGGCTGGTGCACAAGAGCGACGCGGGTGCCGTCGAACTCGGCCTGCGCGGGCCGGCCGAGGTGCGCCGCGCCCTGCGGCGGCTGGAAGGCAGGTTCGGCGACCGCCTGTCCGGGGTCCTGGTGCAGCCCATGATCGCTGGTGGCACCGAGGTCATCGTCGGGGTGGTGCAGGAACCGGTGTTCGGTCCACTGGTGGTGTTCGGCCTGGGCGGCATCGCCACGGACGTGCACGGCGACCACGCTGCACGGCTCGCACCGCTGACCGACGCCGACGCCGACGACCTCATCCAGGCGGTCCGCGCCGCGCCGCTTCTGCGTGGCCACGGGGGCCGACCGGCCGCCGACATCGGGGCGCTCCGCGATACGCTGCTGCGCGTCTCCCGGCTCGCCACCGACCTGCCGCAGGTCGCGGAGCTCGACCTCAACCCGGTCATCGCCCGCCCCGACGGCGTGTTCGCGGTGGACGTGCGGGTG
>JBQCGJ010000307.1:0-24363 GCA_051955775.1 Gaiellales bacterium | reverse complement strand
ACGGCACGATCGTGCTCAACAGCCCCACCTACGGCCCGCTGATGCCCGAGTTCAGCGTTCAGAAGATCGGCAACACGCTGGGCTGGGGCGCCGTACACGACGCGCCGAACTCGTTCGTGTGGGAGATCGGGCACACCTCGGTGTTCACCGACCCGCCGGTCCAGTTCTGCGTCGCCGGCCAGCCCATCTGCCAGTCGTACAACGCGCCGGCCTGGGCGGGAACCACCCCGATCCGGATCGAGTCGGTGCACTTCGGCCGCGTGCCCGCCCGCCACTGGGCGGTGGTCTCGGACTATGGCGGCAAGGCGGAGATCCTCGACCCGACGACGTCGGTCTGCCACGGCTACGGCGGCCCGTTCTGCATCTATCCCTGGTTCACGCGGAACGGCGACGGCTCGTTCAGCTTCGGCGTCGACTACCCGAGCACGGTGAAGGACTTCGGGAAGGTCGAGCAGTACCGCATGCACACTCGCTGCGGCGGCCCGTTCGGGGACGACACGACGTACTGCATGCGCCGCATCTCATAAACGGGAACACCATCGTCCGTTTGCGGACGGGACGGCCGGGGTACGAAGCGGCACAACGCGCGGCGGCGCTGGGATAACCTGGAAAGGCCGCCGCGCGCGGCCGGCCGGCAAAGCCGAAGCCGGCCGACTGCCCGGCTGGCTCCGCCCCTGCGTGGCCCTGCTCGGCAGTTGCCCTGTAGGCCACAAAGGAGGGGGATCCTGTTCTGCCGGAAACGGGCCGTTGCGATGCTGGCGGCCACCACACTCACAGCATCGATTCTGTTCGCTGCGCCCGCCGCGGAGGCCGGCACCGGCTCCGTCTCAGGCCAGGTGGCGCAGCTTCGAGCACAGATCCGCACGAACCGTGCGCAAGCGGTTGCTCGTGCGCGCTGGGTGGGCGTCCTGCTGCCTGCCGGGCATAGCGAGCAGAACTCGACCGACGTCGGGTTCCTGTCGTGGATGCTCAGCCTGTGGCACCAGCGCTCGATGAAGTACGGGCACATCCTGCTGCACAGGCTGGGCGTGTACGGGGCGCTGCTCTGCATCCATCGCCACGAGGGCGCGTGGAACGCGTACTCGTCCGCTGGGCCGTACTACGGCGGCCTGCAGATGGACACGCCGTTCATGGCCCACTACGGGCCGAAGTTCCTCGCCCGCTTCGGCGACGCCCGGCACTGGATGCCGGCGTTGCAGGTGGCGACGGCATACCGGGCGGTGATGTCGGTCGGCTACACACCGTGGCCGGTCTCCCGCCTGGCCTGCGGCGTCTAACAGCCGCACGGCGTCTAACAGACGGCGCCTGAGATTCACGAGCGCTGCGGCGCGTGGTCCGGGCTGGCCGGACTGCGCGCCGCGGCCGTTCATGGACCTACATCGGCCGCGATGTGACAACGCCGCGCAGGCTCCGCCCGGACGCCAGCTGCCACTCGGCGTGGATCGCCCGCTGCGAGCCGTCTCCCATCCTGCAGTGGCCGTCGAAGCCCTGATTGCGCACCTGGTCGACGGTTCCCGCACATGTGTCCCCGCTGGGCAGGTACTCGATCTGCAGCGATGTCCGCTCACTCGAGGCCTGGCTCACGAGCAGGTCTGCGCGCACCAGCACGGTCTGCGCGCCGCTGCCGTTGCCGGCCATCGACACGATCGAGGTGGACGACCCCTGCTCGGTCAGGATCTGGCCCGAAAGCCGGTCGTTGAAGCTGGCCGCGTTCCACGTCTTTGAGTGGGCCGCCGCCGGACCGAGTGTGATGAAGGCCACGATCACCGCACCGGCCCCCGCCGCCAGCAGGCTGGTGGCCGGCGTCCAGGCCAACGAGCGGGCGCGCCCGATGCGCCATGCCAGTGCGCCCAGCACCGACCCCACCGCCACGGCGTTCATGGCGATCATCCAGGTCGCGCTGCGATCGGTGCCCATGATCAGCGCATGCGCGGTGGCCGCGGTCCACACGGCGAAGTTCAGGTAATGAGCGCGCCGCCACAGCCGGTACGGCACCCGGGACCGGTAGTGGTTGGTGATCGCCAGCGCGACCAGCAGCTCCGCCGCCGCGATACCCAGCCCCATCGGCAGCGGGCGGTAGTGCTCGGTGAACGGCAGCGCCAGCTCGCGCAGCGAGAAGGGCAGGAAGGAGTCGATCGCGACCGTCAGCACATGCACGGCCAGCAGGCTGCCGACCAGCAGGCCGCCGAACCGGTGCACGTCCTCGACCGCGAAGCGTGGCCACCGCGCGCTGCGCGCCTTGCCGCCCATCAGGATGCCCAGCGTGACCACGCCCGACAACACGAGATAGGCGGCGATCCCCGCGGCCCTGGCCGCGTACCAGTCGATCGGGCTCGAGGTCAGGTGCATGCCGGTTGCGCGGCCGTCGCCTGTGTCCACGCCCGGTTTGCGACCACCATGCCGTCGGCCAGCAGGAACCGGCCGGGGATGCCGCGCTCGTCCAGCCAGTCCGGGCCGTCGTCACCCAGCAGGAAACCGGCCTTGGCGGCCACGTCTGCGTCGAGGCAGCTGGCGCCGCACGCGGTCACGTGCGACCACGGTGAGCGCGAGGGCGCCCCCCGGGCGGCGTCGATCAGATGATGCATGCGGCGGCCGTTGCGATTCCACGTGCGCCGGGAGGATCCGCTGGTGGCGATGCCGCCGGAGACGAGGCGCACGGTGCCGCCGCCCGGCAGCGCCACGTCCAGTCCTCCTCGAGCGGCCAGGTCGCCTCCGGCCGACACCCAGCCGTCAGCGGGGAGCAGTTCCAGCGCCGCATCCACCGCCATCGACTTGGCCACGCCGTTCAGGTCGAGGGCGACGCCGTCCGGCACGCGCAGCAGGCGGCCGGCCGTCTGCACCTCGCGCCACACACCGGGACGCCCGGCTCCGGGAGGCTGGTCGGTATCCGCGATCAGGGTGAAGTCACGGTCATATCCGGCGGCCGCGATCGCGTCGCCGAGCGTCGGGTCGACGACGCCGTCGGTCTGCTCGGCTGCCCACAGCGCCTGGCCGACGGCATCGGCGAACTCACCCGACACCACAACCGGACGGCCGGCGGCGCGATTCACCAGAGACAGCTCGCTGGACGGCAGGAAGCGGCTGAACCGCCGCTCGCGTTCGCTGAACAACCGCTCGACGGCCCGCACCGTCGGCTCGTCGGCGCCGGCCACCAATACCTGGCAGCCCATCGCCCGGAAGCTGAGGGTGGCGCTCACGATGACGCCGTGACTGCGCTGGGGGGCGCCTGGGCAGGCGCCAGAACGCCGCCCGACAGGCTGTCGCTGCGGACCGCAGAGCGGAACGAGCGCGGCGCCTGCAGCGGCCGGGCGCCGTGGCGCACGTGCCCGACCTGATTGGCGCGGGCGAGTGCCATCGAGGCGGCGAACACGAGCGCCCCGGACGCGGCCACCACGATCTTGGCGGTCCGCGCGCGGCGACGCGCCGAGGCGATCCTGGTGCCGTTCTGGGGACTGCTCACGATGGGACTGTTGTAATCCTTCGCCGTTGGATGCAGCTTGGGGGTTCCTGTGAATCCGCCAAGAGGCGGGTCCCGTTTGATTGTGAAGTGAACCCTCACTAACCTACCGCAATGCTGTCCGAGCGGCCCAGGCTGCGAGCCCCTGACCGGCGGGCCGGGATCATCGACGCGGCCCGCCATGAGTTCGCCCGCAAGGGGTTCAAGGGGGCGGGCATGGCGGAGATCGCCGCCCGCGCAAACTGCTCCGAGCCGATGCTGTACAAGCACTTCGAGTCCAAGCACGCGCTGTTCGCAGCGGTCCTGGACGACTCGGGCCGCCGGATGGGGGAGCGCGTGCAGGCCCAGGTGGAGGGCGCGGACGATCCGGTCGCCGCGTGGCTCGAGCGCGTGGCGCACAGGGCCACCACCGACCCCGACATCATCGAGCACGTGCGCCTGCGCATGCTGGCGATGTCGCTGGTCGACGACCCGCTGGTGCGCGACGCCATCACCCGCAACGTGACCGCCATGCGCGAGCGCACGACGCGCATCCTGGAGACCGCCATCGAGCGCGGGCAGCTGCGCCCGGACGTCGACATCGAGGCGGTCGCCTGGCTGTGGTTCGGATTCACGCTCGCAGGTGGCTATGTGCACGCGCTCGACGCGTCGCTGGCCGAGGACACCTGTCCCCGCATGGCCAGCACGTTCGTCCAACTGTTGCGACCGACCACCCCCGATGCCCAGGAGACAGCATGACCGCCGATCATTCGAGCCACAAGTGGTGGACGCTGTTCGCGATGTGCTTCGCCCTGTTCATGATCATGCTGGACAACACGATCGTGAACGTGGCCCTGCCGTCGATCCAGCGATCGCTGCAGACCACACCCGAGAACCTGGAGTGGACGGTCAACGCCTACGTGCTGTCGTTCGCCGCGCTGATCCTGTTCGGCGGCAAGCTGGGCGACCGGTTCGGGCGCAAGCGCATCTTCATGGTCGGTCTGGTCATCTTCACCCTGGCCTCGGCGGCGTGCGCGATGTCGTCCACCGACCACCAGTTGATCGCCGCCCGCGCGGTGCAGGGCGTCGGCGGCGCGCTGCTCAACCCGCTCTCGCTGTCCATCCTGGTGGCAGCGTTCCCGCGCCGGCAGCTCTCCACCGCGATCGGGATCTGGGCCGGCATCTCCGGCCTTGGGCTTGCCATCGGCCCGCTGCTCGGAGGCTTCCTGGTGCAGCACTACTCGTGGTCGGCCGTGTTCTGGGTCAACGTGCCGGTCGGCGTGATCGCCATGGGCGTGACCGCGTGGGCCGTGATCGAGTCGCGTGATCCCAATGCGCGCAAGCTCGACGCGGTGGGCACGGTGCTCATCACCGCCGGGCTGTTCCTGCTCACCTGGGGCCTGATCAAGACCACCGACCACGCGTGGCTGTCGGCCTACACGCTGACGTTCCTGATCGCTGCGGCGATCACGATCGCGATCTTCGTGGTGTGGGAGAGCCGCATCGACCAGCCCATGATCCCGCTCGAGTTCTTCCGCGTGCGGGCGTTCTCCGTTTCCAGCCTGATCATCACGCTGATCGGCGTCGGGCTGTTCGGCATCATCTTCTACCTCACGCTGTACTTCCAGAACGTGAAGGGATACTCGCCGCAGGAGGCCGGCGTGCGGTCACTGCCAACGACCATGATGATCCTGGTCATGGCGCCGCTGGGCGGGCGGCTGGTGATGAAGGTCGGGCCGCGCGCGCTGATGACGGTCGGCATGCTGCTGGCCTCCGCCGGCCTGTTCGGGCTGTCCCGCGTGGGAGTGGACACGGCGTACAGCGCGATCTGGCCGTTCCAGGTCATGATGGGCGCCGGCATGGCCCTGACCATGCCGTCCGCCTCCTCGACCGGGATGGCGGCCGTGGATCACACCAAGGCGGGCATCGCGTCGGGTGTGATCAACGCCTCGCGGCAGGTCGGCGGTGCGCTCGGCATCGCCGTGCTGGGCGGGATCGGCACCACGCTGGCGGCGTCCAACTGGCATGACTGGGCGTCCTCCCTGCCGCCTGCTGCGCACGCCAAGGCGCTTGCGCTGACGCCGCTGGTGCAGGGCGGGCAGGGCGCCAAGGTGACCCAGCTCACCGGCAGCCAGGCGGTGGGCCACCAGGCGTTGCTGTCCTTCCAGCACGGAGTCCAGGGCGCGTTCCTGGCCGGCGGCCTGCTGCTTCTTTCTGCAGCCCTGGTCGCGTTCGTCGGCCTGCGCCGCGTGCCGTCGCCCGCCGCTGCCTCCGCGTCGACGGCGCCCGTCGAGGTCTGAGCGTCGGGTACCGGACGGCCGGCTTCGGTCGGTCGTCCGGCCTTGCAGCGTGACCAGTTACGCCCGGCCTCTTGCATTCGGCAGCAAGGGCTAAAGATCGGCTTTTCCGAAGTCGATGATGGAAGCATGACCTCGCTGCCTGTCCCGCCGCGCGGTCCGGCCCCTGGACGCTGGATCGACCGTTGGCTTGCCGCGTGCTCCGACCTCGCCGAGCTGGAGCGCTCGCATCCGATGACCGACGCCGTGATCGACGAGATCGACGGCCGCATGATCCGCATCGGCGACCACTGGCTGGCAGATTTCGCGTCGTGTAACTACCTCGGCTTCGACCTCGATCGGGAGATCATCGAGGCGGTGCCGCAGTACCTCGACCGCTGGGGCACCCACCCCAGCTGGTCTCGTCTGCTGGGGAGCCCCGCGCTGTACCCCGAGATCGAGGGCCGGCTGACAGAGCTTCTGGGCTGCGAGGACACGCTGGTGCTGCCCACCATCACCCATATCCACACGGCGGTGATACCGGTGCTGGCCGGCGGCGGCACGATCTTCCTCGACCGCCGTGCGCACAAGACGATCTTCGACGGCTGCGAGCTTGCGACCGCCCGCGGCGCGACCGTCAAGCGATTTGCGTTCGAGGATGTGAACGAGCTGGAGGCGCTGCTGCGCACAGACACCGCGCGCACGCGCATGATCTGCATGGACGGCGTCAACAGCATGACCGGCAACTGCCCGGATCTGCACGCCTTCGTGGACGTCGCCAGGCGCTACGACGCCCTGCTCTACGTGGACGACGCGCACGGCTTCGGTGTGATCGGCGAGCGTTCCGCCGACGAGCCGTCGCCGCTGGGCCGGCGCGGCAACAGCATCGTGCGCCATCTCGGCCTGTCCTACGAGGGGCTGGTGCTGGTCGCCGGGCTGTCCAAGTCCTACTCGTCGCTGGCGGCATTCATCTGCTGCCCCGCGGAGTTCAAGCGGCTGCTGAAGACTGCCGCTCCGCCGTATCTCTACTCCGGCCCGTCGCCGGTGGCCTCGCTGGCCACGGTGCTGGGCGGCCTGGATGTCAACGAGCGCCGCGGCGACCAGGTACGGGCCGACCTGTGGAAGAAGACCGCGCGGGTGCTGAGCTGCCTGGAGGTGCTCGGCGTGCACACGCCGAACCACTCCGGCCTGCCCATCATCGAGGTGCCGCTCGCCCGCCACGAGCAGATCGCCGAGGTGGGCCAGTTCCTGTTCGATCGCGGCATCTACGTGACCCTGGCCGCCTACCCGCTGGTGCCGCGGGCGGAGGTGGGCTTCCGGGTCCAGGTGACCGCAGCCAACACCGACGCCGAGATCGACCAGCTGAACGACACGCTGCGGGCGCTGGCAGGACGCTACGAGTTGCAGTCCGCGCACTCCGAGCACAGGAAGGCCGCATGACGATGAGCATTGCGACACTACCCCGGCGGTTCTGGTGGATGGCCTACCTCGCGGTCAGCACGCTGCTGACCGCGCTGTACGTGTTCGTGCCGCCGTTCCAGGGCAGTGGACCGCTGATCAACGCACTGGGCCTGTCGTCCACTCTGGCCATCGTGATCGGCATCCGTCTGCACCGCCCGCGCGCGCAGGCCGCCTGGGTGTTCATGGCCATCGGCCAGTTCCTGTTCTTCGCGGGAGACCTGTACACGTACAGCTACCCCAAGCTGACCGGCGCCAATGTCGAGTTCCCGTCGTTCGGCGATGCCATCTACCTGACCGTCTACCCGGCGCTGCTGGTCGGGCTGTTCCTGCTCATCCGCCGCCGGAATCCCGACCCCGACCGCTCGGGGCTGGTCGAGTCCGCCATCCTCACCATCGGCGTCGCGCTGCTGTCGTGGGTGTTCCTGATCGCCCCCAATATCCACGCCGCGGGGCTCACCCGGCTCGAGCTCCTGGTCTCGGTGGCCTACCCGCTGGGCGACGTCCTGCTGCTGGCCGGCGCCGTCCGGCTGGCCGTCGACCGCGGCAAGCGCGCCCCGGCCTTCTACCTGCTGACGTCGAGCATCGTGTGTCTGCTGGCGACCGACTCGATCTACAACTACATGCTGCTCAAGGGCAGCTACAACCATCAGCTGTGGCTGGACGCCGGTTGGATCTTCTACTACCTGCTGTGGGGCGCGTCCGCGCTGCATCCGTCGATGCGCACGCTGGAGGAGCCCTCGGTCGAGCACCGCACGCGGCTGACGCCGGTTCGGCTGGGCGTGCTGTCGGTGGCCGCTCTGGTCGCGCCGGGCATCCGGTTCTGGCAGGAGTGGGGGAACACCGACGCGCTGGTGGTGATCGCCGGATCGGCGGTGCTGTTCCTGCTGGTGGTCGCCCGTATGGCGCTCCTGGTGCGCGAGGAGGAGCGCACCGCGTCCCGTGAGCTGGCGTTGCGAAACGCCAGTGCGACGCTGGTCGGGGCGGCCGGCCCGGAGCAGGTGCAGGAGGCCGCCGTGGCCGCGGCCACAAGTCTTGTCGGGAGCTCCACCGTGCGCCTGGTGGCGTTGTGTGGACTGGAAGCAGAGGTTGTTGCGAGCAGCGACGACGGCGCCGGCCTGGGTGTGGTGCCCGGCGGGCCCGGCGCATGGCTCGCCTCCGCCGCGGCCGCCGACGACGCCGGCGATGTGCCCCTTGCCGTGCGGGCCGCACTTGGCTTCGGCCAGGTCGCGACCGCCATCGCCCTGCCGCTCAGCGCACGCGACGAGAATCGCGGTGTGCTGGTGGTGGCCACGAGCTCGGCAATGCCGCCCAGTACCGTCGACGCGCTGCGGGCGCTGGCCATGCAGGTATCCCTTGCGCTCGAGGGCGCTGTGCTGGCGCAGGATCTGCATCGGCGCCGCAGCGAGGCCCGCTTCCGCTCGCTGGTTGCCCACTCCAGCGACATGATCACGGTGGTCGACCGGGCCGGCGTCGTGCAGTATCAGAGCCCCTCGGTGCAGAAGCTGCTCGGCTACTCGGTGGACGAGGTCGAGGGCACGGACTTCGCGCGCTTCCTGCGCGAGGCAGACCGCCCGCGGCTGGTGCAGGTGCTGGAGTCCGACGGCGCGTTGCGCGACGGCCACGTGCTGGATTGCGCGCTTCGCCACCGCGACGGCACCTGGCTGCAGTTCGAGGTGCAGCACACCGACCTGCTGTCCGACCCCGACGTGGCGGGCGTCGTGCTGAACAGCCGCGACGTCAGCGAGCGGCGGGCCTTCGAGGAGCAGCTCGCGCATCAGGCGTTCCACGATCCGGTGACCAAGCTGGCCAACCGCGCGCTGTTCGCCGACCGCGTGAAGCACGCGCTGGCCCGCTCCGGCCGCGCAGATCTGACGGTGGGCGTGATGTTCATCGACCTCGACGACTTCAAGACCGTCAACGACAGCCTGGGGCATGCCGCCGGTGACGCCGTCCTGCAGGAGGTCGCAGCGCGGCTGGAGGCGACCGTGCGGCCCACCGACACGGTGGCCCGCTTCGGCGGCGACGAGTTTGCGGTGCTGCTCGAGACCGCCGGCGGATCGTCCGAGGCCGCCGACGTGGCCGAGCGGATCCTGGACGCGCTGGACAAGGAGTTCCAGATCGACGGCCAGCAGATCTATCCCAAGGCCAGCGTGGGCATCTGCATGAGCGATTCACAGACCACGGACGCCGAGGAGCTGCTGCGCAACGCCGACCTGGCGATGTACATGGCCAAGCGCGACCGCAAGGGCGGCTACCGGATGTTCGAGCCGGCCATGCACGCCAAGGTGGTCGAGCGGCTGGAGCTTCGCAGCGACCTCGAGCGTGCGATCGAGCTGCGCCAGCTCGAGGTGCACTACCAGCCGGTGGTGCGGCTGGACGGCGACAGCGTGTACGGCGTCGAGGCCCTGCTGCGCTGGACGCATCCCACCCGCGGCTCGATCTCGCCGGTGCAGTTCATCCCCATCGCTGAGGAGACCGGGCTGATCATCTCGATCGGCCGCTGGGTGCTGCGCGAGGCGTGCGCCGAGGCGGCGGAGCTGAACCGCGACCCCGAGGAACGCCCGCTGATCATGAGCGTCAACCTGTCGGTCAAGCAGCTGCAGTCCGACACCATCGTGAAGGACGTGCGCGACGCGCTGGAGCAGAGCGGACTGCCCGCCGAGCGGCTGGTGCTGGAGATCACCGAGTCGGTCATGATGGCCGACGTCGATCTGGCCGTGAAGCGGCTCGAGGACCTGAAGAAGCTGGGCGTGCGGCTGGCCATGGACGACTTCGGCACCGGGTACTCGTCGCTCAGCTACCTGAGCCGGTTCCCGGTCGACATCCTGAAGATGGACCGCTCGTTCCTGGCCTCCCGGCACACCGTCACCGGACTTGCGGCCGCCATCGTCGGCCTGGGCTCGAGCCTCGGCCTGGACGTCGTCGCCGAGGGCATCGAGATGCCGGAGCAGATCACGTCCCTGCGCGATCTCGGCTGCGAGCTGGGGCAGGGCTTCCTGTTCGCCAAGGCGATGGACCGGGCGGCGCTCAACCACTACCTGCGCGAGGACGGGACGGGATTCAGCGCCGGCGACGAGCCGGAATCCCGTGCAGCATAGTTACGAGGGGCTCGACCGCCCGGGCGGTTTCTCCCGTGTGAATCTGCTGGCGCCGCTGCGCCACCGCGACTTCCGGCTGCTGTGGTCGGGGATGACGGTGTCGCTGCTGGGCGACGGCGTGTTCCTGGTCGCCATGGCCTGGCAGACCTACGCGCTGTGGAACTCGCCGGCCGCGCTGTCGATCGTCGGCATCGCCATGACGATCCCCACCATCGCGTTCCTGCTGCCGGGCGGCGTGCTGTCCGACCGGCTCGACCGGCGGCGGTTGATGCTGGCAGCGGACGCTGTGCGCGGCGTCGTCATCCTCGCGCTCGCGGCGCTCTCGATCTCGGGCAACCTGAAGCTGTGGGAGCTGGTCGTGATCGTGGCCGTGTACGGCGCCGGCACGGCGTTCTTCACCCCCGCCTTCGACGCCATCGTGCCGGACGTCCTGCCCAGCGCCGATCTTGCTGCGGCCAACTCGCTCGACCAGTTCGTGCGCCCGATCGCGCTTCGCATGGCGGGGCCGGCGCTGGGCGGATGGCTGATCTCCGCTGTTGGCGTAGGCTCCGCGTTCGCCCTCGACGGGGGTTCCTTCGCCGCCTCGGCGACCGCCCTGCTCATGATGCGCGGCGCCGTGACACGGTCGCACGCCGATGAGGCCGAGTCGCCGGCCGCCGCGCTGGTGTCGGGGCTTCGCTTCGTGCGCCGGCGGATGTGGATCTGGGGCACCCTGCTGTCGGCGGCGCTCGCGTACCTGGTGTTCATGGGGCCCACCGAGGTGCTCCTGCCGTACGTGGTCAAGAACGGCCTGCACGGCTCCGCGGGCGAGCTCGGCATGGTGTTCGCCGCGGGCGGCATCGGGTCGATCGGGTGCGCGGTCGTGATGGGCCAGCGCGGGCACCCGCGGCGCGACATCACGTTCATGTATGTGGTGTGGACGCTGGCCACCCTGGCCGTCGCCGGCTACGGACTCGCCACCGCCGCGTGGCAGCTGATGGCCGCCTGCCTGGCCTTCAATGCGCTGGAGACGGCGGGCACGATCGTGTGGGCCACGATCAAGCAGCGGCACGTCCCCGCCGCCATGCTGGGCCGGGTGTCGAGCCTGGATTGGCTGATCTCGATCGGGCTGCTTCCGCTGTCGTTCGCGCTCACGGCGCCGGTGGCGGCGGCGGTGGGCGCTCGCACCACCCTGCTTGGCGCGGCCGTGATCGGCGGCGTGATCACGTTCGCCGCGCTGTTCCTACCCGGGATGCGCGACGTCGAAGGGCTGGAGGGCGAGGCCGAGCAGGAGGCCGCCGCCGAGCCGGTGCTGGAGATGGGCCTGGTGCTGCGCGTGGTGCCGCCGGCCGAGCTGCTCGCGTACAGCCGGCTCGAACAGGCCGCGTAGGCGCCGCAGCGCCGGTGGCGCTGCCTGCATGATCGCCGGTCGGGGGCGGGACCCGACCAATTGTCATGCGCACGACTACCAATTGTCCTTGTCACGAAGCTGTATCGCGGGCCGTGACGCGGCCCTAGTCGGGTAGCGCCGCCGCCAGCCCCGGCAGCAGCAGGCGGTCGAGGCCGAGCCCGCTCGTAAAGAGCCGTTCCCGGCGATCGGAGAGCAGGCGCGCCGTCCAGTCGGTCGTCCCGCCGTCGGCCACGGACACCCGCCTACCGCCGACCTGCGCAGAGATGTCGATCATCAGCCCGTCGTAGTAGCCGCGCCCGTGCGCACGGTCGAGGTCGAGGCCCAGCCTGACATCGGGGAGCCGCCGGCTCAGCCGCGGGAACACCTGCTCCTGCACGCGCTGCAGCAAGGGCGTCGGCTCGCCGGACGCAGACGCATCCGCCACCGAGACCGCGATTGCGTCGATGGCATGGCCGGCCGCGCCCAGTTGCCGCAGGAACTCAACGTGGGCGGTCAGGTGCTCGCCGACCGCCGTCAGCTCGAACCCGTGGTGAGGCTGCGCGCGCCCAGCGCTGGCCAGCGCGAACAGCCGGAAGTGGCGGATCTGTCCCGGCCCGATCGGCTGCATCCGCAGCACCCGGGTCGATGCGCACAGCCGCACCGGGTCGGCGCCGGAGCGACGCCGCAGCACGCACTCCAGCGCCAGCGCGCTGGTCGGGTCGGCGGGCACCTCGGAGCCGCGGACGGTGGCCAGCACGCTCCGCTGGTCGATCCCCCCGAGCACGGTGTTCAGGCCCTGCGGGCAGACCGGCGCAAGCTCGACGGCGTCGAATCCCGCGGCGGCGTCGAACGCGGTCTGCACCATGGTATGGAGTTCGCGCGCGTCGGGCTCGGCGGCTGCGACGGCCTCGTCACGCCGCCGATCGGCCAGCAGCTCGGCGGGCGTGCGCCGCCGGCTGCGGCGGGCCGTCACGTGCAGCAGCAGTGACTGCAGGTCGGTCGGCGCCAGCTTCTCCGCAAGCACCTCCGCCAGCCCGTCCACGCCCGCCTCGCGCTCGATGCGGGCGATGATCCGGTCGTCCTGGCCGTTCATGACGGCCACCCTATACGCACTCCTACGGCAACTCGGCGGCGCCGGCGCGCGGCCGGGAGGCGTTCATGTGCTTCCACACCGTGTCGGCCACGACCGCCAGCACGACCGTCGCGACCGTGCACCAGAACGTCTCGGGGTGCCCCCACAGCGTGTCCACGATGTACGACAGGAGCACCAGGCTGCAGCCGAGCACCGCCAGCAGCAGCACCCCCGTGATCGCCCTGATCTCGTGCCGCAGGCGCACCGCGCCCACGGCCACCAGCGCGAATACCGCCAGCGAGACTGCGCTCCCCACCGAGGCGATCACTCCCAGGTCGAAGCCGATCACCAGCACCACCATCGCCGCGGCGGTGATCCACAGTCCGCCGTTGGCGCCCCACCTCGAATCCAGGCCGAACACCGGCGGGAACTGTCCTCTGCCCGCCAGTTCGCCGGTGAAGCCCTTGGCCGCGTACATGGTGGCGGTCACGGACGATGACGTGGCAAGCAGCGCAGCCGCGGCCATCATCGCGAAGCCGGCCTCCCCGAGGGAGGGCCGCGCGGCCTCGGCGATCGCCGTCGGCCCGTACTCGATCACCTTCGACACACTCAGCGTGCCGAACACCCCAACGGCAATCGCGACGTACAGCGCACACGTGATGCCAAGCGCCGTGTACATCGCCCGCGGCAGGTTCCGCTCCGGCCTGGGCATGTCGCCGGCCGCGAAGCTGATCACCGCGAATCCCAGGTACGCGAAGAACGTCAGCGCGATGCTGGACACGATCGAGCGCACCGACGGATACCCGCTGGGCGCCAGCAGGTGCCGGTTGAGGTCGGACAGCGTGGCCACGATGAAGACGCCGAACACCACCAGCAGTCCGATCACGATGATCGTCTGCACGCGATCCAGGAGCCGTGCACCGCCGGCCGTCAGCGCGGCTGACACGATCACCATCAGACTCGCGAACACCTTCGTCCAGCCGCTCGCGGTGTGGCTGCCGGTGACGATCAGCGAGGCGTACTCGCCGAACGACACGGCCACCATGGCGCCCACCAGCACGATGGCGGTGAAGTAGCCCAGCCAGGCTGCGATTCCCACCACCCGGCCGTTGCCGAAGGCCTCGATGAGGTAGGTGATCAGCCCGCCCGACGAGGGGTATCGCACCCCCAGCTTGACCAGTGTGTACCCGAGCAGCCCCGAGATCACGCCCGCGGCCAGAAACGACACCCACACCGCCGACCCGGCCACCGTTCCGGCCTCGCCAAGCAGCGCGAAGATGCCGGCGCCCACCATCGCACCCACTCCGAGGAACACCGCCCCGCGCAGTGTCAGCATCGGCCGCTCGCCGGCCGGCGCCGCCGGCCCTGAAAGCGGCGACGGGTCTGCGGTGGTCATGGGGCCGGGCGGGCGGTGGAGTTGGACCGGGCGAGCGGTTGAGCGGCCTTCCGCCGGCGTGATTGCTGGAGCGTCTTGTCGATGAAGACCACCACGGGCATGACGAGCGACAGCAGCAGCACGGCGCCCCACTCGTGCCCGGTCAGCGCGACGGTGTCCAGCAGCTGCTGGAGCATCGGCAGGCCAACCGCCGCCCAGGTCAGCACCCAGCCCAGGATGATCCATCCGAAGTACGGGAAGATGGGCGACGACCAGGGCGCCTCGTTCTCGCGGCGCATCACGATGCCGAGGTTGACCGCGCTCAACGCGACGACTGCGAAGGCCATCGTCATCGACGCCGATCCATGCTTCGTGCTGGGGGTGTCGGGTCCCCACTCGAGGATGGACAGCGCGATCACCGCGGTGATGAACCCACTGATCAGCCAGCGCACGACCTGCGGTGTGTTCACGATCTTGGTGCCCGGCGCCCGCGGAGGCCGCTGCATCACGCTGGGGTCGGGCACGTCCACGATGAACCCGATCACCACCGTCACCACCACGAAGAACTTGCAGAACAGAAGCTGCATCGGGAACAGCGCGACGCCGCCGTTGATGTTGAGGATCGTCGCCAGCAGCATCAGCTGAAGCACGGAGGACAGGATCGTCAGCTGCAGCCGCACATAGGACGAGATCCGGCGGTAGATGTCACGCCCCAGGTCGACGGCCCGCACCAGGGTGGCGAAATTGTCGTCGGTGAGCACGATTTTCGCGGCCTGCTTGGTGACCTCCGAACCGCTGCCCATGGCCACGCCGATATCGGCCTGCTTGAGCGCCGCCGCGTCGTTCACCGCGTCCCCGGTCATGGCGACGACATCGCCCGACTCCTGCATCAGCCGGGCCAGGCGCAGCTTGTCCTCGGGGGCGACACGGCCGAACACGTGCAGGTTGGGCAGCTTCTCGACCACCTCGGTGTCCGGCATGTGCTGCAGCTCCGACCCCGTCAGCACGCCTGGCCCGAGCCCCAGCTCGTCGGCGATCGCGCGTGCGGTCACCGTGTGGTCGCCGGTGATCATGCGAACGTCGATGCCCGCGCTGAGCGCGATCCGCACCGCGTCCCTGGCCTCGGAGCGCAGCGGATCGATGATGCCGACCAACGCCACCAGCAGCAGGTCGTTGACCGCGGCCATGGGGTCTGCCGCCGCTGCAGTCATCGCGGAGTCGTCGAGGTCGCGGGCCGCGAACGCCAGCACGCGCAGGCCGCGCTCGGACAGCTCCTGATTGGCGGCCAGGATCTCGTCGCGGACCTCGTCCATGGGGACCTGCTTGCCGTGCCACAGGGCGTGGCTGCAGCGACCGACCACGATGTCCGGCGCGCCCTTGACGGTCGTGAAATGGGGTTGGTGCAGCACGCCCGCGCTCATCCAGTCAGGGCGAGCGTGGAACGTGGCCATGAACTTGTAGTCGGAGTCGAACGGCACCTCGGCCACGCGCGGGAGCTGGCGGCGAGTGTCTTCGGCGTCGGCACCCATCTTGGCCGCCAGCACCACGAGCGCCGCCTCGGTGGGATCGCCGATCACGGAGCCGTCGTCGCCCACGGTGGCATCGCTGCACAGCGAAAGGCCCAGCGCGAGCCGGCTGAAGTCCGGCAGGTCAGCGCCTGCGGCGCCCAGGATGGCGCCGGTCTTGGAGTATCCGCCGCCCTCGATCTTGAACCATCTCCCGTCGGCCAGCATGGAGGTGACGGTCATGGCATTCAGCGTCAGCGTGCCCGTCTTGTCGCTGTTGATCGCGGTGGTGCCACCCAGGGTCTCGACGTCGGTCAGCGACTTCACGACCGCCTTCGACTCGGCCAGCCGCTGCGCGCCCGAGGACAGCATCGTCTGAACGAAGGTCGGCAGCCCCGTGGGGATGGACGCGATGCCGGTGGACACGCACAGCAGCAGCAGCGTTTCGGTCTCCTGGTCGCGGGCGATGCCGAAGATCGCGATCACCGCCACCGCCGCCCACGCGACGACGCCGAACACCTTGGTCATCCCGTCGAGTTCGCGCTGCAGCGGCGATCGCGAGCGCTGGGTCGACGTCACCATGTCCGCGATCTGGCCCATCTGCGTGGACTCACCGGTGTCGGTCACCACGGCGGTGGCCGTGCCGCGCGTGACCTGCGTGTTCTGGAACACCAGGTTGATGCGGTCGCCGAGCGCGGTCTCTGCATCCAGCACGCTGGACGCGTCCTTGGCGATGGGCGCGCTCTCGCCCGTCAGCGCGGCCTCCTGCAGCTCGAGCGTCGCCGATACCAGGACGCGCCCGTCTGCGGGCACCACATCCCCGGCCTCCAGCAGCACCACGTCGCCCGGCACCAGCCCCGTCGATTCGATCTCCTCCACCGCGCCGTCGCGGCGCACGCGGGCATGCGGCACCTGCAGCTGGGCCAGCGCCTCCACGCTGGCCAGGGCGTTCAGCTCCTGCTTCGAGCCCATCACGACGTTGAAAGTGACCAGCGCCGTGACCACCACGCCGGTGGCGATCTGGCCGATCCCGAAGCTGGCCACCGCGACGATGATCAGCATGATGTTCATCGGGTTCGCGAGCTGGCCGCGGGCCACCACCCACACGCTGGGCGGGGGCTCGGTGCGCAGCTGGTTCGGACCGTACTGCGCGAGCCGCCGCTCGACCTCGGCGGCGGCCAGCCCCTTATCGGGCTCGACGCCGAGCTCGGCAGCCGAGTCTTCGGGCGACAGGCTGTGCCAGGCTGTCTTCCCGGGGGCCGCGCTGCTGACCGTGCTCGTCTCGGTCGTCATCGCCGTTCAGGCGTCACGGACGATGGGGCAGGTCATGCAGTGGCCGCCGCCGCGGCCGCGGCCGAGCTCGGAGCCGGCGATCGGATTCACGTCGACTCCGGCGGCCGAGAGCTTGGCGTTTGTGGCCTCGTTGCGCTCATAGGCCACGATCACTCCCGGTGCCAGGGCGACCACGTTGTTGCCGTCGTCCCACTGGTTTCGCTCGGCCTCGAACTCGTCACCGCCGGTCGCCACGAGGCGCAGCTCCGTCAGGCCCATCGCGTCCTTGACCTCGTCGACGAACGGCCGGTCCGAGATCGCGGCGACGACGCCGTCGTCTCCGCCGGGCGTGAACAGGATCGGCGTGATCTGGGACACCACGGGCTCGTACAGCGTGGCCACCTGCCGATCGCAGAAGGTGAACACCGTGTCCA
Source organism: Gaiellales bacterium (assembly GCA_051955775.1). Lineage (GTDB taxonomy): Bacteria > Actinomycetota > Thermoleophilia > Gaiellales > JAICJC01 > DASUHT01. The sequence goes on along the minus strand of JBQCGJ010000307.1, from coordinate 7,065 downwards.
GGTGCATGGCGGCCCGCTCGCGGGGCATCATGGCGCCGATGACGAGCCTGGCGGCTCCCGCCTCGAACAGGTTCTTGGCCAGGATGCTGGTCGCCCGTGCGTTGCTGCGCTCGCCCTGGCCCACCAGCACCACCCCGTCGCCGATCGGCATGATGTCGCCGCCCTCGATGGTCGCGCCGCCCCAGTCGTGATCGACGCCGCCGAACCAGATCGGGAACCCGGCGCCCTTGAAGCGGGGATGGAAGCGGTAGATGGCCTCGACGTTCAGCGTCTCGTGCTGGCGCGCCGGCCAGTACATCGAGGTGATCGCCACGCCGCCGTAGATCCACGCGCTGGTGTCGCGCGTGAACAGCTGGTTCGGCAGCGGCGGGATGATGAAGTCGGTCGGCCGCAGCGCCCGGCCCACGGCGCGCACGATGTCGTCGGGCAGCTCGGCCACGGTGACGCCGCCGGTCAGCTTGCCGGCCAGCTCGGCGGCCGGCATCTCGGTCATCCACGATGTCAGCTCACGCGAGAAGACGACCGTGACCTCCTCCGGGCGCAGCCGGTGGGCCAGCACCCACTCGCGCGCCTCGGGATCGTTCAGGGTCTCGGTCAGCAGGTCGTGCAGTAGCAGCACCTCGACCCCGCGGCCGCGCATCAGGGCCACGAATGCGTCGAACTCCTGCTGTGCGCGCCCCACCCAGATCACGTCGTCGAACAGCAGCTCGTGGCAGTTCGAGGGGGACAGCCGCTCGTGCGCCTGGTCAGGCCGGTGCACCATCACCGTGCGCAGCGTCCCCACCTCTGAGTTGGCGCCAAACTTCGTCTCGGTGGCAGTGCTCATGGTGTCCTCCTCGTTGACGATCCACCCGTTCGCCGTCGCGATCGGGAGGGACCAGAAGCCGTGTGCATGCCACGAACTTTTCGCGTGCGCAAACGGCCGCGCATCATCCCAGCGGGACGATTGGAGGCGAGCGAGCGGTGAGGAGCGAGAGGAGCTAGGCGGCCGCGGCCTGGCTGCCGGCGCGGACGACCCGGTCGCGGCCGTTGTTCTTGGCCTGGTACAGCGCCGTGTCAGCGGCGGCCACCAGGGTTGCGCGGTCATCGGCGTCGTCCGGGAACACCGCCCAGCCGATGGATGCCGAGGTCGGCCGGCCCGGTGCGGGCTCCACACCCAGCGCCTTGACCGCCTCGCGTGAGCGTTCCAGCAGGTCCTCCACGCCGGACCCGTCCACGGTCTCCAGCAGCATGCCGAACTCCTCGCCGCCCAGCCGGAAGATGCGGTCCGACCCTCTGAGTACGGCCCGCACCGCCTCCCCGGCGCGGCGCAGCACGGCGTCCCCCTCGGGATGCCCGAGGCGGTCGTTGACCAGCTTGAAGTTGTCCAGGTCGACGATGGCCAGCGTGAATCCGAGCCCGCGCCTGCGGGACAGGCCCACCCGGCGGCGAAGCTCGGCCTCGAACGCCCTGCGGTTGGGCAGACCGGTCAGCACGTCGTGTCCGGCGGCCTGTTCGAGGCTCTCGTGGCGCAGCACCGTGCGCCACAGCGCCGCCAGGTGGCCCAGCAGCAGATCCAGCGTGTGATGATCGAGCTCGTCACCGCGGCCGGGTGTGAAGCACACCGACACGTGCAGCCCCTCACCACCGTCGTCCACCTGCAGCGTCAGCCGGGCCAGGCCGTGTGAGGGATGCGAGGGCGGCGAGCCCTCCGCCACGGCCAGACAGCTGGCCCCGATGGCGTCCTTGGGCGCCAGGTGGGCGAAGCCGATGAGCTGGCTTCGAGTGGTGGCCGCCTTGGCCTGGCTGCTCCAGGTCAGCACGGCCTCGATCTGCTGCCCGAAGCGGTGCTCGCGCTCACGCCGGGTATCCGCGTCCACCGCCAGTCGCCACGCCTTCTGCAGCAGCATCGCCCCGCCAATCAGCAGCACCAGCAGCCCCAGCAGGCTCGCGGTCAGCCGCATGGTGTCGGCTTGCCACGACCGGTGAGCCGCGTCCTGGGACGCGCCGGCCGCCTGCCGGCCGAGCGCGATCGAGAGCGCCGACAGCCCGTGGTCGAGCTGCGTCGCCCGGGCGTCGACATGCGGTCGCGGCGCCGGCAGCGGGGTGTGCCGGCCGTGCGTGGCATCCGGCGGCAGCGGCTGAGCGTGGTTCCACCCGCTGACCAGCGCTGCCAGCGCGCGGGCCTTGGCCCATGCGGCGCCGTGCTCGCCGGCCGCCGACGCGGCCAGCCTGGCCGCCCCGCGCCGGGTCACGGCGATGTCGTCGGCGACGACGGTTGCGTAGTCGGGCGCGCGCGTGATCTCCCAGGCCAGACGGTCGTTGACCTGCCGCTGCATCGCCACCTCCAGCGCCATCTCGGCCTGCTGCGCGTGCTGGGCCGCCTCGACCCGGTCCTGCGCCTGCTCGCGGTAGTCGTTGGTGGCCGCCCGGGTGACGGCGATCCCGGCCATGATCACGATGGCGGCGACCACCCAGGCCAGGGCGAAGCGCCTGATCTGGCCAGAGATCCGCTTGTTCGCGCGCATGCTGATGCGGGGGGGTGCATGCGCAGGGGGCGACTGCATGCTTTCAGTCAACATGCACAAACGCGTTTGCGCATCACCCCGCGGTGGGATCCGCATCACCCCTCGCCGTGTAGGCGAAGGATGCCGGGGCGCTGGCGAGGATCGAGCGCCGCGCGGAGCGAAGGCGTGGTTCGAGTCACGTCGAGCGAACGCGCGACGCGTGGGACGCAGCCAGCGCCCCGGCAGGCGAGCCTACGGAGCGCGGCGGTCCGTGGCGAGGAACGCCGCGTGGGTGATCGGCATGCGTTCGGCGAACAGCTGCTCGACGGCCTCGGCGAAGCGGTGGATCTCGCGCTGGGCGTTGTCCGAGTTGCGCAGCGACAGGAAGTTCATCAGGCTGCGCGCGTTGACCGTCCAGTAGAACATGGTGTAGATGCCGACGGGCAGCACGTTCCGGGCCAGCTCCTTGGCCACGCCCCGCTCGAGCAGCAGCTCGTACGTGCGGTAGGCGTGCTGATAGGCCTCCCGCTGCAGTTCGCGGGTGTGTTCTGCCAGCTCCGCGTCGACCGGCTCGAAGCTGTACGCCCCAGGCTTTCCGACCTGCGTCCGCACGTCCTCGGGCTCGGGCACGTAGAACTCCGGCTCGAGCTGCGAGTAGCGCGCGCTCCACTCGTTGTACGAGTTTCGGTGCCGCATCCACTCGCGGGCCACGAAGATCGGGCATTTGATGTGGAACCGGAACACCGAGTGCTCGAACGGGGAGGAGTGCTTCTCGCGCATCAGGAACTGGATAAGGCCCTGATCGCGCTCGGACAGCTCGTCGGAGTGCTGCGCGAACGAGACGCGGGCGGCATTGACCACCGACAGGTCTGACGCCATGCAGCCGTCCAGCCGCACGAATCCGTGGTCGAGCACGGCGATCTGGTCGGCGGCGGTCTCCATCACGGCCATGATGCCACCGTACCAGCCGTCAAGGACGGAGCAGGCGGCCGCCGTCGACGATCACATTCTGGCCGGTCACGAACTCCGATTCGATCGCGAACCGCACCGCCCGGCACACGTCGTCGGGGCTTCCGATCCGGCCCAGCGCCGTCTCCTCGCTGCTCGGCTCCACGCCCTCCGGCATCAGCACCGGGCCCGGCGCCACCCCGCACACGCGCACGCCGTCGCGCCCCCAGGCCAGGGCCAGCGTCTTCACCAGGTGGATCTGGGCCGCCTTGGCGGCGCAGTGCGGGGCGAACGCCGGCCACGGCTGCAGGCCCGCCACGTCGGTGATCGCCACCAGCGTCCCGCCGCCGGACGCCGCCATCAGCCGATGCGCGGCCTGGGCGGCGAAGAAGAACCCCTTGGCGGTGGAGTCCATGGCCTCGTCCCACAGGGCCTCGTCGACCTTGGCGGGTGCGAGGGGCACGAACCCGCCGGACGGGCAGTGCACGTAGACGTCCAGGCCGTCCAGCGCCTCCGCCGCCCGTTCCACTATCTGGGCGGCCTGCGCCGGATCGCTCACGTCGGCCTGGAACACCGCCGTGCGGCGGCCCAGCTCGGCGATCTCGCGGCGCGTCTCCAGCGCAGCCGGCTCGGACGAGTGGTAGCTGATGGCCACGTCGGCGCCGGCCCGAGCCAGGTCGAGCGCAATTGCCTTCCCGACGCGATGAGCGCCCCCGGCGACCAGCGCATGGCTTCCGTCGATGTGGGGCACCGAGGGATATGCTAACCGCCGAGAGGACAACGCTGGAAGGAGCCCCCATGGCGTACGACGTTCCGGACCTGCCATACGACTACAACGCTCTCGAGCCGCACATCGACGAGCAGACGATGCGGATCCACCACGACAAGCACCACCAGGCGTACGTGGACAAGGCCAACGCCGCGCTGGAGGGCACGGAGTGGGCCGACAAGCCGGTCGAGGACGTGCTTCGCAACATCTCGTCGCTGCCGGCCGACAAGCAGGGCCCGGTGCGCAACAACGCCGGGGGCCACGCCAACCACTCGCTGTTCTGGACGGTGCTCGGCCCCAACGGCGGAGGCGCTCCGTCCGGCGAGCTGGGGGACGCGATCAACTCGGCCTTCGGCGGCTTCGACGCGCTCAAGCAGCAGCTGATCGACGCCGGGGTGAACCGGTTCGGCTCCGGCTGGTCGTGGCTGGTGGTCGACAACGGCAACCTCAAGGTCACCTCCACCGCCAACCAGGACTCGCCGATCATGGACGGCCAGACGCCGATCCTCGGCATCGACGTGTGGGAGCACGCGTACTACCTGAAGTACCAGAACAAGCGCCCCGACTACCTGTCGGCGATCTTCAACGTGATCGACTGGAACGCGGTCGGCGAGCGCTACGCGACGGCCCGGTCGGCGGCGGCCACGGTCTAGCCGACATCAACAGGGCGTCGTCCGCGGGGCGGCGCGAACGACATCCCGGGGGCGGGCGCCGAGCGTCCGCCCCCGTCGCATACAGGAGCACTGCCGGTGAGCGAGAGCAGGACGATCGTGTTCTTCCCCGAGGGCGCCTTCGGGCCAACCAACAACTGCGTCGGCATCGGTGAGGTGCTGCGGGGACGCGGCCACCGGGTGGTGTTCATCCTCGAGGAGTCGTTCGCCGGCACGCTGGAGGCGCGCGGTTTCGAGGAGCGGCTGATGCGACTGGGGCCTCCGGCGGAGGTGGAGGAGGTGCCCGGGCAGTTCTGGAAGGACTTCATCAGGGAGACGGCGCCGGCCTTCCGGGCGCCCACCATCGAGCAGCTCTCGACGTTCATCCAGCCCACCTGGCAGGCGCTGCTGGACGGCGCCCGCTACGTGCACCCGAGGCTGTTGGAGATCATCGACGAACTGGCGCCGGACGTGATCTGCGAGGACAACGTGCCCTGCTTCCCGGCGCTGCCGGCGTGCGGCCGGCCGTGGGTGCGCATCGTGTCCTGCAACCCGCTGGAGGTGAAGGACCCGCAGATCCCGCCGGTGTTCTCCGGGTATCCGCAGGCGGATCGCTCGGGGTGGGACGAATTCCGCGCCGAGTACGAGCGGAGCCATCGGCCGATGTGGCAGGAGTTCGACGATTTCGTACGCGAGTGCGGCGCGCCGGGGCTGCCCGATCTGGACTTCATCCACGAATCGCCCTGGCTCAACCTGTACGTGTACCCGGGTGACGCGGACTACGAGCGCAGCCGTCCGCTGGGGGAGCGCTGGCAGCGGCTGGAGTCGTGCGTGCGGGCGGCGGACGGCGACTTCCAGCTTCCCGATGCGCTGGCCGGCGGCGACGGCTCGCTGATCTACCTCTCGCTGGGCTCCCTCGGCTCGGCCGACGTGGGGCTGATGAAGCGGCTGGTGTCGGTGCTGGCCGACACGCCGCATCGCTACATCGTGTCCAAGGGCCCGTGCCACGACGAGTACGAGCTGGCATCCAACATGTGGGGCGAGGAGTTCCTCCCCCAGCCCGCGATCCTGCCCATGGTGGACGTGGTCATCACCCACGGCGGCAACAACACCACCACCGAGTGCTTCCACTACGGCAAGCCGATGGTCGCCCTGCCGCTGTTCTGGGATCAGTACGACAACGCCCAGCGCGTCGACGAGTGCGGCTTCGGGGTGCGCCTGCAGACCTACGCATTCGAGCCCGAGGAGCTGACCGGCGCGATCGACCGGCTGCTGGCGGACTCCGCGCTTCGCGACCGTCTACACGGGATCTCGACGCGGCTGCAGGCGGCGCCCGGCACGGTGACCGCGGCCGATCGGATCGAGCAGGTCGCCAGCGCCGGTGGCTCGGGCTGAGCCCACGCCGCAGGCCGTGGCCTCGGCTCGCTGGTACGGCGGCAAGGGGCGGGTGGTGACGGCGGTGCGGGAGGTCGATCGGCTGTCGCTCAGCCGCGGCGCGGGGCTGCGGGTGCTGGTGGTGGAGGACGATGCCGGACGCGAGCAGCGCTACCTGTGGGTCGACGGCGATGTCGGGGAGCGACTGGTGGAGCTGGTGGCGGCGGGCGCTCGCCACGGGGAGTTCGCCTTCCACCCCGGGCCGGGGCTCGCGGGTCTGCTGCCGGCGGCCGGCGAGCGCCCGATCGGCCACGACCAGTCCAACACGTCCCTGGTGGTCGGCGAGCGGATCGTGGTCAAGCTGGACCGCAGGCGGGAGCCGGGCATCCACCCCGCGAGCGAGCTGGGGGCGCACCTGACGGCGAGCGGCCTGCACAGCGTGCCCGCGTTCGCCGGGTCGGTCGCGTGGGACGGGTATCAGCTGGCCATGCTCCAGGCCTACGTGGCGCATGCCGAGCAGGGCTGGGAGTGGTGCGGCGCGCTGGCCGCACGCGGCACCGCCGAGCCGCTGCGGAGCGTCGGCCAGGTGGTGGCCGAGATGCACCGGGTGCTGGCCGGCCTGGGCGCGCGGCCGGCGTCGGCCGGCGAGCTGGGGGAGTGGCGGGAGCAGGCGGAGCGCCAGCTCGACCTCGCCCGTGAGCTGACCGGCGGCGAGGCCCGCGACCTGCTCGATTCGGCGCGGACGCGGATCAGCGGGCTGCTGGCGGGCCTGGCGGATCCGCACCGGCCGCCTATCGTGCAGCGGGTGCACGGCGACCTGCACATCGGCCAGGTGCTG
>JBQCGJ010000306.1:0-3267 GCA_051955775.1 Gaiellales bacterium | reverse complement strand
TGAGCTCTCGCCCCGACCGGGCCAGGGCCCGGGCTCGGATGGCCTGTCCGGATGCCCACGCGTTCCTGGCGGCGAAGAACAGGCGCGTCGCGCGCACCGCCTCACCGGCCGTCAGTTCGGCCGCCCGCTCGTACGCGGCGGCGGCCGCGACGTACCCGCCGCGCTGTTCGGCCCGGGACCCGGCCAGGGCGAGCGCACCGGCGAGCCCTTCATCCGGTCCGTCCGCTGACGCGGCACGATGCCACGTCGCCCGGTCCGGGTCGTTGATGAGCGCCTCCGCGAGCGCCCGGTGCGCCTGGCGCCGCTCGAAACTGGTGGCCGCCTGGTATACCGCCGAACGGACCAGCGGATGCCTGACCGCCACGACATCACCCTCCACGCTGAGCAGGCCGGACCGCTCGGCCTCCGCCCAGGCCCCGGCCTGGACGCCACAGTGGCCGGCCGCCCGCTGCACGGTCGCGACCCGCCCGGTGTCATCCGCGGCCGCCACCAGCAGCAACGTCTGCACCTGCGCCGGTAGCCGACGGCACCGGTCGAGGAAAGCACGCTCCACCCCGGCCGTGAGCAGCAACTGCCGCGGCAACGGGGCGGTTCCCCGCAGCTGTCCCGCGGTCAGCCCGGCGGGCAGCTCGAGCAGCGCAAGAGGGTTCCCGCCGGTCTCCCGCACCAGCCGGTCGCTGACCTCGTCCGGCAGTGCCTCCCCGGCATGCTCGGCCAACAGCCGCCTGGCCGCGTCGTCGTCGAGGCCACCCAGGCGCATCACCGGCAACCCGTCGGGGCGGAAGGACCCTACGCCGGTGCCCGGGCTGGCCTGGCGGCCGGCCTGGGGGCTGGCCTGGGCATCGCGAGCGGCGAACACGATGGCCACCGGATCTGCCTGCAGCTGACGCGCCGCGAACAGCAACGCGTCCGCGGACGCCGTATCCAGCCACTGCGCGGCGGCGACGCCGCAGACCACGAGCCCGGCCTCCGCGGCCGCGGTCCACGCCGACAGGGTGGCCACCCCGACCAGGAACGGCTCGGCCGACGAGCCCTCCTCCTGCCCGAACGCCACCCTCAGCGCGCGCCTGCGGAACCGGCAACCGCTCGAAGCGAAGCACGGGCCGCAGCAGCCGGTACAACGCGGCGAACGGCAACGGCGACTCGGACTCGATGCCATCGGTGCGGAGCACACGCGTGCCCGCCACGTCAGCCGCGGCCTGCTGGGCCAAGACCAGGTCCTGGAGGAGTGCGGACTTGCCGACCCCCGGCTCACCCAGCACCACCAAGACGGCGGCCTGCCCGGACCGGGCACGCTCCACGAGTGCGGCCAGCCGCGCGCGTTCGGTGTCGCGACCCTATAGCACCACACGACCGTACCTCGCCAGGACCGTCCCCCAGCACCGTGAACCTCGGCCATCGGGCCTGCGCACGGTGGCATCGCCTGGGCCAGGGTTAGCGCAGGCCGGCCTGCGGAGGCGGCGCTGGGTTGATGGGTATGCCGAGGTGTGCCCGGCGCAACTGCGGGTAAGTGCGTCAGGCCGATGGGACGTGTGTCCTGACTGTCTTCGGAGGGCTTTGTGCGCAGCATGGAATTCTGTTCCCCGTATCGCCATGGCTTCCTGCGGGCCGCGGCGAGCACGTTGCGGACGTCGATCGCTGACGCGCGGGGCAACGCCGAGTCGGTGCTGCGGGTGGCGCGCGAGTGCCAGGACGAGGGCGTGGCTCTGGTCGTGTTTCCGGAGCTGACTCTGACTGGGTATTCGATCGAGGATGTCCTTTTGCAGGACACGTTGCTGGAGTCGGTCGAGGCGGCACTGCTGGATGTTGTGGCCGGGTCGGTCGATGTAATGCCGCTTCTGGTGGTCGGTGCGCCACTGCGTTACCGGCATCGGATCTACAACTGCGCGGTGGTCGTGCACCGCGGGCGGGTGCTGGGAGTGGCGCCGAAGTCATATCTGCCGACGTACCGGGAGTTCTATGAGCGACGGCAGATGGCGCCTGGTGACGACGTGCGGGCGGTGATCGCGGTTGGCGGGCAGGCGGCGCCGTTCGGGCCTGATCTGCTGTTCGCGGCCGAGGACGTGCCGGGATTCGTGTTGCATGTCGAGGTGTGCGAGGACATGTGGGTGCCGGTCCCGCCGAGCGCCGAGGCGGCTCTGGCCGGGGCGACCGTGCTGGCCAACCTCTCGGGCAGCCCGATCACGGTGGGCCGGGCGGAGGACCGGTGCCTGCTCTGCCGCTCCGCGTCGTCGCGCTGCCTGGCCGCCTATGTCTACGCCGCGGCGGGTGAGGGCGAGTCGAGCACGGATCTGGCCTGGGACGGCCAGACCATGATCTGGGAGAACGGGGTGGCCCTGGCGCAGTCACAGCGGTTTCCGAAGGAAGAGCAGCGCTCGGTGGCGGATATCGATCTGGACCTGCTGCGGGCCGAACGGCTGCGGATGGGCACATTCGACGACAACCGCCGCCAGCATGCGGCGCGCACGGACGGGTTCCGTTCGGTGTCATTCCGGCTGGAGCCGCCAGCCGGGATCGTGGATCTCCGCCGCCGCGTCGAGCGATTCCCGTTCGTGCCCTCGGACCAGACGCGGTTGGAGTCGGACTGTTATGAGGCCTACAACATCCAGGTCTCCGGGCTGGAGCAGCGGCTGCGGGCGATCGGGATGCCCAAGCTGGTGATCGGGGTCTCGGGCGGACTGGACTCCACCCACGCGTTGATCGTCGCGGCTCGGGCGATGGATCGCGAAGGCCGCCCGCGCAGCGACATTCTCGGGTTCACGCTGCCGGGCTTCGCCACCGGTGAGCGCACCAAGACCAACGCCGTGCGGATTATGCGGGCCTTGGGCGTGACCTGGGAGGAGCTGGACATCACCTCGACCGCGCGGCTCATGCTGACCGAGCTGGGCCATCCGTTCTCGCGTGATGAGCCGGTCTATGACGTGACCTTCGAGAACGTGCAGGCGGGTCTGCGCACCGACTACCTGTTCCGGGCGGCCAACCAGCGGGGCGGCATCGTGCTGGGCACCGGGGACCTGTCCGAGCTCGCCCTGGGCTGGTGCACCTACGGCGTGGGCGACCAGATGTCGCATTACAACGTCAACGGCGGTGTGCCGAAGACCTTGATCCAGCACCTCATCCGGTGGGTCGTGTCCTCCAGGCAGTTCGATGACGAGGTGGGAACGGTGCTGGCCGACGTCCTGGACACCGAGATCACCCCGGAGCTGGTCCCGTCCGGCGAGGACGAGCACGTGCAGAGCAGCGAGGCCAAGGTCGGCCCGTACGCGC
>JBQCGJ010000305.1:0-2981 GCA_051955775.1 Gaiellales bacterium | reverse complement strand
TGGAACGGCGGCCGGCGCCGCACCGTCTACTCGTTCACCGACTCCGGACGGGCCGCACTCAGCGACTGGCTGGCGCAGCCGAGCTCCCCGCAGCGCTACGAGTCCGAGGCGCTGCTGAAGGTCTTTTTCGCCGAGAACGGAGCCAGAGCGGATCTCCTGAGATCGATTCGTGCCCTCCGGGACGACGCCCTCGCCGCCGTCGAACACTTCCAGCAGTTCGCGGACGCGTACGATGCCGGGAACGGCCAGTACCCTCAAAGGTTCGCGTTGAGCGCCCTCGTCGCGCGTCTGCTCAGCGAGCAGCAGGCCGCGACCGCGCGGTGGCCGTCCTGGGCCGAGGAAATCGCATCAAACTGGGACACGCCAACCGCAGCGGATGCGGAGTGGGGCGTCCGCACTCTCCGTGGCACCGGGCAACCGCTCGCTCTTGCGGAAGAACCCGTCCGCGACCTTCTGTCCGAGCCGCGACCAGGCAGAGCGGTTCCGCCGGTTGAGCCGCGTGGTTGAGCCATGCGCCCGGCACGGTTCGAACGTGCGGCCCCTGCCCGCGTGCGGCCGCCGATCGCCCTGGAGGTGTGCGACAATCGGTGCATGACCACGCTGGAGCAGCGGGTGCCCGATGCCAGCCACAGCGAGGTGGGCGGGCTCGTGATCGACGAGGTGGAGGCGGGCAAGGGGCGGATCAAGCGCGTGATCTACCCACCGGGGTGGAGCTGGACCGCGCACATGCAGCCCATCACCGGCGGTGAGCGCTGCATGCACGCCCACGTCGGCTTCCTCGTCCAGGGCCGGATGATGGTCGAGTACGCCGACGGCTGCCGCGAGGCGTATCAGGCGCCGGCGGCCGTCGTCGTGGCGCCGGGGCACGTCGGTTGGGTCGAGGGTGACGAGGCCGCCGTGCTGGTGCAGTACGACTGCGGGCCGGACACGGTCGACGTGCTCGGCGTGCCTGCCGAACACCGCCACGACGCCTGAGCGCCTGCGGCTCGAGCCGCCGTGCCTAGACTGCGGACCATGCCCCGGCTCTGGGCAGCCACAGGCGATGGAGTCGTCAGGATCGACGGCGTCGGCACCGAGTGGATATCGACGCGGGTGCTCGACGCAGCGGGCGCTCAGTGCGTGGCCACGAGCCCTGCTGACGCCGACGTCGCCTACGCGGGCCTGCGCGAAGGTGGCGTCCGCAGAACGCGGGACGGGGGAAGCGTCTGGGAGGACTGCAAGCTTCCGGAGTCGGGCGTGTTCTCGCTCGCCGTCAGTGCGGCGGACGGCGCCGTGTACGCCGGCACCGAGCCAAGCAGACTGTTCCGTAGCGACGACGACGGTGCCGCCTGGGATGCGCTGGATGCACTGCTCGACCTGCCGTCGCGACCCGGCTGGCGTTTCCCGCCGCGCCCGTGGACCTCGCACGTCCGCTGGATCGCTCCAAGCCCGCACGACCCCGACCTGCTGCTGGTCGGTATCGAGCTGGGTGGTCTGATGCGGTCCACCGATCGCGGACGGAGCTGGCAGGATCACCGTCCCGGCGCCCAGCGCGATGTGCACGCGCTGGCATGGCACCCACGAACCCGCGGACGGGCGTACGAGGCCGGTGGGGGCGGGGTGGCATATAGCGAAGATGCGGGCGAGAGCTGGGTGGCCGCCGACGACGGCATGGACAGGCACTACGCCTGGGCGGTGGCGGTCGACCCGGACGTTCCCGAGCGCTGGTTCGTATCGGCCAGCACGGGGCCGTTTGCGGCGCATGGGGCCGGAGATCCAAAGGCGGCGGTGTATCGCCGGCGGGATGGTGCCTGGCAGCGGGTGAACGGAGGCTTGCCCGATCCCCTGACGGCGATGCCCTACGCCCTGGTTGCGCTCTCCGGAAGGGTGATCGTCGGGCTCCGTGACGGGCAGCTGTGGGAGAGCAGCGACGGCGGGGAGCGGTGGTCTCCCAGTGTGGTGCGCGGAGACCCGCTGCCTGCTGTGCAGGCGCTCGCCGCTGCGTGACCGGCCGCGCGGCCGGTGATCTGCCGGATCAGATCTGTGCGGCGTAGAGCCGCCAGGTGCCGGGTACGCCTTCGAGCTGCCGGTCGCCACGCTCCTGGAACTCGATCCCCGAGCCGGCGACGATGTCCTTGACCGTCCCCGAGACGGTGACCTCACCCGGCCGCGCCGTGGCGGCGACCTGTCTGGCGATATCGACCGCGATCCCACGCGGATGGCCGCCCTGCACCTGCTCGACCTCGCCCGTGTGCACGCCCGAGCGAACGTCAAGCCCCACCGCCTTGAGGTGCTCGGCGATCGCCGACGCGCATCGGATCGCACGCGCCGGGCCGTCGAATGTGGCAGAGATGCCATGGTCGGTGGAATCGACCTCGCGCCCACGGAAGCGGGTGAGCTCCGCCCGGACGAGGCCACGGTGCCTGGTGAGCAGGCTGCGCCCAGCGTGGGCGAAGAGGATCGTGGCGAGGACCCGGTCGGGCTCGACCTCGCCTCGCAGACCCGCCAGGAAGCGCTCGATCTGATCCAGCAGCGACCGGGAGTCCCCTTCCCAGGGCAGGTGGTCGTTCCCCGGAAGCTCGACCGTGCGCGCACCGGGGATGTGCTTTCCCATGTACCGGGATCCTTCGCGCCAGGTCTCATCGGCGCGGTGGAGCACGAGTGTCGGGACGCTGATCGTTGCCAGCACGTTGCGGACATCGATCTGCGTGTTCATGAGCCGCAGCGCCCTTGCGGCCCCCGGACTCGCGCCGCGGCGCACGTACGACGTGTACCACGCGAGGGTCTCGGGGTCGCGGAGGATGGCCGGCGCAACCCGTCCCAGCCAGTCTCTCGTCGCCGCCGATGCCCAGTCGTCCTGCTCGAGGAGGTTCAGGCGGTGTCGCAGATTCTCCTCGCTCACGCCCCATCGGTAGTCGGTGTCCTGCATCTCGCGCGGGAAGGTTCCGAGCAGGATGAGGGCCGCGGTTCGCTCGGGATGCGTGGCCGCGAACAACGCCGAC
>JBQCGJ010000304.1:0-6430 GCA_051955775.1 Gaiellales bacterium | reverse complement strand
CGCGCTGACCGACCGCGGAGAGCTGCTGCGCCGGCTGGCCGAGTGCCGGCGCTGCCCCGCCGCCGGCATTCGCGTGGAGTCGATGCCGGTGTTCTCGACCTGCGAGCGTCCGCGGGCGATCCTGGTCGGGCAGGCTCCCGGCATCCGTGAACGGGGCCCGCGGCGGCCGTTCGCCGGCGACGCGGGGATGCGTCTGCGGCGCTGGCTGGAGCCGTGCGGACTGGGTGACGAGCAGGCGTTCTACGGCAGTCTGCACCTGACCGCGGTGGCCAAGTGCTTCCCCGGCAAGCGGGCCGGCGGCTCGGACCTGCCGCCCTCGCCGGGCATGCTGCGCACCTGCCTGCCGTGGCTTCGTCGCGAGCTCGCGCTGGTGCCGGCGCCGCTGGTGATCACGGTGGGGGCGATGGCGCTGGCCGAGCTGGCGCCGGGCCACAAGCTGGATTCGGCGGTCGGCGTGGAGCTGGAGGCGCCCGACGGGCGGCCGCTGGTGGCGCTGCCGCACCCCTCCGGGGCGAGCCCGTGGCCGCACCTGCCCGGAAACCGCGAGCGGCTCGACCGCGCGCTGTCCCTGATCTGCGCGCGCGTCGGCCCCGGCTAGGAGCGGTGTCAGACACCGTCACACCGGGTGCCTGGCATCCGTCACGCTTTCGCGACGGTGTCTGACACCAGCGGTTTTTTGCGACACCCGGGGTCAGACCCCGGGTCTGCTTCTTAACAATTCGGCAGGCCGGTGCCTGGCACCGGTTGTCTGGCGGCTCATACGGCCTGGTGGGCGAGACGCACCAGGCGGTCGCGGGTGACCCGCGGCCAGCCCTGCATGCGCACGACGTTCAGCAGCGCGTCGACGCAGCGGGGGTCGAACTGACTGCCGGAGCAGCGGGCGATCTCGGCGATGGCGTCGCGCACCGGCATCGCCTTGCGGTACACGCGGTCCTCGGTCATCGCATGGAACGCGTCGCACACGGCGATCACCCGGGAGCCAAGCGGGATCTCGTCGCCGGCCAGACGGTCTGGATAGCCGCGCCCGTCATACCGCTCGTGGCTGGCCGAGACCAGCGGCACGAGCTCTGCGAAGTACGGCACGGGCTCGAGGATGCGGGCGCCGATCGTGGGATGCTCGTGCATGATCGCCCACTCCTCGTCGTCCAGTGGGCCGTCCTTGCGCAGGATCGCCTCGGGCACACCGATCTTGCCGATGTCGTGGAGCAGGGCGCCCAGCCTGACGATGCGCGCCTCCGCGGGCGCGATGTCGAGCTGGTCGCACACCGCGCCCGCCAGGTCGGCGATCTGGCTGGCGTGGTCGTTCGTGTACGCGTCCTTTGCTTCCAGGGCTGCGGCCAGCGTGCCCAGGGTGGCGAAGTAGGCGTCCTCCAGCCGCTCCTGCATGCGGGCCCGCGCCACCACCCGGCCAGCCTCCACGGCCAGCGCCTGGCACAGCCGCACCTCGGTCTCGGCGAACACCCGCGTGGTGCGGTCGTAGATCTCGATCAGCGCGTACGGATCGTCGTCGACCGGCAGCGCCAGCATGAGCAGCGAGCGGTATCCCAGCTCGACCAGCCAGCGCGCCTCGCTGGGGTCGGCGTCCGAGCCCAGCGTGCACGCGTACGGCTCGCCGGTCTCGAGCACCTCCGCGGTGCGCGGGTACTCCGAGATCCGGTGCTCGGACGGCGTGCGCTCCCACTGGGACGGGGGGCGTGCGAACCCGGCCCGGTTGCGGACGACGCCCATCTCGGGATCGACCACCGAGATCAGGCACGCGTCGGCGTCCAGCGCCTCGGTCAGATGGTGCGCCAGCGCGGCCAGCATCTCGGCAACGTCGTCCAGGGTGGCCAGCGACTGGGCGGCCTCGATCACCTCCAGTGCCGGCGACAGATGCTCGGCCCGCAGCGGCCCGATCGCCTGGCCCGGCAGCCTCGCGCTCTCCCCTTCGCGTCCCATCGCGTGGGTGTTTCGCGCTGGCCGGCCGGTATCCCTCTTTTGGGGGATACGCCGCCGGCTACATGTTGTGCGTGAAGGCGAGCACGGCCGGGCCCAGCACGACGATGAAGATGGCCGGGAAGATCAGCGCCACGGTCGGGAACAGCATCTTCACGGGCGCCTTCATGGCGTGCTCCTCCGCCTCGTTGCGCAGGCGGATGCGCAGCTCGTCGGCCTGGGTGCGCAGCATCTGCGCCAGCGGCACGCCGAGCTTGTCGGCCTGCGTCAGCGAGCGCACGAAGCTGGACATCTCGGGCGCGTCCACGCGGCTGGCCAGCCCGAGCAGCGCGTCATGCCGGCTGGTGCCCAGCTGGATCTCGCGCAGCATCAGCTCCAGCTCGTCGATCAGCGGCCCGTTCAGTCGCCGCACAAGGCGCTGCAGGGCGGCGTCGAAGCTCATCCCGGCCTCGATCGACAGCGTCAGCAGGTCGAGCACGGTGGGCAGGTGGCCGACGATCTTGTCGCGCCGGCCGCGGACCCGCATATCGATCGCCACAGGCAGCCCGAGATACGCCACGGTGGCCAGCAGGAAGCCGCCCGCGAAGCCGACCGTCGACGACACGGCCCCCACCACGGCCAGCAGCAGCATGCCGAAGAACGCGGTCAGCGGCAGCACCACCTTCAGGCCCGCCACGTCCTCCGGCGTCAGCCGCTTCGACCAGCCCGCCGCGGCCAGCTTCAGGCGCAGGGCCTCGGCCGATGCCCCGTGGCCGCCCGGCGCGACGCGCCCGACCTGGCGCAGCAGCGAGCGCCAGTCCGCGCTGTGCGCGTCGGGCACGTAGCCGTAGCCGCCCATCCGCCCCAGCACCGTCTCCACCTGCAGCCGGCCGCGGGTCAGGTGGCGCAGGGCGAAGAACGCGGCGGCGCCGAAGAGCACGATCGAGAGTACGAACCAGATCATCTCGGCCCCCTATGCGATCGCCCGCGGCTTGACCATCTTGCGCAGCACGGCCGCGCCGATGCCCATCATGACCAGGGCGACGGTCATCAGGAGATGGCCGGTGTGGGTCGTGTACAGCGGGATCATGTAGTCGGAGTTGATCAGGGTCAGCAGGCCGGCGATCACGAACGGCATGGCCAGCAGCACGTTTGCGGACATCCGGCCCATGGAGGTCAGCGCGCGCACGCGGGCGCTGAACTGCTGGCGCTTGCGCACCGTCTCGGACACCTGGTCGAAGATGGCGGCCACGTTGCCGCCCACCCGGCGCTGCACGTCGGTGGTCAGCACGACCAGCTCGAAGCTCTCCGAGCGCACCCGCTTGGACAGGTCGTCCAGCGCCTGCTCGACCGGCACGCCCAGCCGGACCTGGCGCTGGGCGCGGCGGAACTCGCCGCGGGCGGGGTCACCCGCCTCCTCCACCAGCGTATCCAGCGCCTGGCTGAACGAGCGGCCGGCGCGCAGGGCGCTGGCCCACACGTTCAGGAGGTCGGGAAGCTGGGCCTCGAACGCCCGGGCGCGTCGCCCCGCCCAGAAGCGCAGCAGGGCGAGCGGCGTGACCAGGCCCGCCGCGAGTCCGGCCAGCGCGCCCAGGGGGCCGAGCGCCGCGCCCACCAGGATCGCCGCACCCGCGCCGGCGGCGCAGATCACGAACACCCATAGCGCGGTGGGGACGGATGTCCCGGCCTGCTCGCACAGGGCATCCAGCCGCCGCCACACGGCCCGCCGTTCGAGCCGCTGCTCGACCAGCTCGGACAGGTCGTTGACGGCCGAGCTGCGGTGCTTGCGCTCGTCGCGCTCGAGCGCGGCCGAGTAGGGCGAGAGCCGCGCCGTCAGCGTGGGCTGCCGGCGCCCGGCCAGCTCGAAGGCCACCAGCGAGCAGGCCAGCGCCGCGCCGAACCCGAGCAGCGCCACCAGCAGCACGCCGTAGCGCGACCACAACGAGGGCGAGGTGCCGCTGACGCCGGCGGGAAGGGTGAGGTTCGCGGAAGTGCCGCCGTTGACGGTCACGTGCAGGTCGCGCGCCGACGTCTGAGGCAGCTCGAAGGTGACCGCGTAGCGCGACGACAGGCGGTCGCGGCTGAGCCGGGCGAACAGCGGCGCCAGGCCGCTCACGGTGCGGGTGGACACGAAGGTGCCGGATGTGGCGGCCGTCAGCTCGCGCAGCGGGGCGGCGGTGTACGAGCCCGAGTCGAGCAGCCCCACCGCGTCGAGCTCGACGCCGCTGCGGGCGAGGGCGCGAGACGTCCGCGCCAGCGAGGCACGGGACGCGGTGTCGGCGCCGTCCGACAGCACGACCACGACTCGGCGGGCGCTGCCGTCGCGGCCGGCCACCTGCACGGCGGCCAGGATACCGTCGTACAGCGCGGTGCCGCTGCTGGGGCTGAGCTGGTTCAGGGCCTCGCGCACGCCGGTCACGCCGTGCGTCAGCGGCGACACCACCTGGGGAGAGCCCGAGAAGGTGACCAGTCCCACCTCGTCGCGGCTGCCCACGGCGTCCAGCAGCCGCTGTCCGGATTCGACGGCGGCGGCGATCGGGGCGCCCGCCATGCTGCCCGACGTGTCGACGGCGAACACCAGGTGCAGCGGCCGCTGGTGCCCCAGCCGGTGCACCGACTCGACCGTCGCCCAGTCGTTGCCCAGGCGGGCGCTGACGCCCTCCCTGGAGAGGTCGCCGGGTGTCCGCACCACGACTCGCACGGCGTGCGGACCGGCAGCGGCCACTCCGACCACCGAGCCGGGGCGGAGCGGCGCAGCCTGGGCGCCCGCCGCGCAGGCCAGCACGGCGGCCAGCGCGGCCAGGGAGGCGCGACGGATCACGCCGACCTCCGCGAGGTCCCGCGGCGCAGCACGTCGACCTTGGCGCCGGTGTCGCCGAAGAACGTCTTGGGCAGGGTGACGCCGTGCTGCTCCAGCTTCTCGATGAATCCTGGGCGGATCCCCGTGTACATCATCTTGGAGGTGACCTTGTCGCCCGTGTCCTCGACGAACGAGGCCAGGAAGATGTCCTGCAGGGTGATCACGTCCCCCTCCTGACGGCCCACCTCGGAGATGTGGGTGATCCGCCGCCGACCGTCGACCAGGCGGCTGGTGTGGATGATCACGTCGAACGCGCTCGAGACCTGATCGCGGATGGCCTTCAGCGGGAGGTCGAAGCCGCTGGTCAGGACGAGCGTCTCGGTGCGGGCCAGGGCGTCCCGGGGGCTGTTCGCGTGGATGGTCGTCAGCGACCCGTCATGGCCGGTGTTCATGGCCTGCAGCATGTCCACCGCCTCGGCGCCGCGGCACTCTCCGACCACGATCCGGTCGGGCCGCATGCGCAGGGCGTTGCGCACCAGGTCGCGGATCGTGACCACGCCCTTGCCCTCGATGTTGGGCGGGCGCGACTCCAGAGAGATGACGTGCTTCTGGTGCAGCTTGAGCTCGGCCGCGTCCTCGATCGTAATGATCCGCTCGCGCTCCGGGATGAACGACGACAGCACGTTCAGCAGGGTGGTCTTCCCTGTGCCGGTGCCGCCGGACACCAGGATGTTCAGCTTCCCCTCCACGCACGCTTCGAGGAACGCGGCGGCCTGGTGGGACAGGGTTCCGAAGGTGACCAGGTCGTCCATGGTGAGCGGGTTGCGGGAGAACTTGCGGATGGTCAGCGACGGGCCGGTGATGGCCAGCGGCGGGATGATCGCGTTCACCCGGGAGCCGTCCGGCAGGCGGGCGTCCACGTAGGGAGACGACTCGTCGATCCGCCGCCCGGTCTGGGCCACGATGCGGTCGATCACCTGCAGCAGGTGCAGCTCCGAGCCGAAGCGGACATCGGTCTCCTCGATCAGGCCGTCGCGCTCCACGTACACCGTGTAATGGTTGTTGACCATGACCTCGGACACCGTGTCGTCGGCCAGGAAGGGCTCGATCGGCCCGTAGCCGAGGATGTTGTGGCTGATCTCGCGCACCAGCCGGGCGCGGTCGGCCATGCTGAGCGGCGTCCCCGCCTCGGCCAGGGCCGAGTCGATCGCCTTCTGCACCTGTTCCTGCAGCTCGTCCTCGGCCACCTCGCCGGACGCCAGGGCGGCGCCCAGCTCACGCACCGCCTCGGCCTGGGCGGCCGCTTTGATGTCGGCGAACGGGTCGATCGCGGCATCGTGCTCGTGGCCGCCCTCGGCGGCGACGCTGTCGGGCTCGACGCGCCGCATGCGACCACCGAGGGTGCGCCGGCGCTGCGTGCTCATCGCCGGCTCCCCACCGTGGCCTCGAGCGAACGCGCCATGTCGGACAGCGAGCGCGCGACCCGCGAGCGGGGGTTGTCCAGGATCACCGGCTGGCCGCGGTTGACCGAGATCGGGATGGCCTTGTCGGAGGGCAGGGTGTAGGTGATCTCACGCCGCAGCGTGCGCTCCACGTCGCGATCCTCGAGGCCCACCTTGGCGCCCGAGCGGTTCATCACGATGCGCACGTCGACCAGGTTCACCTCGAGCAGCTCGAGGGTCTCCAGGGCGATCTTGAGGCTCTTGATTGTGGGCA
>JBQCGJ010000303.1:0-6053 GCA_051955775.1 Gaiellales bacterium | reverse complement strand
TGCCCAGATGAAGAAGGTGCAGGACGCGGTGATCGCCGTCAAGCCCCACCTGAAGGCGTTCCTCAACACCAACGTGGGCGCCGGCCTGGTCAACGGGTCGACCGCGATGGCCATGGACTGGGACTACGACGTGGCGCTGCTCCAGCAGCAGAACCCGAAGATCAAGTGGGTGCTGCCCGACGAGGGCGTGCATGCCTATCTGGAGGGGTTCACGGCGGTCAACAACACGTCGAAGATGCCAGTCGTCCAGGCCTTCATGAACTTCCTCGCCACGCCGCCGCAGTACGCCGACTTCGTCAACACCACCGGCACCGCGTACATGATGCCGTCGGCCACGCCGCTGGTGAAGAAGTCGATCTCCCAAAACCCGATCCTGGTGCCCACGTCAGAGGTGCTGGCCAAGACCGAGTTCGACAAGTACCTGGGCGCGGACGGTGCCACGCTGTGGGCGAACGCGTGGAACGCAATCAAGGCGGCGTAGCGGTTCAGGAGGTCATCGCGGAACGCCCGCCGCCCCCTCGGCGGAGGCGGCGCCTGAGCACCGACCGCCTGGCGCACTTCGCGCTGCTCCTGCCGACGCTGGTGATCACGGCGGCGTGCTTCGTGATCCCGCTGGTGCTGATCGCGGTCTACTCGTTCGGCAGCATCAACCTGATCAACTTCGACGTCTACTTCGGGTGGACGACCCAGAACTACCGCGACTTCACCTCATCGCTGTACCTGCACACGCTGGCCAGAAGCGTGTTCCTGTCGGTGTCGACCACGCTCGCGTGCGCGGTGCTCGGGTTCACCTTTGCGTACTACATCAGCAGGCAGGCGCCGAGAGTGCAGCAGCTTCTGCTGGTGGCGGTGATCGTGCCCTTCTGGACAAGCTTCATCGTGCGCACCTACGCATGGGTGGACCTGCTGCAGAACCTTGGGCCGATCGACCGTTTCGCGCGGGCACTGGGGATGCACGGGCACCTGGACATCCTGTACACGCCGTACTCCATCGGGATCGGGATCCTGTACTCCTACCTGCCGCTGATGATCCTGCCGATCTACGTTTCCCTGGAACGTATCGACCCGGCGCTGTACGACGCTTCCGCCGACCTCGGCGCGACCCCGTGGCGGCAGTTCCGGCGGGTCGTGCTGCCACATGCGGTGCCCGGCCTGATCGCCGGCATCATCATCGTCGGCGTGCCCGCGCTGGGCGAATACGTGATCCCGGAGATCCTGGGCGGCGGCAAGACGCTGATGGCCGGCAACCTGCTGGCCAGCCAGTTCCTGGATACCGGCAACTACCCCTTCGGGTCGGCGCTGGCGGTGACCGTGATGGTCGTGCTGATGGTCATGCTGTTCCTGCTCCGCCGCGCCCAGCCAGAGGCGGAGGTGCAGTGAACATCCGCCGCCACCCGGTCGCCGCGCCGCTCAGCCTGCTGATCCTGCTGTTCATGTGGGTGCCCCTGATCGTGGTCGCCGTGAACTCGTTCAACACCCAGACCATCATGGCCGGGTGGGGCGGGTTCACGACCCACTGGTACCACCTCGCGCTGAACGACCAGGACGTGCGCAACGGCCTGAAGACGACGCTGATCATCGCCGTCGCCTCGTCCATCCTCTCGCTGGTGGTGGCGGTCACCGGAGCGCTGTGGTGGCGGCACGCCTCACCGCGGGCGCGGGCGGTGTACGACGGGCTGATCTTCGCCCGCATCATCCTGCCCGAGGTGGTGTTCGCGACCGCGCTCTTCTTCCTGTTCCTGAAGATCCACTTCAGCCTGGGGCTGACCGCGATCGTGATCGGCCACACGGTGTGGAACTCGGCCTATGCGGCGATCATCGTGCAGGCGCGGATGGCCGGGCTCGACCCCGCCCTGGAGGAGGCCGCGGCAGATCTCGGCGCCACCCCGTGGCGGACGTTCCGGCGGGTCACGCTGTCGGCGCTGATGCCGGCCATCGTGGCCGCGGGCCTGCTGGCGTTCACGTTCTCGTTCGACGACGTGGTGACGTCGGTGTTCCTGCAGGGGGCGGCCAACTCGCCGCTTCCGGTGGTCATCCTGGGCATGATCCGGTTTCGCATCACGCCCGAGATCAATGCGATCGGCCTGCTGGTGATGCTGTTCACGGTCACGCTGATGAGCATGGCCGTGATCTTCTACGCCACAGCCGGAGCGCTGGGCCGGGGCGGCCGCAAGGGCACGATGCTGGACATGTACCGATGAGCGTACCCGCTGTGGACATCGCCGGCGTGGAGAAGCGGTTCGGTGACCTGGTCGCCGTACGCCACCTCGACCTGCAGATCGAGCCCGGCGAGTTCTTCTCCATCATCGGCCCGTCAGGCTGCGGGAAGACGACGACGCTGCGCATGATCGCCGGCTTCGAGGAGCCCACGGCCGGCCGGGTCAGCGTCAGCGGCCGGGACATGACCGGGGTGCGGCCGTACCGGCGCCCGGTCAACACGGTGTTCCAGAGCTACGCCCTGTTCCCCCACCTGGACGTGTTCGAGAACGTCGCGTTCGGGCTCCGCGAGGCGAAGGTGGCCAGGGCGGAGCTGCGCTCACGGGTCGCCGAGGCGATCAGCCTGGTGCAGCTCGAGGGACGCGAGCGGTCGCGGCCGCGAAAGCTGTCGGGAGGCCAGCAGCAGCGCGTCGCGCTGGCGCGCGCGCTGGTCAACCGGCCGGACGTCCTGCTCCTTGACGAGCCGCTGGGAGCGCTCGACCTCAAGCTTCGCACCGACATGCAGAGCCAGCTCAAGGATCTCCAGCGCAGCGTCGGCGTGACCTTCTGCTACGTCACCCACGACCAGGGCGAGGCGTTCTCCATGTCCGACCGGGTGGCGGTGATGCACCAGGGGCTGCTGGAGCAGGTGGGGACGCCGGAGGACATCTACCACCGCCCCGCGTCGGCCTTCGTGGCCGAGTTCGTGGGCAAGGCGAACCGCTTTCCCGGGCGGGTCGAGGAGGCCCGTGATGACGGGGCGTACCAGGTGGCCCTGGACGGCGTCGGCGCTCGAGTCGTGCCGGGCCCGGCGGGGCTTTCGGCCGGCGATCGGGTGACGCTGGTCGTGCGGCCCGAGAACCTGCGCGTCGGCCCGGCCGGCGCCGACGGCGACGGGGCCGTGCGGGCGCAGGTCGTGGACGCCGCGTTCCACGGCGCCGGGCGCACCGTGCGCCTGCACTCCCCGTCGCTGGGCGAGCTGACGGCGGCCGCGGGCGGCGCGGGCGCGGCGCCCCAGCCCGGCGCTGCGGTGTCCCTCTCGTGGGACGATGAGCACGCCTGGCTGATCCCGGCCGCGGCGGACTCGGACGACTGATGCGCATCGCGACCTGGAACGTCAACTCCCTCAAGCAGCGGATGCCGCGGCTCCTGCCCTGGCTGGACGCGCGGCGGCCGGACGTCGTGTGCCTGCAGGAGACGAAGCTCGCCGACGATGCCCTGGCGGAGCTGCTGGGCTCGGAGCTCAGCGATCGCGGGTACGAGGTGGCGGCGCACGGCGAGGCGGCATGGAACGGCGTGGCGATCTTCTCCAGGGTCGGCCTGGAGGACGTCGCCGCCGGCCTGGCCGACGGCCCCGGCTTCCCGCATCAGGAGGCACGCACCGTGGCGGCCACGTGCGGGGGCGTGCGGGTGCATTCGGTGTACGTGCCGAACGGCCGGGTGCCGGACTCGGACCACTACGAGTACAAGCTGGCCTGGCTGGCGGCACTGACGAACGTGGTCGCCACGGGGCCGAAGGCGGCGGTCGTGTGCGGCGACATGAACATCGCACCGGCCGACGAGGACGTGTTCGATCCCGACGCCTACATCGGCCAGACACACGTCACGCCGCGGGAGCGAGAGGCGCTTGCCGAGCTGCATGCGGTCGGGTTGCACGACGTGGTGCGCGACCGCTGGCCCGACCAGCGTGTGTTCACGTACTGGGACTACCGGGCCGGCATGTTCCACCAGGACATGGGCATGCGGATCGATCTGGTGCTCGCCAGCGATCCCGTGGCTGCCCGCGTGCAGGCCGCCTGGGTCGACCGCCAGGCCCGCAAGGGCAGCGGGCCGAGCGACCACGCGCCGGTGATCGTCGACCTCGACGAGGCGCCCGACGGCGATATCGGGCCGGTCGTGCCGCCGCCCTCGAACCCGGTCACCAAGCGCGGCGTCAAGAAGCTTCCGCAGGCGTAGGCGGCGGACCGGCCACGGGCCGCGTGGGGTCGCCGGCGGCCATGACGTATGCGTGGAGCGGCTGCAGCGATCCCGCCTCATCCCCGTCCTGCGATCGGTAGATCGCCACCTCGGCCCGGCGTCCGTCCAGCTGCACGATCCCGATCGAGTTGTGAAACGTCGGTCCGGCGCGGAACCGCCAGCGCACAGACGGCGGATGCACCCCGGCCAGGCGCGCCACGCCCTGCAGCACGGCACCCGCGGCCCGCGTGCCGACGAGCTTCAGAGCTCTGCGCTGCATTGGCGACACAGGGTTCCGGAAGGGCGAGCAGACGAGCTGGTGAATGCGGCTGTGCTCGGGCACGAACCTGCCCAGCGAGACCTCGGCCACGTAGGCGTTGTGCACGTCGCCGCCGACCAGCGTGACGGATGCTGGGGGGCGGTTGCCACCGGCGCCCGAGGCGACGTCGCGCAACAGTTGCATCATGCGCTCGAACGACCGTTGGAAGGCCGGCCAGTGCTCGAGGTCGAGCGCCCGCCGCAGCCGCTCGCCGGCCCGCGCGGCAGGCCCGCCCCACGAGCCTGCGCACACCGCCTCGTTCCACGCCTCGAGATAGTGAACGCCGTTGGTGAGGAAGACCGGCAGCGTGCTGGCGATGATCAGATGATCGAAATCCCCCTGGCTGTGCTGCCTGATCCACTCCCACTCCCCATCGTCGACCATGTCCCGGCACTCGTCCGAGAGCACCCGGGCGGCCCGCGAGTCGACCACCAGCACACGCGAGCTGCCGAAGTCGCGGAAGCACGCCCAGCGCGATGACGCCGAGTCCCGGTCGGCCGCGCGCGATGCCGTGCGAAGCGCCTGCCCGATGTCCTCACCGGCGGCGGCCCGGCCGTACAACGGCTCCTCCCGAAGCTCCGGCGGAGCCAGGTTTCCGAGGTGCTGGTACACCCAGTACGACATGAACGCGCCGGTGATGCGCGCGTCCCACCAGGTGGTGCTGCGGATCTCCTGCAGCCACTCCCAGGAGATGTTCCAGTCGTCGATCACGTCGTGATCGTCGAACAGCATCACGCTGGGCACGGTCGACAGGAGCCACCGGATGTCCGGGTCGCTCCACGACTCGCGATACAGCCGCGTGTACTCCTCGAAGTCCGCGATCTGCTCGCCGGGCGGCTGCGATACGTCGCGCCGCGAGCGGATGAACTCGAGCGTCTGCGGGCTCACCTCGTCGGCGTAGACCTGATCGCCGATCAGCAGCAGACCGTCGGGCCACGGCTCGATGCCGGCCTGCAGGCGGCGCGAATACGCCCACAACGCGTCGGTGCCGAACCCCTGCTCGTGCTGGTCGGGCGGCAGGGTGAAGGGCTCGCGCTGGGGGGCGCCCACGCGGCATGACCCAAACACCAGACGCGCCCGGTCTTCGCCGTGCCTGGTGCGGATGGAGCTCGGCGGATGATCATCCCCCGGCAGCGGCCACACCCGCTCGCCGTCGAGCTCCACCTCGTACTCCACCACGGACCCCTCGGGCAGGTCGTCAAGCGGAACCAGCGAGTAGTGGTGGCCCTCCACCTCGAATGTCGGCGCCGAGGTGCCGAGCACCGTGACGGTGCACGGGGCATCGGTCTCCACCCACACGGTCGCTTCCGTCCTCCCCACGTACCGGAGAAGCGGGCCGAGTATCAACGAAGGCATCGCGTATCCCGCATTCCCGGCCGAGCGTCACCTGAAACACCGGTGCCCCGACGGTAGAACGACAGCGCGATACGGGTCACGATCGCCGCCAGGCGGGTGACGTCGCCGCCGTGCAGACGCACGACTCCTTCCGCCGGCAGGTCGAAACCGGCGATCATACGCAGCGTGGTCGTCTTCCCGGAGCGGACGGGCCGAGCATCGCGAAGAACTCGCCGTCCACGACCCT
>JBQCGJ010000302.1:0-18249 GCA_051955775.1 Gaiellales bacterium | reverse complement strand
CCGTCACCTCGTGCCCGGGGATGAACTCCTCGATCAGGATCGGACCCCAGCGCGACGCCTCCCGCGCCCTCTCGACTGCACGGGCCAGCTCCGCGGGCGAGCCGACGATGGTCATCGCCCGCTGTCCCTGCCGGTCGGCCGCCTTGACCACGCAGGGAAACCCCGGCGGGCCGTCCGTCGACCACGCCGGCTGCGGCACACCGGCCGCCTGCAGCGCGGCACGCTGGGCGATCTTGTCGGTTGCCACCCTGGCCACGGAGGCGGTCAGCGGATGAGGCAGCCCGAGCTGCTGGGCCACATCGGCCGCCACCCGCACGGGCCAGTCGGTGCCCGGTGCGATCAGACCGTCGGCGTCGCGGGCGATCTCCAGCACGCCCTGGGCGTCCTCGCTGGAGACGGCGACGTCGCCCACACCCGGCTCCTGGTCGCACACCACGGTGCGCACGCCCAGCGCATGCGCGGCGTCGATCGCATGGCGGGCTGCCGGGCCGCCTCCCAGCACCACCAGTGTCGGCGCTGAGGGGTCGCTCACACGGCGTGCGGCTGGTGCTCTTGCGCGAGCACTGCCTGCCACCACTGCGGGTGGTCGCGATACCACCTGACGGTCTCCTCGAGACCCCGCTCGAACGGGATCGACGATCGCCAGCCGAGCAACCGCTCGGCCTTGTCGGTCGAGCCGATGTGGCGATCGACCTGGCCCGGCCGGTCGGTCACCTGCTGCTTCAGGGATGCCGGCTTGCCGAGGATCTCCAGCACCGCGTCGGCGATGTACTCGACGCTCTCGTCGACCCCCGTGGCCACGTTGATGACCTCGCCCACCAGGTCCTCCAGAGGAGCGACGCATGCGGCCGTGATGGCCTCGGCGGTGTCGAACACGTGCAGCCAGTCGCGGCTCGCCCGGCCGTCGCCGTGGATGGTCAGCGGCTGGTCGGTGAGGGCCTGGATGATGAACCGCGGGATCACCTTCTCGGGATGCTGGTACGGCCCGTAGTTGTTGAACGGCCTGATGATCGTGATCGGCAGGTCGTACGTGCACCAGTACGAGTACGCCAGGCGGTCGCCGCCGGCCTTCGTGCCGGCATAGGGCGAGCGCGGGTTGAGCGGATGGTCCTCGGTCATCGGGTCCGATTCGGCGGTGCCGTACACCTCGGACGACGAGATCAGGACGAACCGCTCGATGGGTCGCTCGCGCATCGCGTCCAGCAGCACCTGGGTGCCCTCGACGTTGGTGGCCACGAACTCGCCGCCGCCCTGCTCGATCGACTTCGAGACGTGCGACTCGGCCGCCGCGTTGACGATCACGTCCACCCCCTCCAGGGCTTCGGTGACGTGCCTGACCACGCGGATATCGCCCCGGATGAAGCGCAGGCGCTCGTGGCCCAGGATGTCGTCCAGGTTTTCGAGGTTGCCCGCGTAGGTCAGGGCGTCCATCGTGACCACCTCGTGCTCCGTGTTGTGGAGCAGGTAACGGAGCATGTTGGAGGAGATGAATCCGGCTCCGCCGGTGACCAGAATGCGCTTCAAGGGTTACCCCAGTTCTCGATCGATGTAGTACAGCGGACGCTGCTCGACGTCGCGCTGGATCCGTTGCAGGTACTCGCCCAGGACCGCCATCAGGAAGCCCTGAAGACCGAGTACGAAGAGCACCAGCCCACCCAGCATCAGCGGACCGGGGAAGTTGTCGTGGCGGATCCAGTAGACGAGGCCCCAGATGCCAACCCCGAACGCTGTAAGGATACCGACGAAGCCCAGCACGGCTCCCACCCACTGCACCAGCTGGGCCCAGAAGCCGGTCAGCACGTGCAACGCGAGCTTGATCAGGCCGACCAGGCTGTACCGGCTGCGGTCAGCCCGGGGGGCGTGCTGGAGGTCGACCTCGACCACCCGGGCGCCGGTCGTGCAGACCAGCGCCTTGGTGAACTTCTGGCGGCCGATGCGCGACAGCACCGGCTCGATTGCCTGCCACCGGTAGGCGTTGAACGAGCACCCGAAATCGGAGATCTGCACGCCCACCAGCCGCGCCAGCATGCGGTTGACCAGCCGGGACGGGAACCGCCGCAGCATCCGCGCGTCCTGACGCTCCAGCCGCCGGCCGCTGGCGATGTCGGCTCCGCCGCGGATCGCCTCCACCAGCTTCGGGATGTCCGACGGCTGGTTCTGCAGGTCGGCGTCCATGGTGACCACGATCGTGCCCTTGGCGCGGGAGATCCCCGCATGCATGGCCGGGTGCTGGCCGAAGTTGCGCTTGAAGCTGATCACCCGCACGCGCTCGTCGCCGGCGTGCAACCGCTCCAGGATGGCCAGCGTGCCGTCCGTCGACCCGTCGTCGATGAAGATCATCTCCGCCGCGATCCCGCTTCGATCCAGCGTCTCCACGATGCCGGTATACAGGGCCTCGACGGTCGCCTGCTCGTTCAGTACCGGGATCACGATCGAGACCTCGATCACCGCAGCGGCCGGCACCGGCGGGGCGACGGCGGGTTCTGTGGCCATGCGTACAAGGTTACCGGGATGTCCGGCGGCCGCGTGGCGGATAATCCCCGGCGGTCATGGGTGCCCGGCTGCGAGCGTTCCTCGCCAGAAACTGGCCGTCCCTCCTCGCAGCCGCCGCCACGGTCGGCTACGGGATCGCGATCCTGGGCTTTGGGCTGGACTTCCGCCCGCTCCACAACGACGAGGGCGTCACGCTCGGCGTGGCGTCGGAGCAATCGGTGGCGGACGTTCTGCGCACCGCCGTCGACGTCCGGCACGGCCCGCCCCTGCACTACCTGCTGGTGCACCTGTCGCTGCAGTGGCGGATGGATGTGCTCGGCCTGCGGCTGCCGTCCGCGGTGCTCGGCATCGCGGCTGTGCCGATCAGCTACGGGGCCGGGCGAGAGCTGCTGGGCAAGCCCGGCGGAGCAGCGGTGGCGGTGGTCGTGGCGACGTCCCCGATCGTCGTCCATCTCGGCCAGTTCGCGCGCGGCTACACGGCCATGATCGCGGCGGCGTTCGGCAGCCTGTGGATCCTCATGGTGTTCATCCGCAGGCGGCGCTGGTGGCTCGTGCCGCTGTACGCGGTGAGCGCGCTGCTGCTCGTTGCCGCCCACCCCTTCGGGTTGTTCGCCCTGGCCTCGGAACTCGTGCTGCTGGCGATGTTCACCCTGGGCCGCGAGGTTGCCCGGTGGCGGGCCGATCCGCGCACCCTGATCGCCCCGGCGGTCGCGCTGGCAACCGGGCTTGCCGCGTTCCTGCTGCTGCGCCATGTGTACGCGCCCCTGCAGAACAAATACCGCGTGGGACAGGGCGGCGCGGTCGTGCACCTGGGGTCGACGGCGTTCTGGGGGCGGCTGGGCGAGCACGTGTCGGGCACGAGCATCGCGCCGCTCGAGCTGCTGCTGGCGGCGGCGGTGGTGGCAGGCGTGGTCGTGCTGTGGCTGACCAACAAGCGTGCCGGCATCGTGGCCACGGTGTGGCTGGTGCTGCCGCTGGTGCTGCTGTCGATTCTGACCGCGGCGTCGACCGACTTCGCGCCCGAGCGCCATCTCAGCTTCCTCCTGCCGGGGTATGCCCTGGCCCTGGCCGGGCTCGTGGTGGAGGTCGCGCGCCGGCTGCCCAGGTGGGGGGCGGTGGCGTGGGTCGCGGTCGCCTGCCTGCTCCTGGTGCCGGCGGTGTGGGCCGACCAGAACGATCTGGGCAACTTCGACTCCAGCCTGCGCAACGCGAGCCTGGCGCTGGCCTCACGGTTCAACGATCACGACGTGCTGCTGACCACCGCGGGCGTGTCACAGCCGGGCGAGGACTCGCGGCTGTACGGCGCCTATGCGGCGCTGGCAGGCCCGAACGACTCGCCGCTGGCTGAGTGGCGGCGGATCTCCAGGCCCTACGGGTGCGCGCTGGTCATCCAGGCCCAGCAGCGGGCGAATCCGCAGGCCGTGTGGATGCTCGCGCGGCCGCACAATCCGCAGGCGCTGGCGGCCGGCCTGCGACGGGCGGGGGCCTCGGCGACCGTGTACGGGTCGTTCGTGCTGGCCCGGGCACCGGTGCCGCTGGGCACGCCCCGGAACGCCCTGTATGTCGGCTACCAGCTGTGGACCGCGGCGGTGCGCGCGCAGCCCGGTGTGCACGACTTCCGGCGGATGGTCCGCCTGTACCGCGCGGCGTACCACCGCGACGGCCTGGCCGCGTGCCGGTGAGCGGTCAGCCCAGGGCCGCGCGGGCTTCGTCGGCCAGCACGCCGAAGTCGAGCCGCTGCCCGGTGACGTCGGCCAGCAGTTCCTCGGCCGTCTGCGCCTGACCCATGCTCCACAGCTCCCGGACGAGGCTGCCGGCCGCTCGCCGGCCATACCAGTCCCGGCCGAACTGCTCCCGCATGTTCTCCGCGAGCTGCGCCTCGAACGCCCATGCGCGGAGGTAGCAGGTGCAGTAGAACCCCCCGTCGACGTCCTCCAGATAGTCGGTGGTGGAGTAGGGGACGCCCACCGCGGCCGTCAGGAGCTCCGCGTAACGGGCCGGCATGGAGTCGAGCGGCGCTCCGCCGTGCAGCTCCAGCTCGTACGCCAGCTTGGCCGCGTAGCGGCGCACGAAATACAGCTTGGACAGGGCCACGAACTCCACGTAGCTGTCGATCGGGCCGAAGTCCAGGCGCGCGCTGAGCCAGCCGCGATCGGATACCAGATGCTCCATCAGGAACGCGAATCCCTCGGTCACGGCGTTGTCGCCCAGGATGCGCTGCTCGGCCGGCAGGTCGCGGGACGTGTGTGCGAAATGCTCGGTGTGCCCGGCCTCATGGAACAGCGCACGGTAGTCGTCCTGGCCGCCCTGGGGCAGGATCACCAGCACCACCCGGTCGGGCACGCGGATCGGCGCGCAGAAGGCGCGCGGGCGTTTGGTCGGCCGGGCGTCCACGTCCAGCTCCACGTTGTGTTGCGCGTCCAGGTCGACGCCGAGGCCGGCCAGGGTCGAGCGCAGCGCCGGCACGGCCTGCTCGGCGCGGAACCCATTGTCGAACTCGGGCGCCCGGAACAGCCGCACCATGTCGGCGGGCGAGGCGTCGTCCAGGCCCATGCCCAAACGGTCGCGGAGCATGGCGTCGATGCGCTCCCGGTACAGGTCCTCGGTTTCCGCCAGGAACGCCTGCGTGTGCCGGTGCAGTCCGGCCGGGTCGTAGCCGAACCCCTCGTACAGCGCCAGCACCGACGGCGATCCGACCTGCACCGTCAGCTCGCGCTCCTGCTCGGCCGCCTTGCGCAGGATGGGGTTCAGGTGCTCGTCGGTCGCCGCGCAGCGGCGCGCGTACAGGTCGCGGCGGCGGCTGGAGTCGGGCTCGTTCATGATCGCCGGCCGCACCGCCCTGTAGGGCAGTCTGCCGCCGTCCCAGTCCAGCTCCAGCTCGGACTCGGTGTTGGCGGCCTGCTCGCTCAGATGCTTGACGCCGTTGCCGACGAACGCCTCGGCCGCGAAACGCCGAAGCTCGCGGTGGGCGCCCGCCTCGGCCAGAGCGTGCACCTGCTCGAGGGTGGACAGGTCGGCATAGCGGTCGTAGATGGCCGCGATCTCGAGCGTCGGCTTCAGCCCGGCAGCGTGCCGGTAGTACTCGTCGAGCGCCTCCGCGGTCATGTCCTCGAGGCGCTGCCGGTAGCTCGAGACGGGCAGCGGCATCGGCCTAGACTACCCGCGTGGGTGCGGTCGCGAAGGGCCAGGAGCTCGAGCTCGACATCGACTCCCTGGCGTACGGCGGCCGGGGCGTCGCGCGGTACGGCGATCTCGTCGTGTTCGTGGCTCGTGCGCTGCCAGGGGATCGCGTTCGCGCGCGCGTGACCAAGTTCAAGCGCCGCTACGCGGAGGCGAAAACGGTCGCCCTGCTGGAGCCCGGGCCGGGCCGCGTGTCGCCGCGCTGCGCCCATTTCGGCACGTGCGGAGGCTGCGCGTGGCAGGACCTGGAGTACGCGGAGCAGTTGCGGCACAAGCAGTCCCAGGTGGACGACGCCCTGCGCCGCCTGGGGGCGCTGGAGGGGTTCGAGCTGCTGCCGATCGTGCCCGCGGTCGAGGAGTACGGGTACCGCAACAAGGTCGAGTACTCGTGGCTGGCGACACCCGAGGGCCCCGCGCTCGGCTTCCACCGCGCGGGGCGCTGGGACCAGCTGCTGGCGGTGGATCGCTGCCACATCGTGTCGGACGCGTCGAACGAGGTGCGCGAGGCGTTCGTGTCGTGGTCGCGGCGGGAGGGCCTGGAGGCCTACGATCAGCGCGATGCGTCCGGCTTCCTGCGCCATCTGGTGGTGCGGGAGGGCGTGCGCAGCGGGGAGCTGCTGGCGCTGCTGGTGACCGCGCCCGGCGAGGTGCCCGGCGTCGACCGGCTGGTTGCCCGCCTCCCGGAGTCGGTCGTCGGTGTGCTGCACGCGGTGAACCCGGGTGTGGCCGAGGTGACGGGCGGCCTGGAGGCGCGCAGGCTGAGCGGTCGCGACAGCTATCGGGAGCGCATCGGAGGGCTGGACTTCGACGTGTCGGCAGGCGCCTTCATGCAGACCAACACCGTGATGTGCGAGCAGTTGTATGCGCTCGCCATCGAGCTCGCCGGCCCGCGGCCGGACGACGTGGTGTGGGATCTGTACTGCGGGGCCGGCGCGATCGGCCTGCTGGCCGCCGCGGCGGGCGCCGGACGTGTGTACGGCATCGAGATCAGCACGGAGTCGGTGGAGCGGGCGCGCGAGAACGCCCGCCGAAACGAGCTCACGCAGGCCGAATTCGTGGTCGGTGACGTGGCCAAGGAGGCCCGCGCTCTGCGCGAGCGGGTACCGGCGCCGACGCTGGTGTTCGTGGATCCGCCGCGGGCGGGGTTGACGCCAAGGGCGGTGCGCCGCCTGATCGAGCTCGCCCCGGAGCGGATCGTGTATGTCTCGTGCAACCCGACCACGCTGGCGCCGAACGGCCGCCAGCTGGTGGACGCGGGCTACAGGCTGGAGGTGGTGCAGCCGGTGGACATGTTCCCGCACACGCCCCACATCGAGGCGGTGGCGCGGTTCACGCGCGGCTAGCGCGCGACGCCGCCCGCACCTCGATCGCAGGCAGGTCTGGGTCGGGCGCTGCGTCCGGGTGCAGCAGATGGGCGAGCTGGGCGATGCCCTCCGCCACCCGCGGCGCCGGCCGCGAGAAGTAGGCATCCCCGTGCACGGCGACCACGCGGCAGCCGAGATCCGGCACGGCGTGGGCGTCCAGGGCCGCCCGCTCGGCGGTGAAGCCGCACGGCGCCAGCACCAGCAGCTCCGGCCTCGCCGCGCGCACGTCGTCCCACGTGACGCGGCGTGACGCCTCACCGGCACGTCCCAGGAGCTCGCGCCCGCCCGCGGCGGCGGCCATCTCGGGCACCCAATGGCCGGCTGCGAACGGCGGGTCGAGCCACTCCATGATCAGCACTCCCGGCGTTTGGCGGCCCGTCACCGCCCGCCGCGTGGCGGCGATCGCGGAGTGCATCTCCGCGGCCACGCGCGCGCCCTGTGCGGGCACGCCGAGCTGATCGGCAACCGTGTGGATCGACGCCTCGATGCCCTCGATTGTGCGCGGGTCGAGCGCCAGCACGGCCACGTCGAGCTCGTGCAGATCGCGCAGCTCGTCGCTGGACACGGCGCACACGCGGCACAGGTCCTGCGTGATCACGAGATCGGGCTGCAGGCGGTCGAGCAGCGCGCGGTCGACCGCGTACAGCGACCGGCCGTCCAGGAGCGATTCGCGCACGGCATCGTCGATGTCGCCGCTTGCCATCTGCGAGGTGTCGACGCGGGCCGCGCTGACCACGGGCAGGCTCGCCACCTCGGGCGGGAAGTTGCATTCCTCGGAGCGGCCGACCAGCCGATCAGCGCAGCCCAGCGCAGCCACGATCTCGGTCGCGCTGGGCAGGAGCGAGCAGATGCGGGCCGGTGCGGCGATGTCAGGACGGTAGCCGACCGGGCTTCGCCTCCTCCTGAAGAGCCTCGACGGCGCTCGCCACCGGCAGCGGCTCGACCTGATCTCGGCCGCGCCGGCGCACCGACACGCTCCCGGCCTGCATTTCGCGCTGGCCGCACACGAGCACGGACGGCACGCGCTCCACACGCGCGCGGCGAACGCGGGCGCCCAGCGACTCGGAGTCCCACACGTCCGAACGCAGGCCGGCGCCTGCGAGCGCTGCCTGCACGTCCCGGGCGTATCCGGCCTGGGCGTCGCCGACGGGCAGGACGATCGCCTGTAGCGGGGCGAGCCACATCGGCAGCCAACCCTCCGAGTGCTCGAGCAGCACGGCGATGAACCGTTCGAATGATCCGAACAGCGCCCGGTGGATCATCACCACCGGCTGCTCCGCGCCGCCGGCCGCCACGTGCCGCAGGTCGAAGCGCTCCGCGGACGGCAGGACATGGTCGAGCTGCACGCTCCCCAGCTGCCAGCGGCGGCCCAGCCGGTCGACCATCTTGCAGTCGATCTTGGGGCCGTAGAAGGCGCCCTCTCCCGGCATCTCGCGGTAGGGATGGCCGACCCGTTGCAGAGCGCACCGCAGCGCGGCCTCGTCGGCGTCCCAGACGCGGTCGTCGCCGAATCGCATGTCCGGGCGCAGCGACAGCTCGATCTCCGGCTCGAACCCGAACCGGCTGTACACGGAGAGGGCCAGCCGCAGGCAGCCCTCGACCTCGGATGCCACCTGCTGCTCGGAGCAGAAGATGTGTGCGTCGTCCTGCACGAACCCGCGCACGCGAAGCAGGCCGTGCAGCGACCCGGACGGCTCGGCCCGGTGGCAATGCCCGAACTCGGCCAGCCGGATCGGCAGCTCGCGGTAGCTGCGCGGGCGTTCCAGGTAGAGCTGGCAGTGGCCCGGGCAGCTCATCGGCTTCAGGCTCATGGCGCGCCCGTCCACGTCGGCGTGCACCATGTCGTCGTGGAACTTGGCGGCGTGGCCCGATTGCTGCCACAGATCCTGTGACCACAGGAGCGGGCTCGACACCTGCTGGTAGCCGTGAGCCGCCAGCTCGGACTCCAGCATCCGCTCGAGCTCGCGGCGCACGATCATGCCGCGCGGTTTCCAGAACACCTGGCCCGGGGCGCGCTCGGGCAGGAAGAACAGGTCGAGCTCGCGGCCGAGCCGGCGGTGGTCGTGGGGTGGGAGGTTCGCGTTCATCGTTCTCGCTCCTTCGGTTGCGGGAGCGCGAACGACGACGACGGCGGACGGCCCCCAGGTGGCGGGCCGTCGGTCGACGACCCGGACTAGGTCGTCGTCGTGGTCGAGTGGGCAGCGTCGCGGGCCGCGGGCCATGCCCAGAGGGCTGGGTGCGACGAGACGCTCATGTGCGAAATGTAGCCCGTGTTCGCGGCGCCCACAAACCGGCGCCGCGAACACGGAAGAGTGTGTCAGGGATGGCGGCTCCAGGGCAGCTCGTCCCAGCCGTCGGGCCGCTGCACCGTCCAGGTGCCGCGCCGCTGCGGCGGTTCCGACTCGGCGGCGTCGTGTCGCTGTGCCACCTCGGAGCGCGGAGACGACCGCTCCAGGTCGTCCCGCCTGTTGCCCGTGGCGATGATGATGCACGGCTCGTCGCCCACGTTGACGAGGGCGTGGCCCGTGCCGGGCGGGCAGTGCACGAAGTCCCACGGGGTCAGCCTGCGCTCCTCGTCCTCGATCACGAGCAGGCACTCGCCCTGCAGGACGAGGAAGTCCTCCTGCACCGATTCGGCGTGGTACAGGCTGTTCGGCTTACCCGGCGGGACGACGCGCAGCGTGAACCCCGCGCAGGGCTTCTCGTAGGGCGTGAGATCCGGACGGCCCATGAACACGAACTCGTCGGATTCGAAGATGCAGACTCCGCCGTACTCCTCGTTGTGCGTCCAGGCGGCGTCCCGAGCGTTGACGACGAACCATCCGGGGCTGACGGGTGCCAGACCGGATGCGACCTCTGCCATGCGTGCTTCGTTGACCACTGATCCTCCTTGCAATGCGTCGCTCCGCCGCCGGCCCGAGGCCGCGACGGGCGCGTGGTGAGGGTCAGTGTGTCAGTCCGCCATGCGGGGGATCCTAGTGCCACACCGCCATGTGATCCGCGTGGGTGCTGAGATAGGCGCCCGGCCGGAAGTGGCGGTCGTAGAAGTCGAGGTCGATGTGCTGGGCCTGCACGTAATTCATGATGAAGAGCGTCGGCACCGTACCCGGGAACTTGCCGAAGGTGTCCAGGATGTACTGGCTCTGGTGCGCGACGCACGCCTTGAACTCGGCGCTGTACGGCTGGGCCGAGCCGCGGATGCGATCCGACTCGCTCCACGCTCCCGGCGTCGCCGGGTTGTACACGCCGCCCGGCCCGAACTTGCGCTGCGCAAGCGCCTCGACGGCGGCCGCCATGTCCGGGTAGTGCGGCGGGCAGAACGCCTCGAATACGCCGTCCAGCCCGGTCGGGTTGGGGAGCGGGTACCGGGCGTCCTGGTCGAAGCGGAATCCCAGACCGGGAACCTCTGGGTCTCCTGACGCACCCAGCATCGTGTGCCTGTCGATACCGTCGAACATCCAGCCGCCCAGCCCCATCGCCTGCAGCATGAGTACGCCCGAGAAGGCGGC
Source organism: Gaiellales bacterium (assembly GCA_051955775.1). Taxonomy (GTDB): domain Bacteria; phylum Actinomycetota; class Thermoleophilia; order Gaiellales; family JAICJC01; genus DASUHT01. The sequence continues at coordinate 7,703 of JBQCGJ010000302.1, read as the reverse complement.
GCAAGCGAGTTCCGCGGTGGCCTCGGTCAGCGAGTACTGCTCGACGAAGCTGAGCGGGACAGGCTCGTCGATGTCCACCAGGCCGCGGAACTGTTCCATGCCAGGGATGCGGCGATCGTGCACGTCGTCGTAGATGCAGTAGCCGTTCTGCGTGAAGAAACACAGATTGGCGATGTTGTGCTGGGCGATGTCCGCCACCGGGATCACGAGCAGCGAGCCGGGGTGGTTCGCGATCCAGGTGTTGTGGCCCTCCATGTACGGCTCGGCCCGGGGCAGGTGGATGCGCTCGTTCGACAGCCTGCGGATGCGGCCGGCGTGGCGCTGAAGCATGAGCTCGGGTGTGACCTGCTCGTCGGCCGGGTCGACCAGCGCTCCGGCGTCGCGGGTCGGCATGAAATACGCTCCCGAATCGTCGGTGAAGAAGATCTCCGCCGTGTGGAATCCCGCGGCCGACGGGAACGTCCGCCCGGCCGCGCCGCCGCTGTAGTTCGCCAGATGCGGGGCGTATCGGGCGTGGCGCATGATCGCGTAGTGCCAGCCTGTGGTGCCCGCGCAGGCCGTCAGGACGAGCAGGCGTTCGAGCTCGGTCAGCGGGATCGGGTCATGCCGAGAGCGGAACGCGAGCGGGCCATCCGGGATCTCTCCGCCCATCGGGAACCGCCGCGACCGCCTGCCGTACAGCGCGTCCACCAGCGGGAATTCAGCGAGATGCTCGAGCGCCCGGCGCTGGCCCTCGGAGAGCGTGATCCCAGCGGCATCCCGCATGGCCGCGGAGCGTACACCGAGGCGCGTGGCGCGGACACCGCTCCTCCCGACTGGGCGGCGCGACGTGTGCAGCCGGCGGGGTGCGGTGCAACACAACCATTTGGCGGACGTTCGATGACAATTGTCCGTCGTCACGCTTTCGACACACCTGGGCCCGCTGGCGACCTTGGCTACCGCCACCTCGGCGACGACGAGCATCGTGACGAGGCGGACGCCGCCGCCTCCCGAATGGGCGGCGGCGTCCGCGCCGCTGCTCATGGCGGTCGTCAACACAACCAATTGGCGGACGTTCGATGACAATTGACTGTTGTGACGCCCTCTTCACACCTCGCGTATGACACGCGACAGGTGGGGATGGCACGCTGCTCGCCATGGATACCGGTTTGTACGCGCCGACGTTGTACAAGGCCCGCCGGGTGCCGGTGAAGAGCCCGGTGTGCGCGATCTGCGTGGATCGCACACGCGGGCGGTGCCGGAAGGTCGAGCTGCGGTTCGGCGTCGCGGTGTGGCTGTGCGCCGCGCACGCCAGCGTGGAGTTTCAGCGGCAGCGATCCGGCCGCGACTTCGTGCTCACGCTGCAGAGGCTGTGGGAGTCCCACGGCTGCCTGACGCCGCAGCGCCGGCGGGCCCTGACCGCTCACCTCGTCGCCTGCTCGGGCACCACGAAGCCGTTGCCGGGCTCGTACGCGTGGCCGGCGCTCCGAAGGACGGCGGAGGCATGGTTCGCAGACGGCGTCAGCGTCCCCGAAGCATCTCGCCGGCTCACCCGCGAGCTCGGCGGGTGCCCGGCGCGGCCGCCGACTCCGCGCACCCTGTCCCGATGGCGGGCCGAGCGCCGCTGGCTCGGCCCGAACGTCCCCTGCCAGCCGCCGGCTATCGCAGCATCCACGCCAGCCAGTCGGCCACGGGCGAGCCGAGACCCGTGACCGGGTCCCAGCCGGGCGCAGTGGCCAGCGAGCTGTCGCGGTCGAGCGAGCGCAGGTGGGTGATCACCTTCCCGTTCTGATCGAGCCCGTTTCGCAGCACCGCCAGCAGCCCGCCGGACGGCAGCACATCGCGCAGCGCACTGGTGCCGGCCAGCTTGTACAGCTCGGGGTTCAGGAATCCGTGCGCCTGCCCGGTTCGCTGATCCGCCAGGGTTGCCACACCGGCCATCAGCGGCGTGGCCAGGCTGGTGCCGCCGATCCACGAATCGATGATCTTCTGGCGGCCGTTCGGCTCCACATACGTCTGGCTGAACACGACCCCGGTCTGCGGATCCGCGACCATCGACACGTCCGGCTCGGTGCGCCGCAGCCTGCCCTTCCACAGCGCCTGCGCCGCGGGCACGACGCCGGCCTGGTAGCTCGGCTGGCTGAAAACGTGGCTGGCGCCGCCGCCCGATCCGTACAGGAAGTCCCCCGGCGCAGCCGGCGTCCAGGCGTGCCCGTTCCAGTCCGAGCCGGTCGTGCCCCAGCCCGTCTCGAACTCGTACTGGCCATGCTTTCCGACCGCCAGGCTGGTGCCGCCGACTGAGGTCACCCACGGGCTGGAGTCAGGGAATCCCGCCGACCGCCGGCCCGCCGCCTCCACGTTGTCGCCGTAGTCACCGGAGGCGAAGTAGACGCCGATGCCCTGCGCCGCAGCCTGCTGGAACACGCCGTTCAGCGCCCCGATCTCGCCGCGCGACGCGAACACCTCGGGCAGCCCCCACGAGTTCGAGATCACGTCGGCCAGGTGCTGGTCGACCGCGTACGCGATCGCCTGGTCGAGCCCGCGGGCGTCGTTGGCGGCGCCCACGTACACGATCCTGGCGGCCGGCGCGACCGCGTGCGCCCACTCAACGTCCAGCGCCTGCTCGATGTACCAGCTCTGAGTCTCGGACGGATCGCCGGGGAACCGCTGCGTGCCGGGCGCCACCACCTCGCGGTAGCTGCGGCCGGTCAGCTGCGGCAGCCCGAACCGACGCGAGAAGTGGTCGACATCCTGCCGCAGCGTGGGCGAGAAGAAGGCCCCGGTGATCGCGATTGTCTGCCCCTGACCCAGCAGCCCCTGCCGATGCAGTTGGTCGATGCCGTACGCGGAGTCGATCTGCGCGGGCTGATAGCCGCACACGATCCACGGCAGCGCCTGCCCGGGATCGAATGGGTTCGGGAACGCGCTGCTTCCGTGCGTGTCCCACGAGTTCGAGCACGGCCCCACCGACCGCCCCGCAGGCGGCGGCGGTGCCGGCGAGGTGTGATCCGGCCGGGCCAGGCTGAGCGCGCCGTCCAGGCCCGTGATGGCCTGTACGTTCGGCGCGAGCGCCGCCGGCACCGCGGGGTCGCGGTCCGGCGCACGCACCAGCGAGCCGTCCACCCGGTACAGATGCTCGTTCACCTGGAACGCCTGCTCGACATGCTGGACGTCGCCCTCCGCCGTCACGAACAGCCGGTTCTGCGGCACCTCCAGCACCTGGAATCCCTGCTGCGTGAGCCATGCCCGCACGGCGTCGACCTGCGACTGCGGCGGCGAGTACCGGCTGCGGAACTCGTCCGGCGACAGCCAGTGGTGGTAGCTCGGGCCGGCCGGGTCGTACAGAGCACTCAGGGTCTGCTCGAGCCCGGCCTGGTCGCGCCAGCCGAGCCACACCGAGAACACCAGGTCGCGGGACTCCGGCACCGACCCGGCGTCGTTGGCGGGCGTCGCCCACGCCGGCTGGGTATAGAGCACGCGCTGGCCCTGGCCGGCGCTGGCCGTGCCCGGGCCCGCCAGCGCCAGCAGCGCGCACAGCGCGGCTGCCTGCAGCAGGCGTCGGAGGTGGGTGGGGCCCATGCTGTCGTATCGGCTGTAAACACGGCTATTGCCCACTCCCGTTCGGGGGAACCGGGCCTGCCCCCCGGCGGGCCCACAGGATGTCCGCGTTGGCGGCCAGAAACGCCAGCGACAGGAGTGGCAGGGCGGGCAACGCGACCTCCAGCCGGTCGGCCAGGATGATGGTGACGCCGAACGAGGCGGTCATGGCCAGCCAGGTCGCCCACCGGCGTAAGCCGAGACGCACCGTGGCCGCGCAGAACAGGGAGAAGAAGATGAGGTCGCTGGAGCCGATCTGGGCCACGGCGTAGCTCCCCGGCACACGCAGGTTGATGGCCACGTCGTCCAGCACGCTGGGGTGATGGGCCACGATCTCATGGGTGGGGCCCGCGGCCACCGAGTAGATGTCCACCGCGGCGATCACCAGCGCGATGGCCACCACTTCCAGGCCCGTCTGCAGCATCGATGCCAGCAGCATCCCGATGCAGGACGCGGCCACCAGCTTGGCCACCGTGGCGACTGTCGCCGGATGCCCGAAGTGGATCGCCGCCACCGCCACCACGATGCCCAGCACGGCGACGGGCACCAGCCGCCAGCCCAGCCGCTGAGCGGGGCTCGCTGCGAACACCGCCAGCGTGGCCAGCGGGATCGTGACCACGGCCAGGAATGCCAGCTGGCCGGCGTTCCCGGGGTTCGGCAGGTGCGGCGCGCCGGCGTCCGCCACCGCCAGCCCGACCAGCGCCCCGGCGGCGATCAGTACGGAGGCAGGTTTTCGTACCACGCGCCCGCCGCCCGGAACGCGGCCCAGAACTCCTGCTTGGCGTCGGCGTCGTTCAGCGACTGATCGATATCGGGCGCGGTCAGCACCTCGATGGTGGGCGTCCACCTGGCGATCTCCCCGCGCGGGCCGTTGACGGGCACCGACAGCGGGAAGCGCACGGAGTTCAGGAACTCCCGGGCGTCGTCGCCCATCGTCACCACCAGCCGCGGCTGGGTGATCTGCAGCTCGCGGGCCAGCCATTCGCGGGCCTGCGCAAGGTCGTCCTCGTCGGCGTCGATGGCAGCCTTCAGGCAGTCCGTCCCGTACACCATCAGCGGGTCGATGCGCAGCCGCTGCAGGCTCTTCAGCACCGCCTGCCCGGCCCGGCCGAAGAACGCGACACCCTCCTGCACCTCGGGCGGTTGCGGCGCGTACTTGATCAGCACGATGTCCGCCAGCGGGTGCCCTGTGCCGATCACCGGCGCGCAGCCGGGATGGCGCTCGGCCAGCGCCTCGGCGATGTCGTGCCCAAGCTGGTTGATCTCCGCGATCGCCTTGGCCTGGTACTTCTCGTAGATCTGATCGTCCGCCACCGTCACCCGACAGCGTATTCGGTGGCGCCTGGGGGAAGCCTGCCCGGCCCGCGGCGGCGTGGGGTCAGCGGCTCACCTGGTGCACCCACTTCAGCCCCTGCAGATACAGCAGGCTCTTCGGCCGGCGCTCGATCTGGTTGTGACGCAGCGAGAGCAGGAACTCCTCCGGGCCGTCGAAGGCCGGCATGCGGTTGAGGGCGGTGCCGATTCCCGGCAGCACGTGGGCGTCCGACCCGGCCGCCTGCAGCAGGTTGTACTTGGTCGCGAAGCGCAGCGCATCGGCGTTGAACGAGTCGAACAGGAGCCGCGAGTTGTACACCTCGAACACGTCCACCTGGTCGAGGCAGCGAAGCAGCGTGGCCGGGCTGGGGATGGTGTGCATGCGGTCGAACGGGTGCGGCATGTACACCAGACCGCCCTGATCCTGGATGGCGGCGATGGTGTCGGCCATGCTCATGCGGGGCTCGATGCGCTCCTTCAGGAACAGCCCGATCACCTCGCCCTGGGAGGTCTTCACCTCCTCGCCCACGATGATGGTGATCGGACGGCCCAGCTCCTGGGCCTCCAGGCCGCCCGCGACCTCGTTGTGGTCGGTGATCGCGATCGCGCCCAGCCCGCGCTCGACGCAGTGGTCGACCAGCGCCTCCACGGGCGTGGTGCAGTCGTGGGAGTGGGACGTGTGCATGTGCAGGTCGGCCAGGATCTCGGGCCTCGACTGCACGGGCCGGCGGGCGACCCGAAGCCGCCGGCGGAGCCGCGAGTACTCCTCCTCCAGCGTGTTTGCGATGACCTCGAAGCGCAACGGCCGCACGGCCTCGGCGCCCTCGGCCGCCATCTGCTCGCGCAGCACCGGATCGTCCAGCAGCCGTGCGGCTGCGGCGGCGGCGAGCGCCGGCTGGTCCGCGCCGTAGCGCAGCGCCGGCTCGTCCGGGCGCCCCGGCCCGGCCACGGCGCAGCCACACGCCCGCGCCTCCCAGGCCAGGTTCGGGTCGCCGTCCGGTGCCGCCACGAAGACGGCTGCCGCCTGCAGCACGGCTGCCCGGGCGGCGTCGTCGGCGGGCCGCACGGTGTGCACGCGACCCCGCGCCGCGGGCGGCACGTGGGGGCGCAGCGGCCGGCGACCTCGCCGCTCCCACATCAGCGTCAGCTCGGCATCCGGCCTCTCCGCGGCCAGCTTGACCAGGGCGCGGGCGATCGAGCGGCCGTCCGGCGTCCACTCCACGACCACACCCGAGTGGGCCGCGCCGTCCGCCTGGAACACGTCGGCGACGCCCGAGGGCACGATCGTGTAGTCGCCTTGGTACACCTGCGAGGCGAGCTCCGCAGCCTCCTCGCTGGTGGCCAGCAGCGCGTCGATCCGCGACGCATATCGCTCCCGGGTGGCGCTGCGCACAGGGAAGGGCAGGGCGCGCTCGGTGCGGGAGTGAAAGGTGGCCACGGTCAGGCCGCGGGAGTGTTTGAGGGCAGCCGCGGACAGCCCGGGCAGCAGCGGCTCGTGCGCGTGCACGATGTCGAATGCGCCCTCCTGCACCGCCAGGGCGACGTTGGCCCGCACCGCAACCGGCAGCCCGGCGCCGCGCCGCCGGCCGCGCTGGCGAAGCGGCACCGCCGGCCCCACAGCCACCACCAGCGGCTCGCCGGGCAGCGCGGTCAGTGCCTCCAGGTCACCGCCGGCGAGCGCCCGCAGCCTGCGCCGGCCCGCCCGCAGGGCATGGCTGGACGAGCTGGGTGCGAGCACGGTGACCAGATGGCCCCGGCGGGCGAGCGCGGCCGCCACGCCGCGCACGTGCTCTGCCACGGGGTGGGTGCCCAGCAGCGTGAACGGGCACACCACGCACAGCCGCAGTCCGGTCTCGTGCGGGGCTTCGCCGGTCACCGCTTCGCGCGCGAGCGGGTGCGGGCGGCCGTGGCCGGCCGGGCGTGCTCGGCGATGAACGACTCCACCTCGTCGCGGCAGCGGTCGTCGGGGTGCTGCACGGGGGGCGACTTCATGAAGTAGGCGGACGGCCACTCCAGCGCGCCGGACAGCCCGTGATCCATGCCCAGCCGCGCGCAGCGCACGGCGTCGATCACGATGCCGGCCGAGTTGGGTGAGTCGATCACCTCCAGCTTCAGCTCGATGTTCAGCGGAACATCGCCGAACGCCCGGCCCTCCATGCGGATGTATGCCCACTTGCGGTCATCCAGCCACTCCACATAGTCGGACGGGCCGATGTGCACGTTGCGGGCGCCGATGTCGTAGTCGAGCTGGGAGGTGACCGCGTTGGTCTTGGAGATCTTCTTCGACTCCAGCCGCTCGCGCTCCAGCATGTTCATGAAGTCGGTGTTGCCGCCGACGTTCAGCTGGTGCGTGCGCTCCAGGCGCACGCCGCGCTCGCGGAACAGCCGGGTGAGCTGGCGGTGCACGATGGTGGCGCCCACCTGCGACTTGATGTCGTCGCCGATGATCGGCAGGCCCCGCTCCTCGAACCGCCGCTGCCAGTACGGCTCACGGGCGATGAACACGGGCACGCAGTTGACAAACGCGCAGCCCGCCGCCAGCACCTGCTCGACGTACCACTTGGTGGCCTCCTCGGAGCCCACCGGGAGATACGACACGACCACGTCGGTGTTGGTGTCGCGAAGGATGCCGACCACGTCGTCGGTCTCGCCGGGTGCCTTGGTGATCACCTTGGACAGGTACTTGCCGATTCCGTCGTGGGTCATGCCGCGGTGCACGGGAACGCCCAGCCTCGGCACGTCGGCGAACTTGATGGTGTTGTTCTGGCCGCGGAAGATGGCGTCACTCAGGTCGTGCCCGACCTTGTCGGAAT
>JBQCGJ010000301.1:0-4947 GCA_051955775.1 Gaiellales bacterium | reverse complement strand
GGGCGCCGGCGGCCAGCACGTCAACAAGACCGACTCGGCGGTGCGCATCACCCACCTGCCGACGGGCATCGTGGTGCAGTGCCAGAACGAGCGCTCCCAGCTCCAGAACAAGGCCCAGGCCATGCGCATCCTGAAGTCGAGGCTGATCGAGCGCGAGCAGGAGGAGCGCCGCCAGGCACTGGCCCGCGAGCGGGGCGAGGCCCAGGACATCTCGTTCGGCAGCCAGATCCGCTCGTACGTCCTGCACCCGTACTCGATGGTGCGCGACGAGCGCACCGACGTGAAGATCGGGAACGTGCAGGCGGTGCTGGACGGCGACCTGGACGAGCTCATCCACGCCTACCTGCTGAAACGGGCGGCGGACGGTCAATAGGTGGTCAAGCGCCGTGTGCCGAAAGCCGATAACCGGGAAACCGGCATCCGCCGCCGTGGTGGGGTACCGGTACTGTGCGGACGGTCACACGGGTGGCCGCCGCTCCCCCGCAATGACCGTCCCAAACCGCATGGTTGAGCCTATTCCCACCGGTTGGCGTTTGCACGCGTCCGGCTGGGACGGTACCCTGATCCGACGGTTCACGGGCGCCCCGCGCCCCGATCGATGACGATGACCGACGAACTTCACCTCCAAGAGCCGGCTGCTGCCACGGCGGCCCCGACGCTCGATCGCCCGTCTGAGGACGGCCAGGAGCGCTCGCCGATGGCGGCCATGATCCTGTTCGACAACGTCACCAAGACGTATCAGGGTGGCGTGGTCGGCCTGGAGGGCGTGTCGCTGCAGATCGACAAGGGCGAGTTCGTGTTCCTGGTCGGGCCGTCCGGATCGGGCAAGTCGACGTTCGTGAAGCTGCTCCTGAAGGAGCTCGACGTGACCAGCGGCAACCTGATCGTGGGCGGCAAGTCGCTGCCCAAGCTGAAGCGCTCGAAGGTGCCGGTGCTGCGCCGCAACATCGGCTGCGTGTTCCAGGACTTCAAGCTGCTGCCCACCCGCACCGTGTACCAGAACGTGGCCTACGCCCTGCAGGTGCAGGGCAAGTCGCGGACCGAGATCCGCCGCAAGGTGCCCGACATCGTGGGCCTGGTCGGGCTGGCCGACAAGAGCGACCGCTACCCGCACGAACTGTCGGGCGGCGAGCAGCAGCGGGTGTCGGTGGCGCGGGCGTTCGTCAACCATCCGCCGCTCTTGATCGCCGACGAGCCGACGGGCAACCTCGACCCCGACACCTCGGTCGGGATCATGCAGCTGCTCTACCGCATCAACCGGGCCGGCACCACGGTCGTCATGGCCACCCACGACCGCGAGATGGTCGACAAGATGCGGCGGCGGGTGATCCAGCTCGAGAGCGGGCGGGTCGTCCGCGACGACCGCCGTGGAGGCTACGAAGCGTGAAGTGGCGGTTCTTCGTGTCCGAGGCGGTGTCGTCGATCCGCGGCAACGTCGCCACCACCCTGGCTGCGATAGTCACCGTGCTGATGGTCACCTTCCTGCTCGGCGTCACGCTGGCTCTCGGCAAGTGGGTCTACGACTACACGGTCGGCGTGCGCAACGAAGTCACGGTCAAGGCGTACATCTCCAGCCCGCTGACGCCAAAGGACAAGAAGAACTACGCCACCGAGGTGGGCGACCTCGAGAACCAGATCCGTGCTCTGCCGTACGTGAAGAGCCTCGAGTACGTGTCGCCGGCGGAGGCCCTGAAACGGGTTTCTGCCAAGGACCGCCAGCTCGTCCAGCAGCTCAAGGTCAACCCGTACCCGCCGTCGTTCTGGATCAAGCTGACCGATCCGTCACGGACGACAGACGTGGCGCAGGCGCTGGGCCAGATCCAGCAGGTGCGCGAGTGCGGCTCGCCGCCGTGCGTCACCACCGGCGGTCCGGTCACCAAGCGCGTGCTGCAGACCACCAAGTACATCCTGTACTTCCTGGCCGCGCTGATGGTGCTGCTGGCCGTGGCAGCCGTGGTGCTGATCCAGAACACGATCCGGCTGTCCATCTTCTCCCGCCGGCGCGAGATCGAGGTCATGAAGCTCGTGGGCGCCAACAACTCGTTCGTGCGCCTGCCGTTCATGCTGGAGGGGATGATCACGGGGCTGCTGGGGGCCGCCGCTGCGCTCGCCCTGCTGACCGCGGTGTACGCCGCGCTGAACAACTTCAACCGCGGCCTGACCGACCCCGCGCGCGCGATCGGAGTGTTCACCCTGGCCGTGCTCCTGTGCCTGTTTGGACTCCTGCTCGGAGGGTTTGGATCCATGCTCACGCTGCGCCGCTTCCTCAGGGTCTAGCGAGGCTGGCCCGCTGAGCCCTGGCCCCCGTTCGATCGCGGACGGGGAGCCGGCGAACGGGTACAATGAGCGGCCGTCAGTGTCCGGGCGACGACTTGTCTCGATCTTGGCGGCCCTGTCCGCGGTGGGGTGCTCGTTCGTGCTCGGTTTCGAGCTGCGCGCCCACTCGGCATCGGCCCCCGCGCCGCCGCGCCCACTGCCGCATTCGACGCTGCGCGACCAGGTCGTGGCCGACCTCCGCGACCAGTACGTCAAGGCGCTGCCGCACGCCGCGCTGCATGCGCGCACGGTGGCCGGCGTGCTGCGGGCCCTGGACGACCCGTACACGCGATACCTGACGCCGTTCGAGTACCTCGAGCTGCGGGAGACCGAGGGCGGCGCCTACGGCGGGCTGGGCCTGTCGCTGGCCCACGATGGACGCGGTCTCGTGGTGACCGCCTCGAAGCCGGGCCTGCCCGGGCGCATGGCCGGCATCCGGCCGGGCGATGTGATCACGTCTATCGACGGCTCGTCGCTGGCCAGCCTCTCGTATCAGAAGGCTCTGCGGCTGATCGCCGGGGCTCCCGGCTCGCCCGTGCGACTCGACGTGTCCCGTTCCGGCACGGAGCTTCCGCATCAGCTGACCCTGGTGCGCAGTCCGATCACGATCCCGGCCGCCACCAGCCGCCGCGTCGCATACGAGCACGGCCACTACCGGTACGTCCGCGTGCTCGACTTCCAGGACCGCACGGCCGCCCGGGTGCGGGGCTTCGCGGCCCAGGCCGTGCGCGAGCACGACCGGGGACTCGTGCTCGACCTGCGCGGGAATCCGGGCGGCCTGCTGACCGAGGCTGTGGGAGTGGTGCGGGTGTTCGTGTCGTCGGGCACCATCCTCACGACCTCCGGCCGGCACGAGCCGCGCCAGGTGTTCAGTGCCGATGACACCGCGGTGGGCTCGCTGCGGATCGCCGTGCTGATCGATGGGCAGACCGCCAGCGCGGCAGAGGTCGTTGCCGGCGCGCTGCGCGCGCATGGAGCGATCCTGGTCGGTCAGCGCACCTACGGCAAGGGCACCATCCAGTCCGTCGTGCCGTTGCCCGGCGGTGGCGCGCTGAAGCTCACGGTTGCCGGTTTCCGCCTGCCGGGCGGGAAGGTGGTGGAGGGGCGGGGGGTCGAGCCGACCGTGCCGGTGAAGCTGGGGGCGAAGGGACCGATGGCGGTGGCGCTCCGAACCCTGGCCGGTCATTGAGCGAGCCCGCGGGCGGCCACGCCCCGCTGATCGCCTGCACGCTCTCCCGCCGGGGCCGCCTGATGGTGGCCGAGCCGTACTTCGAGCCCGGCATGGCACTGACCCTGGGGAAACGCGCGGCGATGGTCGGAGACGGCCAGCTGGTTCTCGTCTCGCCCCGGGGGCGGGGAGGCGGCCGCCTCGAGGAGGAGCTGGGGCCGGCGTCCGACATCAACGTCGTCATGCACGCCCTGGCGGCCGAGGCAGGCGTCGCCGAGCCATGGCCCGAGCCGGTGCTGGCCGAGCTGGAACGGCTGCCGGGCGATCCGCTGCCGCCCGACCCCGGCCGGCGAGACCTGCGCGACCGGCTGACCTTCACCATCGACCCGGACCAGGCCAGGGACTTCGACGATGCGCTGTCGGTCGAGCGCCGCGGCGATGAGATCGTGATCTCGGTGCACATCGCCGACGTGGGGGCGTTCGTGGCCGAGGGCGGGGCGCTGGACGACGAGGCGAGATGGCGCTCCACCTCGGAGTACCTGCCGGGGCGCGTGGACCCGATGCTCCCCGCCGCCCTGTCCGACGGCGTGTGCAGCCTGCAACCGGGGCGGGACCGGTGGGCGCTGACCGTCGAGCTGCGCGAGAGCGGGGCCGCAAGCTTCAGCCGCAGCCTGATCCAAAGCGACCGCCGCCTGACCTACGCGCAGGCCGACGCCATCCTGGCCGGCGCCCACGACCGGCCGGACCTCGTGGCCGCTCTCCGCGATGCGTCGGCTGTGGCCGAACGGCTGCGCCGCGGGCGTCTCGAGCGCGGCGCGCTCGACGTCGAGGGAGGCGACCTTGCGTTCGGCTTCGCCGACGGCAGGGTGGTCGCCGCTCGGCGCGAGCCCGGGTCTGCGGCCCACACGCTGATCGAGCAGCTCATGATCGCCGCCAACGAGCGCGTCGCCGAGCTGCTCTCGGGCGCCGCGCGGCCGGCGGTGTACCGCGTGCACGAGCCGCCCGACGCCGAGGCCATGGAGGCTCTGGTCGAGCGGTTCGAAGCACTCGGGGTGCCCACACCGCCACTGGGCGAGTTGCACACCGGCCCGGAGTCGGCCGCCTATGCGGGCCGTCTCAGCACGGCCCTGGATCGGTATGTGCGCGGATCGGGTCGCGGCCGCGCCGCCTTCACGACACTGCTCCTGCGGTCGCTGAAACAGGCCCGCTACGACACGGCGAACCTCGGCCATATGGGACTGGCCAGCCCGGCGTATTGCCACTTCACCAGCCCCATCCGCCGCTACCCCGACCTGGTCTGCCACCGGGCGCTGCTGGGCCGGCTGGGACTGGCGGAGGCCCCGCGGGGCGATCTGGCGGAGGTGGCGGAGCATGCCTCTGCCTTCGAGCGGGAGGCGGCCGCCCTGGAACGGCGCGGCGCCGACATCTGCCTGGCCGACCTGCTGCACCAGAAGCTGTACGAG
>JBQCGJ010000300.1:0-9369 GCA_051955775.1 Gaiellales bacterium | reverse complement strand
GATGCCGCGCGTGAGCCGGTAGCGGCCCTCGGCGGGCTGGTACGGGTCGGTGTTGGTGCCCATCGCGATGTGCTCGCCCGACCAGCTGGGTGCGGCCAGCTCGGCCCGCACCCGCTCGATCGCGTTCACCTTGACAACGATTCGCCGCTCGAAGTCGCGCCCGGCGTCCATGCCCAGGTACTCGTGGGTGGGGCGGGCGAAGCAGTAGACGCACGCGTGCGAGCAGCCGCGGTACGCGTTGATGGTGTACCGGAACGGCATCTGCGAGGCCTTCGGCACCTCGTTCACGATCCGCCGCGCGCGCACGTGCAGGTACTCCACCTCGGGCAGCTCCCGGCGCGGCTCGACTCCCTCGTCGGGGTCGAACAGCGTGGGCTGGGCGTGGTCGCCCGCCAGCCGCCAGCGAAGATCCATCCCCGAAGTGTATCGAACACACGTTCGGTCGCCAACTGCAAGACTCCGCGTGTGACCTACTCCATCGTGGCCCGCGACGATGAGTCGGGCGAGCTCGGCGCAGCCATCCAGTCCGCGTCGTTCGCGTGCGGCGTGCCGACGCTGTTCGCCGAGTCCGCTGTCGGGATCGTGGCTACGCAGTCGTTCACCGATCCCGCGTACGGCCCGTTGTGCCTGGACGCGATGCGGTTCGGCGCGACGCCGGCGGAGGCACTGGCGGGAGCGATCGCGCGCGACCGACTCGCGCCGGCCAGGCAGGTGGGGGTCGTGTCGAGCTCCGGCGCCGCCGCGGGGCACACGGGCGAGGGCTGCATCGAGCACGCCGGCCACGTGACCGCCGAGAACGTCGCCTGCCAGGCCAACATGATGGACAGCGCATCGGTGTGGCCGGCCATGCTCCAGGCGTTCAGTGAGACGTCCGGGAGGCTGAGCATGCGGCTTGTCCGCGCGCTGGAGGCGGCCCAGGCGGAGGGCGGAGACTGGCGCGGGCAGGAGGCGGGGCGCGTGCTGGTGGTCACCGGCGAGCCGACCGGCAGGCCGTGGGACGACGTGCTGTGCGACGTGCGGGTCGACAACCACCCGCAGCCGGTGGCCGAGCTGCGCAGGCTGGCCGAGCGAAACGACGCTCTGCGGGCCGCGCGTCGGCCCCAGGGCCGGTCGGTTGCTGAAGCTGTGGAGCTCGCCACGGCGAGCGGCCTGAGCGACGTGGAGGTAGCGCTGGCTGCGCTCAGCGCCGCGCGCGAGGGCGGCGACGTGGAGGAGGCGCGGGTGTATCTCGACCGTGTGCTCCAGCGCGAGCCGCGGTACGTGGAGCTGGCGCGCCGGCTGCCGGGGATGGCCGGCATGCTCGGCCTCGAGCCCGTCGAATAAGCGGGCCAGTTCCGCGTCGGCCTGATCGCTGCCGATCACTGAAGATATGAGCAAGCTTTCGCGAATCGGCGTGATAGGAGACGTCCACGCGTGCGATCACAGGCTCGAGCTGCTGCTCGGCTTTCTTCACGGTCAGGCGATCGACCGGCTCGTGTGCGTGGGCGACGTCGTCAACGGCCCCGGCGATGCCAACCGCTGCGTCGAGCTGCTGCGCGCATCGGGTGTCGAGACCGTGCGCGGCAACCACGACGTGTGGGTTGCGGGGGCAAACGGCCGGCCGCCGGTTGCGTGGGCAGCGGATCTCGCCGTGCCGGGGGCTCCCGCGCCGGATACCGACACACTCGACTACCTGCGGCAGCTCCCGGCGACGCTGGAGTTCCAGGCGTCCACCGGCCTCGACGTGCTCGTGTGCCACGGCCTGCGCGACAACGATATGAACACCATTTCGTCCGATGACTACGGCTATGCGCTGGAGTCGAACGTCGACCTCCAGGCGCTGCTCGGGGATAGACGACGCCGATTGGTTCTGAAGGGGCATCGCCACCGCCCGGCGGTGTGGGAGATCGACCGGTTGACCCTCGTGGACGCCGGATGCCTGCTCGACGACACGCCCAGTTGCGGCGTGATCGTGGACCTCGAAGCCGCCGCCGTCACCCCGTTGGCGATTGTGGACGGAGTGGTCCACGCGCTCGACGCGAAGCCAATCGGCTAGACGAACCGCGGTCAGACCCCGGGTGGCGGTCTTTACAACTCCAGTCGCTGGCCGTCGAAGGCCACGCCGAACCCGTCCGGCAGCCACTCCTCGAGCTCGGCGTGGGTGCCGGCGCGGTGCCCGATGTGGGTGAACAGCGTGCGGCCGGGCCGCAGCCGGCGCGCCGCCTCGATGCCGTCGGCCATCGACATGTGCCCCGACAGCGAGCCCTGCTTGCGCGACCCGTCCAGGATCAGCACGTCGGCGCTGCGGGCCAGCTTGGACGCCGGCGGCGCGCCCAGGTCGGGCGCGTACACCACGCTCGCGTCCCCGTTCACGAATCGCAGCCCCAGCGTCGGAGTCGAGCCGTGCTCCACGTCGAACGGGCGGCACACCAGCCCCTCCCCGAGGTCGATCGGCACGCCCGGCGTGACGTGCGTGACGCGGAAGTCGAGCCGCGGGAAGATCCGCCGCAGCTCGCGCTCCGACGGCTTCGAGATGTGCAGCGGCAGGCGCCCGGCCTTGGCCAGGTCGTGCAGGCCGAGCACATGGTCGTGGTGGGCGTGGGTGACCACCACGGCCTCCGGAACGGCGCCGGCACGCCGCAGCTGCGCGTAGCAATCCGGGCCGGCGTCGACCAGCACCCGGCCGTCGATCAGGAGCGATGAGCGCAGGCGCGCGTCCCGGGGGTCGTCCGAGGTGCACTGCGCGCAGTCGCAGCCCAGCCGCGGCAGCGGCCAGGCCGGGCCGCTGCCCAGCACGTCGACGCGGATCGGCATCGGGGCAGTATCGCGGCGCGGCCGGAGATAAGGTGCCCTGACAGTGACGGACACGCCCCCCGCAGTCCTCGACCTGTTCTCGCCGCCCGTCGCCGGCTGGTTCCGGCGCACGTTCGCCGCGCCCACCCGCGCCCAGCTCGAGGGCTGGCCGCCGATCGCCCGCGGCGAGCACACGCTGATCCTCGCCCCGACCGGCTCCGGAAAGACGCTGGCGGCGTTCCTGGCTGCCATCGACCGGCTCTCGCAGCGGCCGTTCGAGGGCACGCGGGTGGTGTACGTGTCGCCGCTGCGCGCGCTCAACCACGACGTGGAGAAGAACCTTCGCGCGCCGCTGGCCGGGATCGAGGCCGAGCGCGAGATCTCCGTCGCCATCCGCACCGGCGACACCACGCAGTCCCAGCGGGCTGCGCTGCGCCGGCACCCGCCCGACATCCTGATCACCACCCCCGAGTCGCTCTACCTGATGCTGACCTCGGGTGCCCGCGAGACGCTGGCGGGCGTGGAGACGGTGATCGTGGACGAGATCCACGCCATGGCCGGGTCGAAGCGCGGTGTGCACCTCGCGCTGTCGCTGGAGCGCCTCGCCCATCTCACCGGTCGCGACGTGCAGCGGATCGGCCTCTCGGCCACCCAGCGCCCGCTGCGGGAGGTGGCCACGTTCCTGGGCGGCACCGACCGCACGGTGTCGATCGCCGACGCCGGGCTGGGCAAGCCGCTCGACCTGGAGGTGGTGATCCCGGTCCCCGACATGCGGGAGCTGGGCGGCACGCCGACCGCTGAGGGCGAGCCCCGGCAGTCGATCTGGCCGGCCATCTACCCGCGCCTGCTGGAGCTCGTCCAGGCGCACCGATCGACCCTGGTCTTCGTGAACAGCCGGCGCTCCGCCGAGCGGGTCGCGAACCGCCTGAACGAGCTGGCCGAGGCTGATGTGGCCCGGGCGCACCACGGCTCGATCGCCCGCGAGCAGCGGCTGGAGATCGAGGACATGCTGAAGAGCGGGCAGCTGCCCGCACTGGTGGCCACGTCCTCGCTGGAGCTGGGGATCGACATGGGCGCGGTCGACCTGGTGGTGCAGATCGAGTCGCCCAAGTCCGTCTCGGCCGGACTGCAGCGCGTCGGCCGGGCCGGGCACCAGGTCGGCGAGCCGTCCACCGGCCGCTTCTTCCCCAAGTTCCGGGGCGACCTGCTGGAGACCGCGGTGGTGGTCGGCCGCATGCGCGAGGGCGAGATCGAGCACACCCGCGTGCCCCGCCAGCCGCTGGACGTGCTGTGCCAGCAGATCGTGGCCATGACCGCGATGGACGAGTGGGAGGTCGGGGAGCTGCATGACCTGGTGCGCCGCGCGTCCCCCTACCGCGACCTGTCCCGCACGCAGTTCGAGGGCGTGCTGGACATGCTGGCCGGGCGCTACCCGTCGGAGGAGTTCGCCGAGCTGCGGCCGCGCGTCGTGTGGGACCGGGCCGCCGGCCGCGTGCGCGGCCGCGACGGCGCCCGCCGGCTGGCCGTGGTCAGCGGCGGCACCATCCCCGATCGCGGCCTGTACGGCGTGTTCCTGGCCGACTCGGGACACCGGGTGGGCGAGCTGGACGAGGAGATGGTGTACGAGGCGCGCGCGGGGGAGGTGTTTCAGCTCGGCGCCAGCTCCTGGCGGATCGAGCAGATCACCCGCGATCGGGTGCTGGTCTCGCCGGCTCCCGGCGTGCCCGGCAAGCTGCCGTTCTGGAAGGGCGACGGCCTGGGCCGTCCGTACGAGCTCGGCGCGGCCGTTGGCGAGGCTGCCCGCACGCGCCGCTTCGGCGATCTGGACGAGCTGGCGGCCTCCAACCTCCACACGTACCTGGACGACCAGGCGGCGGCCACCGGGGTCGTGCCCTCCGACAAGCACATCGTGGTGGAGCGGTTCCGCGACGAGCTCGGCGACTGGCGGGTGTGCGTGCTGTCGCCCTACGGCGCGCGTGTGCACGCTCCGTGGGCGCTGGCCGTCGAAACGCGCATGTCACGGGTGCTGGACATCGAGGTGGAGGCGATGTGGGCAGACGACGGCATTGCCATCCGGCTGCCCGACTCGGACACCCCGCCGCCCACCGACCTGATCGCGGTGCCGCCTGACGAGCTGGACGACCTGCTGGTGGAACGGGTGTCGTCGAGCCCGCTGTTCGCGGCCCGCTTCCGCGAGAACGCGGCCCGCTCGCTGCTCCTGCCGCGCCGCCGGCCGAACGCCCGCACCCCGCTGTGGCAGCAGCGTCTGAAGGCCCATGACCTGCAGCAGGTGGCGATCCGCTACGGCTCCTTCCCTGTGCTGCTGGAGACCTACCGCGAGGTGCTGTCCGACGTGTTCGAGGTGCCGCGGCTGAAGGAGCTGCTGGCCCGGGTTGCGGCGGGCGCGGTGCGGCTGGTGGAGGTGGAGTCGGCCGCCCCCTCGCCGTTCGCCAGCTCGCTGCTCTTCGACTACATCGCCAGCTACATGTACGAAGGCGATGCCCCGGCCGCCGAGCGGCGGGTGCAGGCACTGACCCTCGACCGGGCGCTGCTGGCCGAGCTGCTGGCCGCCGACGACCTGCGCGAGCTGCTGGATGCGGACGTGATCGCGCAGGTGGAGGAGGAGCTGCAGGGGGTCGGGGGCAGCCTCACAGCCGACCAGACCCACGACCTGCTGCGGCGGCTGGGCGACCTGTCGGCGGCCGAGCTGGACGCCCGTGGCGGCCACGGCATCGACCGCCTGGTGGCCGAGCGGCGGGCGGTCGAGATCGGGATCGCGGGCGAGCGGCGGATGATCGCCGCCGAGGACGCGGGTCTGTACCGCGACGCCCTGGGAGCTTCGCCGCCGCCCGGCCTGCCGGCTGCCATCCTGGCCCCGGCCGAGCGCGCCCTGGAGCATATCGTGGCGCGGTTCGCCCGCCGTCACGGCCCGTTCAGCGGCGACGAGCTGCGGCGCCGGCTGGGGGTCGACGTGACGCCCGCGGTGCGGGCGCTGATCGAGCGCGGCGAGCTGCTGGAGGGCGGCTTCCGCCCGGGCGGCGCTGGGCCGGAGCTGGTGTCGCCGGATGTGCTGCGGCGGCTGCGCCGGCGCACGCTGGCCGCGATCCGGCACACCGTCGAGCCGGTCGACCAGGAGGCGCTGGGGCGGTTCCTGCCTGCCTGGCACGGCATAGGCGGCTCGGCGGGACGGGGGCCGCAGCGGCTGCGCGAGGTGATCTCCCAGCTGGAGGGCGTGGCGCTGCCGGTGGCCGAGATCGAGTCGGACGTGCTGCCCGGCCGCGTGGACGACTACAGCCCCGACTGGCTCGACGCAGCCTGCGCGGGCGGCGAGGTCGTGTGGGTGGGCGCGGGCGATCGCCGTGCCCGGCTGTACCTGCGTGAGGACGTGGCGTTGCTGCACCCGCCGGTCGAGCCGCGCGAGCATTCCATCCTGGATGCGCTGGGCCGCGGCGGTGCGCTGTTCTTCGCCGATCTGGCGGCCGAGCTGGAGATCCCGGAGCGGGAGCTGCTGGCGGAGCTGTGGGCGCTGGTGTGGGATGGCCTGGTCACCAACGACAGCTGGCAGCCGCTGCGCGGCGGCGCTGTGCTGCGGTCGCTGCCCGCCCAGCCCGAGCGGGGCCGGCGGCCGTCGCGGCGGAGGCCGCCGATCGCGTCCCTGCCGGCGGCCCGTGGCCGGTGGTCCCTGGTCGAGCGTCTGTTGCGGCCCGCGCCGGCACCCCGCGAGCGCGCCCGGGCGCTGGCCGAGACGCTGCTCGACCGCCACGGCGTGCTGACCCGTGCCGCGGTGCTCGCGGAGGGGATCCCCGGCGGGTTCTCGGCCGTGTACGGCGAGCTGCGGCTGATGGAGGAGGCCGGAATCTGCCGGCGCGGCTACTTCGTGGACGGGCTTGGCGGAGCCCAGTTAGCGCTCACGGCGGCCCTCGACCGGCTGCTCGACCAGCGCGAGCGCCCGGACCAGGCCCGGGCGGTGGTGCTGTCGGCGGTCGACCCCGCGAATCCCTACGGCGCTGCAACGGCCTGGCCCGAGGCGGCCCGGCGGCCGACCCGGGCGGCCGGTGCCTGGGTCGTCCTGGTGAGTGGCCGGCCTGGGCTGTTCGTGGAGCGGGGCGGGCGCGGCCTGGTCACGTTCGATGCCGAGCTGTGCGCGCCCGCCGTGGCGGCGCTGGCCGGCGCCGTGCGGGCAGGCCGGATCCGCCGCCTCGCGCCTGAGCGGGTGGACGGCGAGCCGCTGACCGGGACCGACATGGAGCGGCTGCTCCTGTCCCAGGGCTTCCTGCAGGGCCACCGCCGGCTCGTTCTGCGTGCCTGAGGGACATTCTCTGGAGCTGGTGGCTCGCCGGCTGGCGCCGATCGTCGGCCAGCCGGTAACGGACGGCCCGCTGCGCGGGGAGCGGGTGGACGCGGTGGAGGCGCGCGGCAAGCACCTGCTTGTGCACGGGGCCGGCGGCCGCAGCCTGGACGTGCACCTGGGCATGCACGGCAGGGTGCGGCTGGCCGCGCCCGGCGCCGGCAGGGGGAGGTTCGTGCTGCGGACTCCGGCGGCCGACGTCGTCATCGCGGGCACGCACCGGATCGCCGAGCGTCCCCGCTCGCGGGCCGCCCCGCCGCTGGGGCCCGATCTGCTGCACGGCCGGTTCGACGCCGCCGAGTACCTGCGTCGCGCGCGGCTGGTCGACCGCTCGCTCGCCGAGCTGCTGCTCGACCAGCGCGTGCTTGCCGGGGTCGGCAACGTTGTGCGGTGCGAGGCGCTGTGGGAGCGGGCGGTCGACCCGTTCGCCCCTGCGTCCGCGGTCGGCGACCGCACGCTGCTCGAATTGGCCGCCGTCTCCCGGCGGCTGCTGCGGGCAGGCGTGCGCTCCGGCGGCCCGCT
The DNA here is from genome assembly GCA_051955775.1 of Gaiellales bacterium. Taxonomy (GTDB): domain Bacteria; phylum Actinomycetota; class Thermoleophilia; order Gaiellales; family JAICJC01; genus DASUHT01. Next base: position 1,727 of record JBQCGJ010000300.1, on the reverse strand, counting down.
CACGTCTCGCATCTACCGGCACACCGGCCGGCCCTGCCCGCGCTGCGGCAAGGCGGTCGAGTCTCGGGTGGTGGGTGAGCAGCGGCGCCGCCTGTACTGGTGCCCGGGATGCCAATAAGGCGCCGCCGCGGCGACATGGCCGACCGCGCCCGCGGGGTGCTGCTGGGACTGGCCGCCGGTGACGCGCTGGCGGCCCCGCTGGAGTGGCTGCATCCGGATCAGATCACCGCCCGCTACGGCGGCCCGCTGCGCGATCTGGTGGAGCTGCCGCCGTGGCAGCGCGGCGAGTGGACGGACGAGGCGGCGATGGCGCTGTGCCTGGCCGAGAGCCTGGCCGACAAGGGCGGCTACGACGCCGAGGACGCCTTCGCCCGCTACGCCATGTTCGTGCGCTCGCGGCCGCCTGACATGGGCGCGGACGTGGATCACGCGCTGTCGCGGTCGCGCTCCGCCGTGGAAGCCAGGGCGGCGGCCCGTGAGCTGGAGGGGCAGCTGGCGGGGAACGGCGCGCTGGTGCGCACCCCGCCGCTGGCCATCCGCTACCACGACGACCGCGGCGCGCTCGACCGTTTCTGCCGCGCGGATGCCCAGTTGACGGATCACGACCCTCAGGCCGGGGAGGCGTGCCTGTGGCTGGACATGACGCTGGCGGCGCTGGTGGCCGAGCGCGACCGGCCGCGTTCCAGCTCGGTCGCGGCGGTGCAGGCGGAGCAGGCGATCGATGCCGAGCCCCAGCAGCTGGCTGAGGAGGTGCAGAGCCGCCCCGGGCATGTGCTGACCGCGCTGCGGGTGGGGTTCGCGGCTGCCTTCCGGCACGACGACCCGGAGGCCGCGATCGTGTTCGCGGCCAACCTGGGCGGGGATGCGGACGCCAATGCCGCGGTGGCCGGCGCGCTGGCCGGCGCCCGCTTCGGCGCGGCCGCGCTGCCCGAGCGGTGGCTCGATCCGCTGGTCGACCGCGCCCGCATCGGCGGCCTCGCCCTGCGGCTGTTGCGGAGATAGTGTGAATGCGGTCGAACCGGGAGGGGTTGCGATGAAGGTGGTATTCACGGCGCGCCGGATCCGGGCCGGTGGCTTCGAGCAGTTCCGGCGAGCCTGGGAGCCCGATTCATGGCCGGACGGCATGGTCAAGGCCTTCCTCCTGCGCGACCCGCAGGACGCCGAGCTGGTGATCGCGTTCGGGATCTTCGAGGTCTCCGACCAGCGGGCCGAGGAGCTGCGCAGCGAGCTGGAGCAGCCGGAGCGCGAGCGCCACGAGCGGATGGCGCCGCATGTGACGCAGACGCTGGTGTCGGGCCTGTTCGACGTGGTCGCCAACGAGCCCGGAAACCCGACCGGCGACCGCGTCGTGGTGTCGCTCACGGAGCGCCGCCTGCATCCGGGCACCCTCGACCGGTATGTGTCCGCCGCGCAGGCCGCGCTGGAGTCGATCGGCGGCGCGCTGGCTCCGGGGCTGGCGCGGGTGCTGATGCTGCGCGACACCCGCGACCCCGACCACATGATCTCGCTGGCCATCATCCGCAGCGGCGATCTCGACGCCACCCGGCAGGCCGCGCGCGCCGGCCGGGAGGTCATGATGGAGGCGATCGAGCCGTTCGTGGCCGGCGTCGGGCTGGACGCCACCGATGAGCTGATCGAGGATCTGTCCCCGGCGCACACGTGACCGCCGCCGGCCAGCTTGAATCCTCACCTGCGTCCACCCGACGGCGTGGAGATCACGAGATGCA
>JBQCGJ010000299.1:0-4995 GCA_051955775.1 Gaiellales bacterium | reverse complement strand
GGCGGGCTTGTCGGCGGATCGGTCAGCTATGCGCTGGTGCGCGGAGGCGGCTCGGCGCTGGCCGCGATCCTGCCTGCGGCGGTCGGCGCGGTCGTGACCGGCGTGGCCATCACGCTGATCCTGCCGGCCATGTCCGGGCGTGCGATCGGCGCCGGGAGCGCCGTCAGTGCGTCAGTGGTGGGCGCCGCGCTGCCGGTCGCGGGAACGCTCGTGGTCACACACGGGGCGCTCACGAAGTCGACGCAGGGCACGCTCGTATTCTCCGGGGCCGGCGCGGTGGTCACCCTGGCCGCGACGGTTGTGGGCATCGCCGTCACGTCATGGATGGTGTCCTCGGCGGCGCTGACGCCGACCGGCTGGCGACCTGCGCCGGGCCTCGCAGATTCGGCGCCTGCCGGCGAGCCGGCGGACACGCCGCCGCCCACCGCCGCCGCGCCGCTGGAGAGCGGTTACTGGGCGGCGATGGAACGGCGCACCGGCTCCTGAATTTGTTAAGACCCCACCCCGGTACCGGGTACCGGTTCGATCCGGTGTCAGACACCGTCACGATCCCGTGACGGTGTCTGACACCGCTCTTCGCTAGACGAACAGGCACTCCGTGAGGTCGCCGATCGACGACAGCCGGTCGCGCGGCGGGGCCGGCGGGCCGGTCGCCGCGCCGCCCGACGCGTCGTTGTTCGGGCCACCCGGCGTCGAGTGGTCGAACTTGTGGTTGATCGACGCCAGCGTGGGCAGGTCGAACGCCGTCTCGATGAACTTCAACACCGAACTGTGCTCGTACAGCGTGCGCTCGAGATGGCGCGGCCGGGCATGCGGCGAGATCACCCACATCGGCACCCGGAAGCCCAGCCCGTAGGCGTCGAGCTGCGGCGGCGCCACGTGATCGAAGTAGCCGCCGGCCTCGTCATACGTGAGCAGGAAGGCCGAGCTCGACCACTGCGGAGAACTCCGCAGCGCGCGGATCATGCGCTCCTGGAGGAGCATGCCGACGCGGATGTCGGCCGGCGGGTGCTCGTCCTTCTGCTTGGTGTAGCTGGGAATCAGGAACGACACGTTGGGCAGCTTGCCCTGCGCCGCGTCGCTGATGAAATCCCGGCCCAGGTGCACCGTCCGTGGATCGTGCGCGAACCGCTTGAAGAACACGTACACGTTGTCGCTGTCGCCGGCCGGCACGTCGTCCACGCCGCCCTCGTTGTAGACCTTCCACGACACGCCATGGTCCTCCAGCAGGTCGAGGATGCAGGGGTAGTCGAGCACCCCGTAGCCCCAGATGCCGTTCGTGGTCACCCCTCCGGACGTGCCGGCGGCAAGGTAGAACCGGTTCGGCCACGTGGGGCACATGGTGGAGTGGAAGTAGTTCGCACACAGCGCCGAGTTGTCGTGCAGGCTGTAGTAGAAGGGCAGATCGGCCTTCGTGTAGTAGCCCATGCAGTCGATGCCGTTGGTGGCGTAGAAGCCGTCCATCCGGCCGCTGTCCCAGCAGCCGTGCATCGAGTACCAATCGTGGCCGATGTCGTTCGTGGTGAAGCTGGTGAAGTGATACGGCTCGACCGTTCCGCCCGCTCCGTCCGGCTGTGAGTAGCCCGCCGGCACGCCCGCGTTTCCGACCCAGGGCGCGAACCCGTAGTAGTGGTCGAACGAGCGATTCTCCTGACACGACACCACGATGTGCCGGATCGGGAACCGGTGGCTGCGCCGGCGGCGGGCGGCCAGGGCGGTGGTCGGCCCGCCAACAGCAGCCGCCAGCCCAGCCGCGGCGGTGCCCTGCAGCATCCGGCGTCGGGTAACTCGCGATCCCTCGAGCATTGCTCCCCCTTTCTCGACGTGACGCCCACGCCCCCTGCCGGTCTTTAGCGCCGGCGGGCGCCGACCGTCAAGAGAAACAGGTTGCCGGTCAATCGCGCAGATACGCCAGCACCAGCACCCGCCGCCAGGCCCCGGTTCCTGCAGACGCCCCCGGCCCGGCGGTCACCCGCCGGGCCGGGGGCGTCAGATGCGCTACGGCAGCCGCACCAGCCACTGCCCGCGGCCGTGGGTGCCGGCCACCAGCGAGGTGCCGTCCGGCGTCACCGCCACATCCCACACGGTCACGTTGGGCAGCCCGCTGCCCAGCCGCGCCCAGCTGCCGGGATGCGAGCGGTTCATGATGAACGCGCCGACCTCGGCCCCGGCCACGAGCTGGCCGCCGCGGATGGCCACCTGGTACACCGGCGCATCCGGCAGGTCACCGGACACGTCGGTCCAGCTGGCGCCGCTGTTGGTGGTCTCGAACACGTGCCCATGGCCGCCGTCCGGGATCCAGCGCCGGCTGTACGAGCCGAAGCTGATGTACACGTGCGCCGCGTTCGACGGGTCGACCGCGATCCCGGTGATGTAGCGATTGGGCAGCCCGGACAGGCTGAGCTCATGCCACTTGCCACCGGCGTTGGTCGCCAGCCCGCGTGTGAACGTGGCGCCGGGCGTCGGGTTGCACGGCCCGCACCAGGCGGCGTAGGTGGTGGCACCGTTGTCGGCCAGCGCGGTCACCTGGTGGCCGGCGCCGGTGTCGTACGCGATGTGCCAGTCACAGTGGGATCCGGCACACACGGTGTTCCACGCCTTGGTGTCCACCCACACGTACGGGCCGCCGGACACCCAGTGGTTCGGGTTCTTGACGTCCTGCACGATGGGAGCGATGAAGCGCGGATTCGGGTCACACGGATTGGGCGGATCGGTCGCCGTCAGACACGAGGGCGAGATCTCGGTCAGCGTCACCCCGCCGTCCGTGGTCATGTAGGGATCGAGGTTGGTGTACTCCTCGACCGCCCGGTTGCCGTTGTGCGGGTCGACGATGGTGTCGCCGCCGTCGCCGGTGAAGGCCTGCTCCACCTGCGACATCCCGGTCGCCCAGTAGGTCTCGCCGTTGTCCTGCAGACCGCCCCAGTAGGCGCGGCCGGAGGCGACGTTGCCGACCGCCGCGGAGTAGTACTGCAGCGTGTCGATGCCGCCGCGGTTGCGGTTCGTCCAGTGGCCGCGGCTGGCCGCATCGAACGGCCTCGACCACACGCCGCCGTCGTTCCCCTCGAACAGCAGGCCGCGATACAGGAAGCCGGCGTGCTGGTCGGGATGGGTGGTGCCGGGACAGTTGTAGGGCGTCGAGCCGTCGGGGTCACAGCTGATGCCGTAGTTCCAGTACGGGCCCACGGTCGACCACTTGGCGCCGAGGCTGGTCGTCTCGTACACCTCCTCCAGACCCAGGTACACGTGCTGGCGGTTGTGCGGATCGGCCAGGATGTACTGGTTGTAGGTGGCCTGCACACCCGGGTAGTAGCTGGTCAGATCGGGTGGGTTCGGCGGCGCCAGCGCCGAGTCCGAGGCCGCCAGCTGGGTGGAGTCGGCGATCCGCGTCCACGGCCCTGCGGGGCTGCCGCTCTTCGACACGTACGCCCCCTCGCCGTACAGCGAGCCGGTGGCGGTGTCCTGCACCACTGCGTACAGCCAGCCGCCCGAGGACGAGAACGAGGTGCGCCCGATCTCGCCGGGCACGATGTCGCCGTGCACGGCGATGCGGTGGAAGCTGCCGGCACCGCCGGTGCCGACGTAGAAGCCGTTGTGCGCGATCGAAGCCGGGTCGCCGTCGTAGCCGGCCCAGCCGTCGGCCGCCAGGATGCGCCGGCCGTGCGAGCCCGGCACCGCCAGCACGTCCGTGATGAAGGACGTCCGGTACGGCGAGTTGGTCGGGTTGGGATCGGGCTTCAGCACCAGCGTCCAGCGCTGGGAGTCCGGCGCGGTCTCCGCCCGCCGCCACAAGCCGTGGTTCGTGGCCGCGTACAGGTAGCCGTTGATGGAACGAATGCGGAAGAATCCCGCCCCGTCCAGCTCATGGCCACCCACCCGATGCCAGCGTCCGTCGACGAGCCGGAACGCGCCGACGCCGTACTGGTTCTCGGCGGCGTTGTTCGACTCGCCGGTGCCCACGAGCACCGTGCCGTTACGGGGATCTGTGGCCAGGGCTCCGACCGGGAGCCGCGGCAGCCCGCTGCTGTCCGCGGTCCAGTGCCCGCCCAGGTCGGTGGTGCGCCACACGCCGCCGCTGGCCGAGCCCCCGTACAGCGCGCCGCCGGCGGCCGTGAAGGCGGTCATGCGGCCGGTCACGTACCCCCAGCCCACACCGTAGTTGGCGCCCCGGTTCAGCGGGTCGTTCAGGAACGGCCGGCGGGTGATCTCCGACCACCGGCCGCCGACCTGCGGCATCCGGGCGGCGGCCGCCTGCGCGGCCTCGAGGCCGCCGGTCGGCACGCTCTGGGCCGGCGAGGCGGCGATCGCCTGCTCGAACAGGCCCCGCTCGATGATCGACTCCTTCGCGTCCGCGTCGCCGGCGTCCCGGGTGCTGGCCGCCGAGGCGGCAGTGACCCGTGGTGAGGCGACCAGCTTCAGGCGAAGCGCTTGCTTGGTCGAAGTCGCGCCGCTTGCGGACGCGACCAGTGCGATGACGGCCAGCATGCCTGCCGCAAGGACAGACACGCCGGCGAACCGCGTTCGGCGCATACTCAGAACCCCTTCCCAAAGAATGAAACCCGCGCAAATGTACCGGCGTCCGAACCCCTTGGCAAGAGCGCAGTAATCGGTCAGCTTGCCAGCGACGCCCGCAGCGCCTGGGTGAAGACGGGGATGTGCTGCTCCGCGAAGACCAGCGGCGGGCGGATCTTGAGCACGTTCTCGCCACGCCCGGTGCGGCCGATCAGAACGCCGTGCTCGCGCAGGCGGTCGACCACCGCCCCGGCCCGCTGGGAGTCCGTCATCTCGATCCCTATCAGCAGGCCGCTGCCCCGCACCGCGGCCACGTCCGCACGCCCGCCAACGAGCTGCTCGAGCTCGGCCCGGAACGCGGCGCCGACCGTCGCGGCGTGCTCGACAAGCCGGTAATCGTCGATCACATCCAGCACGCACACGGCCGCCGCGGCCGCCACCGGGTTGCCGCCGAACGTGGAGAAGAACTCGGTCGTCTCGGCGAAC
>JBQCGJ010000298.1:0-4833 GCA_051955775.1 Gaiellales bacterium | reverse complement strand
GCCACGCCGCGGGCTGCCCGGCGCACGCTCCACGCGGTGGCGCCTACGAGGATCAGGCGCTCCAGCGGCGGCAGGTCGCGCAGCAGGGCGCCGACGCTGCGGCAGGCCACGATCTCGGCGCGGGCCGGGCACCTCGCCGCCTCGAGCGCCGCCCGAGCGCGCACCAGCAGGGCGTCCGCACGCGCCGCAATGCGGGGCGGCACCGCGGAGATGGGCAGCGTGGGCGGAAGCTCCACCGGAATCACGACCTCGATCGACAGCGGCCGGCGGGTGTCGGCCACTCGGGTGATCGCCGCATCGAGCTCGGCCGGCTTGACGTGCGTATCCGTGACCACCACACCGACACGTTCCATCACACCGCCACCCTGCCGGGCTGGATCACCATCACGCGCTGCGGAGCCTGGGCCATGATCCGCTGGATCACTCCGCCCCCCGCCGCCACACGCGGCGCGGAGCGGCCGAGCCCGGCGGCGCTCACGATGATCACGCCGGAGTCGCGGCGATCCGCCTCGGCGAGGATGGTGGCGGCCGGGTCACGCGTGCGCAGAACAGCCGTCAGCAGGCGAATCCCGTACTGCGAGCACACGCCCTGCGCGGTCTTGGTCAGCTCCCGGACAGCCTCGTCCAGGTCGTCCAGCTCGACGTCCATCTCTTCCGACAACGGGATCTCGACGAACGCCGCCAGCACGACCACTGCGCGGCGCTCTGCAGCAAGCCGGGCGGCCACCTCCACGGCGTCGGCGACGCCTTCGGTCTGGAAGACGTCCACCGCAACCAGCATCGTGTGGAACTCGACCTCCACCCTGGGCGGGCCGATCACGGGCGGAGACGATCGGCGCCGGCGCTCGCTCAGGCCGAGGCCGATGCGACGGCGGTACGCCGCGTAGGCCGTCAGTCCTGCCATCATCCACAGGCAGCCGGCGATCCCGGGACCGCGGTCGAAGGCGACGACCCCCGCCCACACCGTCGCGGTGACGCCCACGCCCAGCACCGGGATCACCGGGAGCTCTGCTCCGCGGATGTGGATGCTCCAGGGCACACGGAAGGGGCGGTGGCGGCCCGGATCGCGCCGCCGCAACCGCGCTACCGCGAGCTGCGTCGCGGCCAGCGCGAACATCGACCCGTACGCGAAGAGGCCGGCCAGGGACGCCGCTCCGGACCCGCCGCCGGCCGCGATCAGGGCGACGGACACCGCGAGGGCAGCGGCGAGGATCGCGACCATCGGGGTGCCGTACTCAGGATGCGCCGAGGACACCCGGGCCGGAAGCTGCGAGTGCTGCGACAGCCACACCGCCAGCGATGCGGCCCCGGCCAGGGCCGCGCCGGCGGCGGCCACAAGCACCGCCGCGATGGCCAGTCCGGTGGCGAACCTGAGGCCGACCGCGAACACGTGCGGAGACACCTGGTTCACGATGCCGAACACGGGATACGCGGCATACCCGGGGGGCGGCGGCTTCGCGAGCAGCGTGGCCGGTGCGCCCCCGGGTGCGCGAACGACGGGCATCGCCATCATCGCGACGAGTGAGAGTGCGAGCACCAGTGGGCAGACTGAGGCCAGCAGACGAGGGACGGCGGAGCGGACATCGCGGTTTGCATCGACGGACCGCGCGGCCAGTCCCGCCACCGTGTCGACTCCGAGAAACGCGACGGACGCGACCCCGGCGGCGATCACCAGATGCTGCGGCGAGACGCCGGTGGAGAGGTGCAGGCTCGAGCGCAGACGAGAGGGGTCGAACAGGAACGCCCACCCCACCAGCACCACCACCACCTGCGTGACGATGTCGATCAGGCCCAGGAACATGCTGGATGTGCGCGAGCTCTGGACACGCACGGCCAGCCCCGCGGCCAGCGCCAGCACGGTTGCGACCGCGGCCACGGTGTCCCACGGCGGGGAGGCCAGGCCCGACCAGAATGGGCTCAGGTAGTGGGCGGCGAACAGCGCCGCAAGCGCCGCCGCGGCGATCAGCGACAACACGGTCGCCCAGCCGGCGGCAAAACTCGCCAGGTCGTTGAACGCATGCCGCACGAGCGACGAGGCCACGCCGTCTTCCGGAAACATGGCCGCACCCTCCATGCTGCTCAGAGCGATCCCGCAGAACATCACGGCCACCACCAGCATCACCAGCGGCGACCAGCCCAGCGCGTACGACGCAGTCAGGCCCAGCGCCACGAACACCCCGGAGCCGCATGCCGGGAAGGCGGACAGCACCAGGTCGGCGACGCCTCGCGGCGGTTGCGCACGGGGCTGCCTCCGCCGCACGACCGGTGATCGATCGCTGGGCGCGCTGAGTTTGAGAACCATGAACTCAGTGTCGCCCCCGCCCCGTCGAGCCTGTATCACGATCGGTGCGGAACGGATGCCAATCGCATCACAACCGCATCACGGCGGCATAACGGCGGGATCTAGTGGCCGCTGACGCTCTCGGGCACCTGCACCGCGACGGCGTCCACACGGACGACCCACGGCGCCGCGCGGAGCTCCACGAACGTCTCCCGCGCCTCGTCGAGCATCCGCCGCGCCTGCGCCGGATCCCCTCCGCGGTCCGCCAGCGCCTCGGCGTGCTCGAGCCGCGCCACCGCCGCCCAGAAACGGATCCTGCGATCGTCGTACAGCGCGGCGGCAGCGGCGTACCTGGCGGCGGCTGTGTCCAGATCGCCGGCCGTTCGGGCGCGCAGCCGCAGGGCGTGCGCGTCGAGTACCGGGGAGCGCAGGCCCGCCGGCTGCCGCTCGACCAGCGCCAGCACCTCGTCGAACACGTCCATCCGGTCGAAGGCGTGCGCGGACTCGGCGGTCCACAGGATGGCCTGCTTGACGGCCTGTGCGTTGATGCCGATCACGGTGTGCTCCCGGATGGCCGCCAGCCCGGCATCGAGCGCGTCTTCGTACCGTCCCTCGGCGTACGCCAGCGCTGCGGTGCCGGCCTTGAAGCCGGTTCGGTCCTGGACGTCGATCGACGTCTCCAGGGGCGCGTAATACCCCAGCACCTCGCGCGCCCGCTCCAGCTCCCCGCGGTGCATGTGAATCTCGACCACGGACGTGATCGGGCTGAGCAGGGTGAGGCCGATCGCCAACTGCTCCTGGGGCAGCTCCGCGAACGCGTCCAGCGCCTCGTCCCAGCGACCCAGCTGGTACAGGCCGAATGTGCGCTCGCTGTGCGCGAACCACTCGTTCGGCCGGTCGCCGGAGGTGCGCGCGATCTCCAGCGCGCGATCGAGATGGACGAGCGATTCGGTGTAGTCGTCGCGGTTGAAGGATTGGTCGGACAGGTTCCCCAGCGCGACACCCGCGCGCTCCAGGAGCCCCTGCTCGAGCGCCAGGTTGGCCGCCGCCGCCAGCAGCACCACGGACTCGCGCCGGCGGTGCCGTGTCATCCAGACGCCCTTCGCAGCCCACCCGTAGACCAGGATCTCCGGGATCCCCAGCGCCTCTCCCATGTCCAGCGCGCGCTCGATCATCTGCCCGCCGCGGTCGACGTCGCCGACGAACAGCAGGGCGTTGCCAAGTCGCACGGTGGCCAGGGCCACATCGGCGTCCGGCTCGTCGTCTCCGATCACCGCGAGAGCCGCGTCCATCCGCTCGATGGCGTCGCTGTGCTGGCCGGCGCGCTCGAGCGCGAAGCCCAGCCGGGCCGTGACGCGGGCGGCGGCGTGCGTGTCGCCGGCGGTTTCGTAGATCGCGATGGCCCGCTCGTAGACATCCACCGCCTCACCCGGGGTGCCTGCCCGGGTGGCGGTCTGACCAGCCTGATCGAAGAGCGCCGCCCGCTCGCGCTCGTCGTCGGTCAGCTCGGCGGCCTGGATGAAGTAGCGGTACGCCTCGGCCATCGCGCCCAGCGACAGCGCGCGCCGGGCAGCCCGCACGAATAGCGTCTGCGCACGGTCGCGCACACGGGTGGCGTCCTCAGCGTCGGGCGCCGACGAGAACGCGTCCAGGTAGTGCGATGCCATCATCTCGACCAGCTCGTCCTGGTCCTCGGCCGACGCCTCCAGGTAGTCGGCCGCAGCCAGGTGGCGGGCGCGCCGCTCGCGCAACGACAGCGTCTCGTAGGCGACCCGCCGCATCAGATCCTGCAGGAAGCCGTACTGGCCGTGCTCCGGCGACCGCGGATCGGACTGGATCGACAGCACCTCCTTGCGCACCAGGCCGTTGAGGATGGGTACCAGCCGTGCCTCGTCCTCACCGACCAGGGCGGCCACCGCCTGGCGCGTGAACGTCTTGCCGAGCACCGCGCCGTTCTGGACGATGTGCCGCTCCTCGACCGACAGGCCGTCCAGCCGGGCGGCGATCAGCGCGTGCAGCGTCTCCGGCACCTCGAGCGTGTCGACGGGCCCGGCGGCCCGGTAGACCGCTCCTTCCTGCACCAGCTGCCCGCGGTCGAGCAGCATGCGCACGGTCTCCACCGCCTACAGGGGCACACCTTCGGAGCGGGCGAGGATCTGCGCCGCCAGCGGATCCGGCAGGTCGGGTACGAGCCCGGCCAGCAGCGAGCGCATCGAGGGCTCGGGCAGCGGTTCGAGGTAGAGCGAGGTGAAGTTGCGCTTGCCGGCGCCCCACGTCGGGCGCCGCTCGACCAGCTCCGGACGGGCGGCGGTGATGACGTAGAGCGGCGACGTCCGCGACCACTCGAGCAGGTATTCGATGAAGTCCAGCAGCGATGCGTCGGCCCACTGCATGTCCTCGAACGCGAGCACGGTCGGGTAGACGTCGGCCAGCCGCTCGAAGAACAGCCGCCAGGCCGAGAACAGGTCCTCGCGCTCGAACCTGCCAGCGCCCTCGATGCCCAGCAGGTGCGCCACGCGGGGCTCCACGAACGCCCGCTCGTCGGCGTCCTT
>JBQCGJ010000297.1:0-3411 GCA_051955775.1 Gaiellales bacterium | reverse complement strand
GACCGTCTTGTGGCTCATGAAGAGCTGGGCGCCGATCTCGTTGTTGGTCAGGCCCTGCTCGACCGCGGCGGCAACCTGCCACTCGGCGGGTGTCAGCTCGGTGGCCGAGGCGTCCGCACTGCGCATGGTGCGCACACTGCGGTCGAGCGCGTCCAGCGCCTGGGCTCCCCACGGGCCGGCGCGAAGGCCCTCGAACGTGTCCAGGGCGGCGGTCAGCTGATCACGCGACGCCCGCCGGCGGCCGGCCCGGCGAAGTGCGATGCCGTACGCGAGCTGCGTGCGCGCGCGTGCGAACACGTCCTTCGACTCCGCGTGCGCCTCCAGCGCGTGTTCGAAGGCCTGATCGGGAGCGCCGCCGTCGGCCAGCATGGCCTGCGTCCGGTCAGCCAGGGCCTGCGCCGAAGGGCGACCGCTGGCCGTCGCCTGCTCGGCGAACCGCTGGTGGATGGGCCGGGCGTCCGCCGTCCGGCCCGCCCGCACCAGCGCCTCGACCAACTCGGGGGCCACAGCCGGATACGTGGTGGCGTCGCAGTACCCGTGCCGCTGCTTGACCTCGAGCGCGGCCGACAGGTGGTCGATCGCCGCATCGACGCGGCCGGTGCCCAGGTCGAGCAGGCCCAGCGACGCGTGCGCAGCCGAGAGCTGGAACGGCAGGCTGAGCTGTTCGTGCAGGGCCAGCAGCCGCGCCACATGATCGCGGCACTGCTGCTCACGACCCTGCGCAGCCTCGATCCAGGACAGGATGCTGAGGCCCCAGCACTCGTCGTTTCGGCGCGCCAGCTCGTCCGCCAGCGCACATCCCTCGTGAAGGCTGGCTGCCGCATCCGGCCAGCGACCGGTGGTGCGGTCGATCCAGGCCAGTGAGATCAGGGGAAACTCCAGCGCACCGGGTGCGCTCTGCCGCCGCGCCCGCTGCACCAGCTCGGCCAGCACCTGGCGGCCGTCGTCGAACTCCTCGCTGAACGCCAGCACCAGCCCCAGGTAGCCTCGGATCTGCTCGTCCAGGGCCATCTCGCGGGCGGCGCTGGCAGCGCTGCGCACGAGGGTCAGCGCGCGGTCGGAGTCACCCAAAAAGACGCATGACGCCGCCATCGCCAGCGTCGCGAAGACGCCGACGGGGCTCGCGGCGTCGCCGGCCAGCCTGCGCGCCCGCTCGGCGGAGTCCAGCGCCATGCCCGGCTCGCCGGCGCGGATGGCGGCTTCCACAGCCTCGATCAGTGCCAGCGCCGCCTGGGTGGGCTGGCCCGGTTCGAGCAGGTCGGCGGCGGTGCGCAGAAGCGCGTGGGCCGCGGCCGAGGAGCCGCTGCGAGCCTCGACCCGGGCGCGCAGGCGCTCCACGTCGGCCGTCTGCAGCTCGCCGACCGCGAGCCGGGCTGCCTGGTCGAGCAGCTCGAGGGAGCGGCTGCTGTCCCCCACCATGTGGGCCGCGTCCGCCGCCAGCACGAGCCGCCGCGAACGCGCCACGGCGTCCGGCGACATCGCGGCGGCCCGCTCGAACGCCACCGTGGCCGACGCGTACGCGCCGATCGCCCGCGCGCGGCCGGCGCTCTGCTCCAGCGCGCTCGCCACCTCCTCGTCGGGCTCGAGCGCCGCCGCGGCCAGGTGCCAGGCACGCATATCGGCGAACGCCGGCTCGTGCATGGCCGCAGCCAGCGCTGCGTGGGCGGCGCGCCGATCCGCTGCCCCGGCACCGCCGGCGACCGCCGAGCGGCACAGCGGGTGGCGAAACGCGACCGTTCCGCCGCCCAGGGCGATCAGCCCGGCCTCCTCGGCCGCCTCCAGGTCGTTCAGCGAGAGACCGCCGCCGGCCAGCGCCCTGGAGATCAGCCCGGCGTCGTCGTTGTCCGCGGTTGCTGCGATCAGGAGCGCGTGCCGGGTGGCGGCCGGCAGGGGGTCGATCCGTTCCAGGAATGCCCCCTGGACGTGTCCCGCCACATCGTCATGCCCGGCTGCGGGAGGCGAGCCGGCCCGCTCGGCCGAGGTCGCCGCCAGCTCGATCAGCGCCAGCGGGTTTCCCGCCGCCAGCCGCACGACATCGTCGGCCTTCGCGCCGGCCGCAGGCTGGACGAGCTCGCGCGCCGCCTGCGGAGTGAGCGGGGCCAGAGCCATGGCCGGGAACTCGTGTCGGTCGAATACCCCGTCCGGGCTCGTCCGGGCCGCCACCAGCAGTACCACAGCGTCGGCGTCCAACCGGCGGCCTACGAACGTCAGCGCCTCCGCAGACGCCAGGTCGAGCCAGTGCGCATCGTCCACCACGGCCAGCACCGGCGTCTGCTCTGCGGCGGCGGCCAGCAGGCTGAGCGCGCCCACGTACACGGTCAGCCTGTCGCCGTGGGGCGCCGGGCCGAGGGACAGCGCCCCAGCCAGGGCCGCCCGCTGGGCGTCCGGAAGCGCCTCCAACCCGTCCGCGATCGGCCGCAGCAGATCACCCAGCCCGGCAAATGCGAGCTGAGACTCGGATTCGAAGCCTCGACATCGCAGGACGGTCATCCCCGAGGCGCTGGACACCGCGTACTTCAGAAGGGCCGTCTTGCCGAGGCCGGCGTCAGCCTGAATGACCAGAACGCCGCTTCGGCCGTTTCGCGCAGCCTCCAGCAGCTCGTCGATGCGCCCGCACTCCTGCCGTCGTTCGAGCAGCATCGAGGCGATTCTATTCCCATCTGCAGACCGCAGCCCGAGGGATATCCCCGATGCGATAGGGCCGCACCCCGCGTACCTTCGAAGTGTGTCCACGAGTCGGAGGTCAGCCTCGCAATGAACGGCCAGCAGCACATCGAGATCCAGACCCTGCGCGCCGAGCTGGCGGCTCTCACCCGCCGCGTGTGGCTGCTCGAGCAGGCAGCGGGCACGGCCCAGGCGCCGCCGATGCCCGAGCGGACTGCCGCGCCCGCAGCTCCACCCCCGCCGGTGGCACGGCCGGTGCCGCCGCCCGCCCCCACGCCACCCTCGTTCCGCTGGGAGGAGCCGCGGCCGGCGTTCGACCTGGGCGCGCTGGCCAGGCGGCTGTACACCGTTCGCACCCTCGCATGGGCGGGCGGTGTGGCCACGGCTCTGGGGGTCGTCCTGCTGTACGTGATGGCGGCCAGCCGGGGCTGGATCACGCCGCCGATGCGGGTCAGCCTGGGCGCCGCCGTGTCGCTGGCGATCCTGGCCGCGGCGGTCGAGCTCGACCGCAGAGAATGGCGCGCCGATGCCATTCTGGCGGCGGCAGGCGCCGGCATCGCCGGCCTGTACGCGTCGCTGTGGGCCGCGGCATCGATGTATCACCTGGTCAGCGCGGCCGCCGCCGCGCCCCTGTCGGCCCTGATAGCGGGCCTGGCGGTGGTGGTTGCGATCCGCATCCGCGAGCAGCCGCTGGCGGTGTTCGGGGTGTGCGGGGCGATGCTTGCCCCGGCGCTGGTCAGCGAGGCC
>JBQCGJ010000296.1:0-2730 GCA_051955775.1 Gaiellales bacterium | reverse complement strand
CCGGCAGCGCATGCGCACCATGTCGGCCAGCGCCCAGTACGTCACGCCCTCGCCGTAGGAGGGACAGCGGCCGCGATGCCAGTAGATGACCTGGGCCAGGCCGTCGAAGTACTTGTAGAACTCCCACACCAGGCGCGACTTGCCGATGCCGGCGATGCCGGTGACCGAGATCAGGTGCGGCCGGCGCTCGTCCGCGCACGCATGGAACAGGTCCTTGATCTGGCGCAGCTCGCGCTCGCGGCCGACGAAGGGCGCCTCGAGGCCCTCCGACTTCAGCGAGCCGCGGGCGCCGGACACCACCCGCACCGCCCGGTACAGGCGGTACAGGCCGATCTTGCCCTTCAGCTCGTGCTCGCCGGTGTCGTCGAAGACGACGGTGGGCTCGGTGGCGCGGCGCGTCGGGTCGGACACCAGCACGCTGCCGGGAAGGGCGAGTGACTGGATGCGGGAGGCCGTGTTGACCAGGTCGCCGGCGACCATGCCCTCGCCCTGCGCGCCGACCGTGACGGTGGCCTCGCCGGTGGCCACGCCGGCCCGCGCCTGGAGATCGGAGATGCCCACCTCGTCCCCCAGCGCGGTGACCGCGGCGACCAAGTCGAGCGCAGCGCGGACGGCTCGCTCGGCGTCGTTCTCGGTCGCGGCCTGGGCGCCCCACACCGCCATCACCGCATCGCCGATGAACTTCTCGACGGTGCCGCCGTAGATCTCGATCAGCCGCCGGCAGGCATCGAAGTAGCGCGACAGGAGCGCGCGCACATGCTCGGAGTCGCGGCCCTCCGAGACGCTGGTGAAGCCGACCAGGTCGGCGAACAGCACGGACACCAGGCGGCGCTCCGTGGCCGGCTCGGCGGGCGGTGAGGCCACGGCTGGAGGGGCCTCCCCCGGATGGAGCGTCGCTCCGCACTCGCCGCAGAAGCGGTCGCCCGGGGTGACGGGGGAGCCACAGCCCGGGCAGGTTGACTCCAGCGACGTACCGCAGGCGCGGCAAAACCGCTTACCTGTGGGGTTTTCGGCACCGCACGCGGAGCACTGCACGGACCGAGTGTACGGCACCGGCGGGGCGCCGCCAATAGGCTCAGCCGGAGGCGTTGTGCGGCAGCCAGCTGAACCGGCGAAGCGCGATCACCAGGCCGGCAGCCGCCCACAGCCCGAGCACGGCGAGGTCGCTCCACACGAGGCCGATGCCGCGGGTGCCCGGCACGTACGCGTGATGCAGCGCGTCCGCCAGGTGCTCGACCGGGAAGAACCTGGACACGCCTCGCAGCCAGGAGGGGAGGTTGACATTGGGGATGAAGACGCCGCTGATGAAGTACAGCGGCAGCATGATCGCCTGCACCATCGGCTGGGCGGAGTCGGCGTTGTTGATCGCGGTGGACAGCGCGTAGCCGAGGATGCAGAAGGTGGCGGCGCCGATCACAGCGGTGATGGCGATACCGGGGATGGTGGAGGTTGCCAGGCGAACGCCATAGGCAACCCAGCCGATCGCCAGCAGCATCGTCATCACGGCGACGGCGACGGCAATGGCGCTCAGCATGCGCCCGAGGATCAGCGCCCACGCCGGCATCGGCGTGGCGCGGCGGCGCTTGAAGATGCCGGTCTCGCGCTGCGTTGTGATGGTGATGACGAGATTCACGAACGAGGACGCGATCACGGCCAGCGTGGCGATGCCGGGCACGTAGTAGGTGGACGTCTTGATATTGGTCTGGCCAATCGTGTGGTTGCCGAACACGCTGACGAAGATGACCAGGAAGATCAGCGGCAGAAGCAGCGTGAAGAACCGCGCCTGGCGGTTCCGCCAGAAGGCAAGCAGGTCGTACCAGGCCTGATGCAGCACGAGGCCCACCGGCCCCCGGTCTCCACGGGTCGGTTTGGCGACCCGCGGCTGCGACGGCGCCGGTGCACGCCGGGCTCGGTAGCGGCGGATCACGCGGCGGGTGATCACCCGGTCTCGCGATCCTCGGTCAGCTCGAGATACACATCCTCCAGCGTCGGCCGGCGCACCTCCAGATCCGACAGGTCGATGCCCCGCTCCAGCGCCCAGCCGGTGAGCGCGTGGACGTCCGCGACCGGGTTCTCGCTGAGCAGGGCGACGGTGCCGCCGTCGGTACTCGCCGCGTCGCCGGGTCGAAGCGCCGGCGGGAGATCGGCGGCGGTCGAGCCGGCGGGCAGCCCAAAGCGGATGCTGGCCCGCATGCGGTCGCGGCCGCCGAGCGTCTGCGGGGTGCCCTCGGCCACGATCGTGCCGTGGGCGATGACGGCGATGCGGTCGGCCAGGTTCTCGGCCTCGTCCATGTAGTGCGTGGTCAGGAACACGGTCTTCCCGAGCGACCGCAGGCCGGCGATGACGCTCCACGCGTTGCGCCTGGCGGACGGGTCGAACCCGGTCGTGGGCTCGTCGAGGAACACCAGCTCGGGGTCGCCGATCAGCGCCAGCGCGACGTCGAGCCGGCGCCGCTGGCCGCCCGAGAGCTCCTCGCACTGGGTGTCGATCTTCTCCTCCAGGCCGACCAGCGCCACGGTCTCTGTGACGCCCCGAGGAGCGCGGTAGTAGCCCGCATACAGGTCGAGGCACTCGCGCACAGACAGCCCTGGCTCCGGCTGGGACTCCTGCAGGACGACGCCGACCCGATCGCGCCAGTCCGCCCCGGCCACCGCCGGATCGACGCCCAGGACGCTGACCTCCCCACCGTCGCGTGCGCGGAACCCCTCCATGATCTCGACGGTCGTGGT
>JBQCGJ010000295.1:0-8413 GCA_051955775.1 Gaiellales bacterium | reverse complement strand
CTCGCCCACCACCAGCTCGTAGTAGCCCTCCATGGCGTCGGCCTGCCGAGCCAGCTCCTCGCCGTGGGCATGCGTGAAGCGCGTGCCCGGCTTGGCCTCGAGCTCGTAGTAGCTCACATGGTCGGGCTCCAGCTCCAGCGCGTCCGCGAGGTCGCGGCGCAGATCGTCCTCGGTCTGACCTGGAACCCCGAACATCAGGTCGAGGTTGAGGTTCTGGATGCCGGCCCCCCGCAGCGTTCCCACCGCGGCCCGCACCTGGTCGGGCGAGGCGCGCCGCTCGAGGGTCTCGAGCAGCTGGACGCGGAAGCTCTGGGCCCCCAGGGATACCCGGTTGACACCACCCTCGACCAGTACCTGAGCCTTGGCCGGTGTGATCGTCTCGGGGTTGCACTCGACGGTGATCTCGTCCGCCGCAGGCAGCGCGTCGAGCAGCCGGCCCAGCAGCCGATCGGGCAGCAGCGACGGGGTGCCGCCCCCCACGAACACCGTGTGCGGACGCGGGGCGTGGCGGCGCAGCTCGGCCACCAGGGCGTCCACGTACCGCGCCGTCAGCCCGTCGTCCGCCCCGGTCACGGTGACGAAGTCGCAGTAGCCGCAGCGGTGTGCGCAGAACGGCACGTGCACATACAGGTGCCGGCAGGGCTCGCTCACGCCGTCTTCTCGCGGTTGATCTCGAGCACCGCCAGGAACGCCTCCTGGGGCACCTCCACGTTGCCCACCTGCTTCATCCGCCGCTTGCCCGCCTTCTGCTTCTCCAGCAGCTTGCGCTTGCGGCTGATGTCGCCGCCGTAGCACTTGGCGGTCACGTCCTTGCGGCGGGCCTTGACGGTCTCCCGCGCGATCACCCGGTTGCCGATGGCGGCCTGGATGGCGACCTCGAACATCTGCCGCGGGATCCGCTCGCGCAGCGCCTCGACCAGCGCCCGGCCCTGCCGGTAGGCGTTGTCGCGGTGCGTGATCAGCGACAGCGAATCGACCCGCTCCCCCGCCAGCAGCACGTCGACCTTGACGATCGGCCCCTCCTGGAAGCCGAGCAGCTCGTAATCGAACGAGGCGTAGCCGCGCGTGCGTGACTTCAGCTGGTCGTAGTAGTCGAGCACGATCTCGGCCAGCGGCAGGTCGTACACGAGCTGCACCCGCTCCGGGCTCAGGTACTCCATGTGATGGAAGGTGCCGCGCCGCTCCTGGTTCAGCTCCATGACCGCCCCCACATGCTCCTTGGGGGCGATGATGGAGGCCCGCACATACGGCTCCTCGGTGGCCAGGATCTCGGCCTCGGGCGGCATCTGGGCGGGGTTGTGCACGTCGATCCAGGAGCCGTCCGCCGACTGCACGCGGTACTCCACGTTGGGCGCCGTGACCAGCAGGTCGAGCTCGTGCTCGCGCTCCAGCCGCTCGCGCACGATGTCCATGTGCAGCAGGCCCAGAAACCCGCACCGGAAGCCGAACCCGAGCGCGCGCGAGGTCTCCGGCTCATACCACAGCGCGGCGTCGTTCAGCTTCAGCTTGTCCAGCGCGTCGCGCAGGTCCGGGTACGCATCCGACTCCGTCGGGAAGAGTCCCGCGAACACCATCGGCTTCACATCCTGGTAGCCGGGAAGCGGCTGGTGTGCACCGTTCTTCGCGCGCGTCAGGGTGTCGCCCACGCGCACCTGGGACACGTCCTTGAGGCCGGTCACGATGTACCCCACCTCGCCCGCCGACAGGTGCTTGGCCGGCCGCATACCGGGGGAGAACACGCCCAGCTCCTCGACGTCGAATCGCGTTCCCAGAGCCATCGCCTGCACGAGGTCGCGGGGGTGGAACGAGCCGTCCACGACCCGCACGAACGCGACAACGCCGCGGTACTGGTCATACGAGGAGTCGAAGATCAGTGCCCGCGGAGCCGCCTGCGGGTCGCCCTCGGGCGGCGGAATGCGGTCGATCACGGCCTGCAGCACCTGCTCGATGCCCTCACCGGTCTTGGCCGAGATGCGGATCACGTCGTCCGGCGAGCCGCCCACCAGGTCGGCCACCTCCGCGGCGACGGCGTCTGGGCTGGCCGACGGCAGGTCGATCTTGTTCACCACCGGCACGATCTCGAGGTTGCTCTCGATCGCCAGGTAGGCGTTGGCCAGGGTCTGCGCCTCGATGCCCTGCGCGGCGTCCACGACCAGCAGCGCGCCCTCGCAGGCGGCCAGGCTGCGGCTGACCTCGTAGGTGAAGTCGACGTGCCCCGGGGTGTCGATCAGGTTCAGCTCGTAGGTGCGCCCGTCATCGCCCCGGTGCATGACCCGCACGGCCTGAGCCTTGATGGTGATGCCGCGCTCCCGCTCGAGGTCCATCGTGTCCAGCACCTGCTCGCGCATTTCGCGGTCGGACACGGTGCGCGTGAGCTGCAGGATGCGATCAGCCAGCGTCGACTTGCCGTGGTCGATGTGGGCGATGATCGAGAAGTTGCGGATCCGCGAGAGGGCCACCGAAGCAGGTTACCGGGGGCTGACGCGTTGCAGGAAAGGGCGTGCGTGAGCGAGCGCGGGCTCCGCCTCCAGAAACGCGCCCACATGGCCCCGGCCCCGGATGGTGGCGGCGGTCGCATCGGGCATCCGCGCCGCCAGCGCGGCCAGCTCGCCTGCCGGGTCCTCCAGCTCGCCGGACAGGAACAGCACGGGGCAGCGGATCGCCCGCGACGCCTCCCACGGCCCGGGCGAGTCCGCCCATGCCTCCAGCTCCAGGCACATCATCTCGACGTCGGTCTCCAGGAACTGGAGCCACAGCCAGCCCGGGGCTTCGATCCCCTCGTCGCGCTGGATCAGCCGCAGCAGCTCGCCCATGCCGATGGAGCGGAACCCGGCCGCCGCCCGCCGGCGCACATCCGGGGGCTCGTCCACCACCCCGGAGGCGATCAGCGCGAGCACCCGATCCGGCATGCCCGCGGCCAGCTCGATGCCGACTCGGCCGCCGTCCGCGTGCCCCCAGAAGATGCACCGGTCGATCTCCTCGCGATCGAGCACGGCCTGCACATCCGCGGTGTACTGGCTGAGCCGGTGGGCCTCCAGGCCCGGCGGACGGTCGCTCAAGCCCTGGCCGCGGTGATCGATCAGGATCACCCGATGGCCGGCGCTGAGCGCATCGGCATAGCCGGCCCGCTGCCACATCCGCAGGTCGCCCGCGGCGCCGGCGTGCAGCACCAGCGCCGGGCCACGGCCCGCCGCCTCGTAGTAGATCCGCACCCCGTCGCGCGTCGCCATCGGCACGCGTCAGTCCCTCCCTCGCGCGGGTGCGATCAGTCCCATCACGAGATCGGCGTCGGTCAGCCGCAGCATCCGGGCCGAAGCCACATAACACACACCGCCGAGCACGAGCGCCAGGCCCAGGGAGATCACCTGCGCGACCAGCGATCTTCCCAGCACGTGGTCGAGCGGCCACCACACGGCGAACGCCGCCGTCACGCAGTAGACGGATGCGATTGCGATCCGCACCACCTCTCCCGAGACCTCGCGCATGTGCAGGCTGCCCACCCGGCGACGCAGGATAACGCCCAGCACGATCGCATTGAAGGCCGTGACGATGGACGTCGACAGCGCGATGCCGGCGGCCCCGAAGTGCAGGAACGCAAGGTCGAGGGCGAAGTTGAGGAACAGGTTGACGACCGCCACCCGCGTGGGCACCCCCGGCTCCTGGAGCGCGAAGAACGACCGTGTGAGGAGGAGCGCCAGGCCGTTGGCGACCAGCCCCAGCGAGAACGCCACCAGCGCCGCCGACACGTGCATCGTCTGCGTCGGGCCGAAGCTGCCCCGCTGGTAGACCAGCCGCGTGATCGGCGCGGCCAGCACGATCGAGATGGCCGTGGCGGGCAGCAGCAGGAAGATGATGGTGCGCGTGCCCTCGGCGATGCGGCGGGAGAACCCGGTCACGTCCCGCACGGCGGCCAGCCGCGAGATCTCCGGGAACAGGACGGCCGAGACGGCCACCGAGAACAGCCCCTGGGGCAGCATGAACAGCCGGAACGCGTAGTTGAGGTCGGACGTGGTGTGGCTCGAGGCGTGCGCGCCGACCAGCAGGTCGATGGTGAGGTTGATGTTGATCAGCCCCAGGCCGATCGACACGGGCACCATCAGCGTCAGGATGCGCCGCACGTGCGGGTTTCGCCAGGTCACCTCGAAGGCCAGGCTGCCGCGGCCGCGCAGCAGCGGCAGCGGGATCAGGAACTGGATGAACGTGGCCACCAGCACGCCGATCGCGTAGGCCTCGATGTTCCCCGCGAACGCGAGCAGGAAGGCGATGATGACCAGGTTCCACACCACCGGCGCGAAGGCGGGGATCCCGAACACGTGGTAGGAGTTGAGGATCCCGGTGACGACGCCGGTCAGGCCGAGCAGCACCACGATCGGAAACAGCCACCGCGACAGCTCCACCACCAGATCGGTGGGGACGTTGCTCTGGCCCGCCATCAGCACGGGCACAAGCAGCGGCGCCAGGACCACGAACAGGGCAGACAGCCCGCCCAGGATCAGCGCCACCAGCCACAGCACGATGCTGGCCACCCGCCACGCCTCGACCTCGCCGCGTTTCTCGCGCACCTCCACGAACACCGGCACGAACGCCGCGCTGAGGGCGGCGTCGGCGAACAGCGCGCGCAGCAGGTTGGGGATGTTGAACGCCACCTGGAACGCGGACATGGCCGCGCCCGAGCCGAAGTAGCGGGCGGCGATGGCGTCGCGCAGCAGCCCGGCCACCCGGGACAGGGCGGTCGCCCCACCAAACGCGGCGGTCGAGGCCGCGAGTCTGCGGCGGGGCGCGTCGTCGGTCATCGGCGGCGGAGTTTACCGACCGGCTTTGCTATCATCCGCCCGCCCGCGGGAGCGGGCGTCTTCGTGTGCGGATCGAAAGGCTGAGGTTGGCGAATTCCAAGCAGCAGGCAAAGCGGGTACGAACGGCGGCGCGACAGCGCCTCGAGAACCTCCGCTACCGGACGCAGATCAAGACGCTGTTCCGGCGCCTGCAGCGCGAGGTGGATGCCGGCGAAGAGGAACAGGCGACCGCCACCCACCTGCGGCTGACCGCGCTGGTCGACCGCGCGGCCGCGCGGAAGGCGATTCACCGCAACGCCGCCGCGCGAAAGAAGTCGCAGGCCGCTCGCGTCATGAGCCGGCAGACGACCTCGGCCTAGCGCGCCGGGTCACCAGCCCCAGCAGGATCAGCACTGTGCCCAGGGCCTGGGCCACGGCGAACAGCGCGTAGCTGCCCAGCCGGGTGGCGGTCGACGCCGTCGCGATCACGAGCACGCCGAGGGCCACCATGAGCGGGCGCGGGTCGCGGCGAAACCAGGCCGAGCGCAGTGAGAACACCAGCAGCACAACCGTGCCCACCGAGTTCAGAAGGATCGCCATCACCTTCGGCCAGGGCCCCTCAAGCGCGCCGTTGGGCGGGGTGGCGCCGGCCCGCTGGAGCTCTCCGGCATCCACCCGGGCCGCCAGCACAGCCGCCGCCGCCGCGAAGCTGAGGAACAGCATGGTGGCCGTGGCCAGTCGCGTCACGCGCCGGCCCGGCAGCACCAGCAACAGCTCGCCCACCGCCAGATAGGCCACCACGAGCACCCCGCCGGTCAGGTAGTAGATGCGAAACGGCGCCGCCGTCCACCCCTCCGCCGCCCCGTACCACAGCGCGCCGGCGGCCGCGGTGAAGAGTGCGAAGCCGACCGTCCAGGCAATCAGCGGCGCCGGCCTGCGGGCTCCGCGGAGCCGGCTCGCACACACCGCCGTGCACACCGCGGCGACCACCGCCGCCAGCGCTGCGGCCGCGGTCTGGCCGCTCATTCCCCGGCGATGTCGGCCAGCGCCAGCTCGAGCTCGAAACGGGAGTCCATCCGGCTCGCGCCCTTCACCGCCATGTCGAGATCGGCCAGCCGGACGATCGCCGCGCTCAGCTCCTTCAGCTCGAACTGGCGGGCCTGCGCAACCAGCTTCTGAGCCGGATACGGCTTCAACCCCAGCTGCTTGGCGACGTCTGCCTGGCCCGCCCCGGCCTCCACCAGCGACGCCGCCCGCCGCACCTTGCGAACGTGCGCGGACAGGGTCGCAACCAGCCGGCTGACCTCGTCCGCGCGGTCGAGGTCGGCCAGGGCGAGGGCGATCATGGCGGCGCCGTCCCGCCGGCCCCAGGCGTCGGTGATCTCCCACGGCTTGACATCGGACGCGGCCGGGACGAGGGCGTCGACGTCGTCGGGCTCGAGCTGCTCGGCGCCCGCGTAGGTGGCGACCTTCTCGACCTCCAGCGCCAGCTCGCCGGTGTCCTCGCCGGCCCGCTCGACCAGCCTGCGGGCGACGCCCGGAGGACACCGCACGCCGAGGTCGGCGAACCGCTTGACCACCCAGTCCACTGCCTGCTTGCGGTCCGGCGCGTCGAAGAAGCGGACGTCGCCGACGGCCTCCACCGCCTTCGCGAGCGCGCCCTTCGAGTCGATTCCGGCGCCGCCGAACAGGGCCAGACAGGTGTCCGGGGTGGGGCTGCGCAGGTAGTCGACGATGGCCGCAGCGCGCGGCTCGTCGAGCTCCTCGGCGCCGCGCACGAGCACCAGCCGCGGCCCGCCGAGCAGGCCGAGGGCATTGCAGGCCGCCACCACGTCGGCGTCGTGTTCGCCGCCCACGGTGATCTGCTCCACGGACTCCTCGGCGAATCGCGCGCGCAGGCGGGCGGTGGCGGCGTCCACCTTGGGCCAGTCGGAGCCGGCGATCAGGTACGCGGGCTTGAGCTCGGGCGCCATCAGTCGTCGGCCAGGCCGCGCGCGCTGACCGGGGGCCGGCGGGCGCGCCGCTCGCCGCCGGTGGCAATTGCCTGCGAGCGCTTGACCAGATCCTCGAAGGTCACCGTCTCCAGCACCGAGCGCAGCATGCCCCTCGCCTCCAGCCACAGCCCGGGCAGGGCCTCAGCGCCGGGCGGGTAGCTGATCTCGTCCGGACGTACGCCGGCCA
The DNA here is from genome assembly GCA_051955775.1 of Gaiellales bacterium. Lineage (GTDB taxonomy): Bacteria > Actinomycetota > Thermoleophilia > Gaiellales > JAICJC01 > DASUHT01. Next base: position 1,460 of record JBQCGJ010000295.1, on the reverse strand, counting down.
CTGCTGCGATCGGGCCGTCGACCACCCGGATCACCTCCGCCACGGTGATCTGCTCGGCGGGCACGGCGAGCCGGTACCCGCCCTCGGGGCCGCGCTGCGAGGCCACCAGCCCGGCGTGCTTGAGCTCTCCCAGGATGTTCTCGACGAACTTGAGCGGCAGGTCCTGGGCGCGCGCGATCAGTTCGCCCTTGATGGGGCGCTCGGACTCCTGGGCCGCCAGCACGAGCACGGCTCGCACGGCGTAGTCCGCCTTTGCCGAGAGCTTCATGGCCCCATTCTCGCACGTCCGCCCGATGCGCCTGTGCTGGGTCGCGCGGCGGGCGACGGATATGATATCGAATATGAATCACACAATGAGTCGTATTCGATATCATGCCCAGGTGAGCACCGACGGCCAGATCGTGCTCGACGCCCGCCGCCGCGCCGGGCTGTCCCAACGGCGGCTCGCCGACCTGGCCGGGACATCGCAGGCGATGGTGGCGCGGGTGGAGAGCGGACGGCAGTCCCCAAGCCTGGGCACACTGCGCCGGCTGCTCGCCGCCTGCGGGGCCAACCTTCAGGTTCAAGTTGACGGTGAGATAGTCGACAATCCGGCCGCGATCAAGCCCCCACAGGCGGCGGTGGGCGGCGGGCCGCTGCTGCTGGTCGACGTCGGCGCCCAGCGGTTTGGGATACCGCTCGCCGCCGTGCGCGAGGTGCTGGCCAGCGTGGAGCCGCGCAGCCTGCCCGGCCAGCCGCCGGCCATGGCCGGTATGGTGGTCGTGAGGGGCGACGCGTTTCCGTGCATCGATCTGGCCGTCGCACTCGGCATGCCGGCGGCCGGGGGCGCCAGGGGGGTCGTGCTGGACGCGCGCGACGGCCCTTTGGTGGCGCTTGTGGACGGCGCAGACGACGTGCGCGACCTGGCCGCCGAGGGCGCGGTCGACATCCCGGCGGGCTGGACGAGCTGCGACGCGGTTCATCAACTGGCGCGTTTCGGCGACGAGCTGCTGCCGATCGTCGATGCCGCGCTGCTCGGCATCGGCGGGCCAAGTCACGAGCACAGGCGCGCCACCCACAGCAGGTAGCCGGACAGCAGGTCGGCGATCGCCAGCGGCGGTGCTCCCAGGGGTGGCCACACCGAGTGCAGGATCGCAGCGACGACGCCCGGCCACAGCACCGGCGCGACAGCAGGCAGTGCGACAGGCCGAGCTGCGCGCGTGAGCGGCGGCCGCACCTACTCGACTCGTATGCTCACAGCGCGGGACGAGTTCGTCCACTGGCCCGCACGTCCAATGCGCCCTCTCACCAATGCGTGCAGCGGTGCCCCGCGGCGCCCGGTTCGCGGCGCGGCCAGCGGGACGCCACACGGTTCTGATCCCCGCCCGGGGGCGCTGGCCGCAGGCTGACGGTGGACCGGAAGGGGGATCGGTTCCCCGTTGCAGTCTGCGGCCAGCCTGTTCTAGCCCGGCCAGGTCGCC
>JBQCGJ010000294.1:0-18989 GCA_051955775.1 Gaiellales bacterium | reverse complement strand
CCGGTGGTGGTGTGGCGGGCGCAGCCCGTCGATCACAGGCTGCCGCCGGCGGCGATCGGCCCCCCGCTCGTGATCGGGTGTGGAACGGGTGCCCTGGAGGTGCTCGAGCTGCAGCCGGCCGGTGGTCGCCGGATGCGCGTGGACGAGTTCCTACGCGGGCTCAGACAGCCGCCGCAGTCGGCGCGGTAACGTCAGGCGGCGTCGCGGCGGCCTGCCGCCACAGCGCTCCGACCTGATCGGCGGTCATCGGTTGGCTGTTGCACGAAGCCCTGCCCGAGCTCGCAGCCACGGGTGTTGAGCGTTCGCGGGCGTGCTCTGGCTACAGTTGGCGCGTGGCGGCGGTGTGGCCGACATCGGTGGAGGTGGCGCCGTCGATCCTGTCGGCCGATTTCGCGCGCATGCGCGAGCAGGTGGGCGAGGTGCTGGACGCCGGCGCCCAGGTCGTCCACATCGACGTCATGGACGGCCATTTCGTGCCCGTGATCACGTTCGGGCCGAAGATGGTGGCCGACCTCTCCGACCTCATCCACGAGCACGGAGCGCTGGCCGACGTGCACCTGATGATCGAGCAGCCTGAGCGGCATCTCGACCAGTTCGCGGCAGCAGGCGCGGACAGCATCACCGTGCACGTCGAGACCTGCCCGCACCTGCATTACACGCTCCAGCAGATCTCCGAGCTCGGCTGCCGGGCGGGGGTGACCCTCAATCCGGCAACCCCGGTCGACGCCCTGACCGAGGCAGCTCGGTACGCCGACGTGCTGCTGTGCATGAGCGTGAACCCCGGCTGGGGCGGGCAGGCGTTCATCCCCGCCACGCTTGATCGGCTGCCCCGCCTGCGTGAGCTGGCGAACGGCAGAGAGGGTGTCGCCGTGGAGGTCGACGGCGGGGTGCACGTCGGCACCGCGGCCAACGTCTACCAGGCGGGCGCGAACATCCTGGTCGCCGGATCGGCCATCTTCGGAGCGCCCAGCCCGGGTGACTCCTACCGCGAGCTGGTGGGCGTGGTCGAGGCCGCCGGCGCCGCGACATGGCGCTGACCGAGACCGACGTTCGTCATCTCGAGCGGTGTTTCGAGCTGGCCGAGCGCGGCCGCCGCACGGCCGCCCCGAACCCGGTTGTGGGCGCCGTGCTGGTGCGCGACGGCCGCGTCCTGGGCGAGGGCTGGCACGAGCGCCCAGGTGAGCCGCACGCCGAGGTGAACGCGCTGCGGGCGGCCGGCGACGCCCGTGACGCGACGATGTACGTGAGCCTCGAGCCGTGCGCACACCACGGGCGCACACCCCCCTGCGCAGACGCGCTTGTCGAGGCGGGGGTCGCCCGCGTGGTGGCCGCGATGGGTGATCCGACGCCCAGCGTCGGCGGCCGCGGCTTCGCTCGCCTGCGCGAGGCGGGCATCGATGTGGAGCTGGCCGGCGGCGACGTGGAGCTGCGCGCGCTGCGGATGGTTGCCGAATGGCTGACGTTCGCCATGTGGGGCCGCCCGCATGTGACCTACAAGGCGGCGGTCTCGGCCGACGGGCGCACGTCGCGGGGAGACGGCCGCCAGGTGTGGATCTCCTCGCCGCAGAGCCGGCGGATGGTGCATGAGCTGCGGGCGCGGGCCGGTGCGGTGGCAGTCGGCATCGGCACGGTGCTGGCGGACGACCCCCTCCTCACCGCGCGCGACTGCGACCCGCCTGCCGAGCGCCAGCCGCTGCGAATCGTGTTCGACCGCCGTGGCCGGTTGCCGGCCGATTCCCAGCTCGCCCGCACCGCCTCGTCCGATGCGCCTGTGCTGGTCGTGCAGGCGCCGGGGGCCGTGCCGCCCCCGCCCGGGGTGGACGCGATTCAGGTGGACGGGCTGGCGCCGGCGATGGCCACGCTGGGCAGGCGGCGGATCAGCTCGGTGCTGCTGGAGGGCGGGCCGACGCTGGCCACCGGGTTCCTGGATTCCGGGCACCTTGACCGGTTGATCGTGTTCAGGTCGCCCGACGAGCTCGGCGCCGGGCCCGGGCTGTTCGATCGCGAGATCGCGCTCCCCGGGCGGCCCTGGAAGGCCGTCCAGGTGGGCGTGGATATGCTCACCGTGACCGAGCTCGAAGAGGAGACGCGTGTTCACGGGTATCGTGACGGAATTGGGTGAGGTGCTCACGCCGCCGCCGGCCCTGCGGCTGCGGGCGCCGCAGACCGCCCGCGACGCCGCCGTCGGCGACTCGGTGTCGATCGAGGGCTGCTGCCTGACCGTGACCGCGGTGGACGGCGACGAGCTCGAGTTCCACGCGGTGCCGGAGACGCTGCGCGTCAGCATGCTGGGCGATATCGCGGCCGGCGACCGCGTGAATCTGGAGCCCGCCCTGCGGGTCGGCGACCGCATGGCCGGCCACTGGGTGCAGGGCCATGTGGACGCCGTGGGCCGGGTGGCGTCCGTGGAGCCGGACGGCGAGGCGGTCACACTGACTGTCGACGCGCCGCCCGAGGTGCTGCGCACCACCATCCTCAAGGGCTCGGTGACGGTGGCCGGGGTCAGCCTCACCGTCACCGCGCTGGACGACTCCGCGTTCTCGGTGTCGTTGATTCCGCACACGCTCGCGGTGACCACCCTGGGCGGGCTGGAACCTGGCCGGCGGGTGAATCTGGAGGCCGACGTGCTGGGGCGATACGTCCAGCGGCTGATGGCGCCGAGCGGCTCCGCGGGTACCCTTTCCGCATGAGCGCCACCGATCACCGGCCACGTCAGGCGCCAGGCGAGCGGCCGTTCGCGCCTGTCGAGGAGGCGATCGCCGACATCCAGGCCGGCCGCATGGTGGTCGTGGTCGACTCGCCCGACCGTGAGAACGAGGGCGATCTGGTGATGGCCGCGCAGTACGTGACGCCCGAGGCGATCAACTTCATGGCCACCCACGGGCGCGGCCTGATCTGCCTGGCGCTGACGCCGGAGCGGGTGGACGAGCTCGGCCTGGAGCTGATGACGCAGGACAACCGGGCGCCCTTCGGCACCGCCTTTACCGTGTCCATCGAGGCCCGCGAGGGCGTGTCCACCGGCATCTCGGCGGCCGACCGCTCGCACACGATTCAGGTCGCCATCAACCCCGGCGCGCGACCCCAGGATCTCGTTCAGCCCGGTCACGTGTTCCCGCTGCGGGCGCGCGAGCACGGCGTCCTGGAGCGCACCGGCCAGACCGAGGCCTCGGTCGATCTGGCCCGGCTGGCGGGGCTACAGCCCGCCGGCGTGATCTGCGAGGTGATGAACGACGACGGCACCATGGCCCGCGTCCCCGATCTGGTCGGCTACTGCCGGCGGCACGGCTTGAAGATGATCACGGTGGCCGACATCGTGGCCTTCCGCCACCGTACGGAGAAGCTGGTGGAGCGGGTGGCCAGCGCGTGGATGCCGACCCGCCATGGCGAGTGGGTGGCCCACGGATACCGGTCGCGAATCGATGGCCAGCAGCACGTGGCCCTGGTCATGGGCGACGTGCGAGGGGCGGAGGGCGTGCTGGTGCGGGTGCATTCGGAGTGCCTGACCGGCGATGTGTTCCACTCCATGCGCTGCGACTGCGGCGACCAGCTGGAGCGGGCTCAGGCGCAGATCGCCGAGCACGGCCGGGGCGTGCTGCTGTACCTCTCGCAGGAAGGCCGCGGGATCGGGCTGCTGAACAAACTGCGCGCGTACGAGCTGCAGGAGCAGGGCCTGGACACCGTCGATGCCAACCTGGCGCTGGGCCTGCCCGTCGACTCCCGCGACTACGGCGTCGGCTATCAGATCCTGTCCGACCTGGGCGTGCGCTCGATGCGGGTGCTCACCAACAACCCCAAGAAGCTGCTCGGCCTCGAGGGCTACGGGCTGGAGATCGTCGAGCAGGTGCCGATCGAAGCCGAGCCCAACCCGGCCAACGAGGCGTACCTGCGCACCAAGGTCGAGCGCATGGGGCACACGATCCGCCACCAGGGATTCCGGGTGGACGAGTCGTGAGCGAGGGCTGGGTGGGGCAGCTCCAGGTGCCCGAGGGCTGCTCGTCGGTGGCGGTGCGCGACTCGGGCGAGCTCGACGTGGCCATCGTCGCCTCACGCTTCAACGCCGACGTGGTGCAGCGGCTGCTGGACGGCGCGGTCGACCGGCTGACCGAGCTGGGCGTTCCGCGTGACCGGATCACGGTGGTCACCGTGCCCGGCGCGTGGGAGCTGCCGCTGGCCTGCCGGCGCCTGGCCGAGGCCGGCGGGCACCAGGCGGTGATCACGCTGGGCTGCGTGATCCGCGGCGACACGCCGCACTTCGAGTACGTGTGCGCCGAGGCGGCCCGCGGCATCACCGGCGCGTCCATCGACTCCGGCGTGCCGGTCAGCTTCGGCCTGCTCACCTGCGACACGCAGGAGCAGGCGATGGATCGCGCGGGCGGCCGGGCGGGGAACAAGGGCGCGGACGCGGCGTCGGCCGCGGTGGAGATGGCGAACACCCTGCGAAACCTCCCCCGCCGCCGCTGAGCGGCCGCCGCATTCTCGTCACAGGCGGGTCGGGGTACGTCGGCCGCGAGCTCGTGCGCCTGGCGGCCGACACCGGGTGGGAGGCCGTCGGCACGACGCACTCGGCACCCGGCCCGGCGCAGATCGATGTCCGCGATGCGGCTGCGGTGGGGAGCCTTGTGCGCGCGGTGCGGCCGCACGCGATCGTGCACACGGCATACCGGCAGGACGGTGCGGAGGCGTGGGGCACGACCGTGGACGGCTCGGCGGTGGTGGCCGCGGCGGCTGAGGCCGCGGGCGCCCGGCTCGTGCACATGTCGACGGACATCGTGTTCGACGGCCGGGCCGGCCGCCCGTACACGGAGCGCGACCCCGTGACGCCGTGCACCGGGTACGGACGGGCGAAGGCTGCTGCCGAGCAGCGGGTGGCGGCGTGCAGCCCATCGGCCGTCATCGTGCGCACGTCGCTGGTGGTGGGCGGGGACGGCTCCAGCCGTCACGAGCAGCTGGCGCTGGACGTGGCGGCCGGCAGGCGCAGCCTCGGCTTCTTCGTCGACGAGATCCGCTGCCCGGTGCAGGTGGGCGACCTGGCCGCCGCGCTGCTCGAGCTGGCGGGCGGCGACGCGGGCGGCATCCTGCACGTGGCCGGGCCCGACGCGGTGTCGCGACTGGAGCTGGCCCGGCTCGTGACCGGCCGCCCGGACCTGCCCAGCGAGCGAAGCGCCGATCTCCCCGACCCCCGGCCGCTGGACTGCCGGCTCGATTGCACGCGTGCCGCCGGCGTCCTGCGCACCAGGCTACGCGGCGTCCGCGAGCTCTACGGGGCCAGCCGCTCGATCACCCAGCCGCCGGCTCCGGGCGTGTAGCGGAACCGGTCGTGCAGCCGGTGATCGCCGTGCTGCCAGAACTCGAACGCGTCGGGCGCCAGCAGGAACCCTCCCCATCGCGATGGGCGCGGCACCTGGCCGTCTGCGAACCGCTCGCCGGCTGCGGCCATGGCCTCGTCCAGCGCGGCCCTGGTGGGGATCGCCGTGGACTGGTCGCTGGCCCAGGCGCCCAGCCGGCTGTCCAGCGGCCGGGACGCGAAGTACGCGTCCGAGTCTGCCGGATCCAGCCGTTCGACCCGGCCCTCGACGCGCACCTGACGGCCGACCGCCTGCCAGTGGAAGCACAGCGCCGCCACCGGGTTGGCGGCAAGTTCCGCGCCCTTGCGGCTCTCGTACCCCGTGTAGAAGCGAAACCCCCGTTCGTCCGCGCCGCGCAGCAGCACCATGCGCACGCTCGGCCGTCCGCCGGCGCTCGCCGTGCCCAGCGCGACCGCCTCCGGGGTGGGCACGCCGGCCTCCCTCGCCTCATCGAACCACGCCCTGAACTGGCGCGTCGGATCGGGCAGCAGATCGGCGCGGCGAAGCGGGCTCAGCGCCGGCTCAGACTGCCTTCGTGACCTTGCCGCTGCGCAGGCAGCGGGTGCACACATACGCCCGCGTGGGCGCGCCGTCCAGCAGGATGCGCACCTGCTGCAGGTTCGGGTTGAACCGCCGCCGGGTGGCGACCATCGAGTGGCTGCGGTTGTTGCCGAAGCCGGGCTTCTTGGCGCAGATGGCGCAGACGCGGGCCATGGAGCGGGGAGTATAGCCCGCAACCACCGGGCCGCTCGGCACGTCACACCAACGATGGCCGAGTCGCCATTGCACGTGGTGGGACACCCCGAACCGGCGGGCACATTCACGATCACCGGCGAGGTGATCGCCCAGCTGGTGGGCCTGACCGTGCTGGAGTGCTACGGCGTGGTGGGGATGGCCGCGACCAGCCTCACCCAGGGCGTGGCGCGGCTGCTGTCGCGCGAGCGGCTGGGCCAGGGGGTGAGCGTGCGGCGGGAGCGGCAGGGGCTTGTCATCGACCTGTACATCGTGGTGGAGTACGGCCTCAACCTGGCCGAGGTGGCGGCGAACGTCCGCTCCCGCGTGCAATATCAGGTCGAGAAGCTGACCCAGATGCCCGTTCACTCCGTGCAGATCCACATCCAGGGCGTGAAGCGAACCTAGTCGATCGTGGCGGTGCCTCCTGTGACCAGTGCCCGGCACATCGCGCTTGCGCTTGCGCAGGGCGGCGCCGCCGCGGTGGAAGCGTCGTCGGCGCGCCTCAACGACCTCAACGTGTATCCGGTACCCGACGGCGATACCGGCTCCAACCTGGCGCACACCGCAGCCAGGCTGGCCGCCGGTCTGGAGAGCTCGCCGGCCAGCGACCGCGAACAGCTGGCGGCGACGGCCAAGCGGGCCGCGCTGGCGGGGGCGAGCGGCAACAGCGGCATCATCCTGTCGCAGATCGTGGCCGGCTTCGCGGACGTCATGGGGCCGCCCGGAGAGGTCGATCAGGCGCTGCTGGCGCGCGCGCTGCGGGCGGCCACGGACGCCGCCTACCGGCCGGTCCGCCAGCCGATCGAAGGCACCATGCTGACGGTCATCCGGGTCATGGCCGAGACGGCGGAGGCCATGCCGGGAGCGTCCCTGGACGAGGTGGTGGACGCGGTGCTGGAGGCCGCCGGCGGCACCGTCGAGCGCACGCAGGAGATGCTGGACGTGCTGCGCGATGCGGGGGTGGTGGACGCCGGCGCGGCGGGACTGGTGGAGTTCGCGCGGGGGGCTGTGGCGGCCTATCGCGGCCAGCACATCGCGGGCCCGCAGGCCACGCTGACCCGCCCGCTGACCGTGGACATGCTGCACCAGCAGGAGTCGCGGTTTCGGTACTGCACTGCGTTCCTGGTGGAGGGACCGGAGGTCGATCCGGCGGCCCTGGAGCGCGCGCTGTCGGACCTCGGAGACAGCCTGCTGGTGGTCGGCGAGCCGCCGCTGGTCAAGGTGCACATCCACACCGACGACCCCGGTCGGGCGTTGTCGCTGGGCGTGGCCATGGGCGCACTGGACGGCGTCGACGTGGCGAACATGCACGAGCAGTCCAGGGCCCGCGAGCGGCGGCTGACGGTGATCGAGGGCGGCACCTCCGGCGACGAGCCGCTGACCACTGCCACCGCGGCGCTGGTGCTGGATTCCACCGCCGATCTGCCGCACGCCGAGCGGGTGCACGCCAACTGGCGGGTCGTGCCGCTGACCGTGCGCTTCGGCGACCACGCGTACCTCGACGGTGTCGACCTGGACGGAGGCGATTTCTACCGCCTGCTGCGCGAGTCGCCGCATCACCCGTCGACGGCGGCGCCGGGCCCCGGGGTGTACCACGACGTATTCGCCGAGCTGGCGGGCTACCGGCGGGTGTTCGTGCTCCCCGTGTCATCTCGCATCTCGGCATCGCACACCGCCGCGGTGGCTGCCGCGGCCGACGACCCCCGGGTCAGCGTGCTGGACGGGCTGACGGTGTCGGCGGGCACGCTGCTGCTCGCCGAGGGCATCCAGCGGATGCTGGAGGAGGGCGCAGCGGCGGGGGAGATCGAGCAGTGGGTGGCGCAGGCCCGTGACCGGCTAGGGCTGCTGATCGCTGTCGACACGCTGGAGTACCTGCGCAGGGGCGGCCGCATCGGCAGGCTCAAGCACGTGGCCGGGATGGCGCTCGGCGTGCGCCCGCTGCTCACCCTGCGCGACGGAGAGGTGGCGCAGTACGGCACGGTGATCGGCCGCCGCGCGGTGTGGAAGGCGTTCGAGCGGTTCCTGTGCGAGCGGGCCGGGGACGGCGCGCCCGCGCGCGTCGCCATCGCGCACGCCGACTGCCGGCCGCAGGCGGAGCAGCTGGCGGACATGGTGCGCCGGCTGCGCCCGGCGGCCACCGTCGAGAACGTGGTCGAGCTGGGCGCCGCGGTGGGCACGCACGGCGGCCCGGGCACGATCGGGATGGCGGTGCTGTGAGGGGATTCGCCGGCCGGCCGCTGGACGGCCCGCCGGCGCCTCCGGTCTCGGCGCCTCATCCGTCGCACCTCGACCTCCCCGCCACGAACCGCAAGTCGCTGGCCGCCGGTCTGGCCGAGCTGCGACCGGTGGGCGTGCGCACGGTGGGTGATCTGCTCGAGCACGTCCCGTTCCGCCACGACGACTACCGCTCGCAGTCGCGCCTGGCGGACCTGCGCCCGGGGGAGGAGGCCACGCTGACGGTGACCGTGGAGCGCGTCCGCGGCCGTCCCACGCGGCGCCGCAACCTGGTCATCGTCGAGGCGGCCGTGCGCGACGAGTCCGGGCCGGGAGTGGTGATCTGGTTCAACCAGCGATACCTGCTGCGCCAGCTCAAGCCAGGGATGCGGCTGTCGGTGCGGGGAGAGCGGCGGCCCACCATCGACGCCGAGATCGTGGCCAAGAGCCACGAGCCGGCGCGTGACGACGACGAGCGGCTGCACACGGCGGGCCTGGTGCCGGTGTACCGGGCCAGCGAGCAGGTCTCGTCGCGCCAGCTGCGCAGTCTGGCCGCGGAGCTCCTGCCGCACGCGGGTGACCATCCGGATGTGCTGCCCGCCGAGGTGCGCACGCGGCGCCGGCTGCCGCTGCGCCGGGACGCCCTGCACGCCTGCCATCAGCCGCGGACGCTGTCCGAGTACGGGCTGGGCCGCCGCCGGCTCGCCTACGACGAGCTGTTCCTGCTCCAGCGCGGCCTGGTCAAGCGGCGGCGGGCGCTGGACGCGGCCCAGAACGCACAGGCGCTCGACCCGCCCGGCGAGCTGGCGGCGCGGTACCTGCGCGAGCTGCCGTTCAGGCTGACCGCGGCCCAGCAGCGCGCCATCGGCGAGATCGACGGCGACCTCGAGCGGCCAGTGCCGATGCGCAGGCTGCTCCAGGGCGATGTCGGATCCGGCAAGACGGCCGTGGCCGCGTATGCGCTGGTGCGCGGCGTGGAGACGGGTGGGCAGGCGGCCATGATGGCGCCCACCGAGACGCTGGCCAGCCAGCACCTGCTCGGCGTCTCGGCGATCTGCGAGCCGCTCGGCGTGCGTGTGGTCGGGCTGATGCAGGGGATGCCGGCGAAGGAGCGGCGGGCGGCGCTGGCGGTGATCGAGTCGGGCGAGCCGCTGGTCGTGGTCGGCACCCACGCGCTGATCCAGCAGGCGGTCGTGTTCGGCGGCCTGCGCGTGGCCGTGGTCGACGAGCAGCACCGGTTCGGGGTCGAGCAGCGGCAGGCGCTGGAGGGCAAGGCCGATGCGTCCAGCCCGCACGCACTGCACATGACCGCCACGCCGATCCCGCGCACGCTGGCCCTGACCGTGTACGGCGATCTCGATCTGACGGTGCTGGATGAGCTGCCCCCCGGCCGCACACCGGTGGTCACCCGGCTGGTCGGCGAACACCGCCGCGACGAGGTGTTCGCGCGCATGCGGCGGCTGCTGGACGAGGGCCGGCAGGCCTACGTGGTGTGCCCGCTGGTGTCCGAGTCGGAGCGCAGCCAGGCCACCGCCGCCGAGGCCGAGGCCGCCCGGCTGGCCGCCGGGGAGCTGCGCGACTACCGCGTGGGCTGCCTGCACGGGCAGCTTCCGGTGGGCGAGCGCCGGGTGCTCATGCAGCGGTTCCGCGACGGCGATCTGCAGGTGCTGGTGGCCACCACCGTGATCGAGGTGGGTGTCGACGTGCCCAACGCGACGGTGATGGTGATCGAGGGCGCCGATCTGTTTGGGCTGGCCCAGCTGCACCAGCTGCGGGGACGGGTGGGCCGTGGCGCCCACGAGAGCTACTGCATGCTGATCGCGGACCCGGTCACCGACGAGGCGCGGCGCAGGCTGGACGCCATGGTGCACTCCAGCGACGGATTCGAGCTGGCCGAGGTCGACCTCGAGCTGCGCGGCGAGGGCACCCTGCTGGCGGCCCGGCAGAGCGGGGTGCCGGACCTCCGTCACGCCCGGCTGTCCCGCCACCGGCGGCTGGCCATGCTGGCCCGGGCGGACGCGGTGGCGTGCCTGGACGGGCCGCCCGACCCCGCCCGAGACGAGCTGATGGACGCCGAGGCCGTGCGCGCGTTCGGGCCGGACGCGGAGTGGATGGCCGGCGTGTGAGGATCGTGGCGGGCGAGCGGAAGGGGGCGCGGCTGTCGGCGCCGGCCGGCCCGGACACGCGACCTACGTCCGACATGGTGCGGGAGGCCGTGTTCGGGATTCTGGGCGGCGTGGACTGCACAGAGCTGCTGGATCCGTTCGCGGGCAGCGGGGCGCTGGGGCTCGAGGCGCTGTCCCGGGGTGCCGCCCGGGCCGAGTTCTGCGAGCTCCAGCCGGCGGCGCTCCGCGCCCTGCGAGACAACATCGAACGGCTCGGATACGCCGACCGGTGCGTGGTCAGGCGGCAGGACGGGCGCCGCAGGCTGCGCGACGACCACGCCCGCGGGCGGACTTACGACTTGATGTTCATCGATCCGCCTTATAGGATGCTGCCCGTATTGCAAGACGAATTCCTCCTGCATCTGCCGTCTTTACTGGCTCCGGGAGGGCGGCTGGTGATCGAGGGGCCGTCCGAGATCGAGGGGCTGTCGCTGCCGCTCGAGCTGATCCGCGACAGGGTGCACGGCGGCACCCGGCTGACGGTGTACCGGCATGGCTGAAATGGTCGCCGTCTGCCCGGGCACCTACGACCCGGTCACGCTCGGCCACGTCGACATCATCCGGCGCGCCGCGGACATCTTCGACCGGGTGGTGGTGGGGGTCGTCCGGCATCCCCGGCACAAGTCCAACACCATGTTCAGCCTGGACGAGCGGATCGCCTTCATCGAGGACTGCGTGGGAGGCCTGGCGAACGTGGCCGTGGAGGGGTTTGCGACGCTGGTGGTCGAGTTCGCCCGCAACCACGGCGCGCGGTCGATCATCAAGGGTCTGCGAGCGGTGTCAGACTTCGAGTGGGAATTCCAGATGCAGAACCTCAACCGCGGCCTGGCCGCAGACATCGAGACGATGTACCTGATGGCGTCTCCGCAGTACAGTTTCCTTTCATCGCGCGGCGTGCGGGAAATCGCGTCGTTCGGCGGCCCGGTGGAGGAGTACGTGCCCCAGCCGGTCGCCCTGCGGTTGCGGGAGCTGTACGCGTCAGGAGCGATCTGAGCGGCAAGCAAGGAGAGTCACGTGGACGTACTGGTGCTGATCGACAAGCTGGATGAGCTGGTGCTGAACGCTCGGGGCGTTCCCATGAGCAACCAGGTGCGGCTCGACCGCGATGAGATCGAGGACATCATCTCGCACATGCGGGCGACCATCCCTGAGGAGATCAAGCAGGCGCGGTGGATCGTCAAGGAGCGCCAGGAGATGCTGGCCGAGGCCAAGCGCGAGGCCGAGCGGCTGGTGTCCGAGGCGCGTGAGCACGCCTCCCGCGAGGCGTCCCAGCAGGAGGTGGTCAAGCTGGCCGAGCGGCAGGCGGAGGACATCGTGGCGGACGCGCGCCGCAAGGCCCGGGAGCTGCGCATGGGCGCCGACGACTACGCCGACAGCATCCTCGAGAACATGGAGACCAACCTGACCAAGTTCCTGGCCGCCGTGCAGCGCGGCCGCGAGCAGCTGGCGGCGCGGTCCGAGGATCACTCGAACGCGGCCACTGCGGCTGACTTCGATCTCAGCCACCAGCAGTAGCCCATCTGTGAGGGCGGTGAAGGCCATGGAACCACTCGACCTGCGCGCATACAGGCTGGAGGCCGGCGACGTTCGCACCGTCGACCTGGCCATTCCGTTCGACCCCATCGTGCTGGGGGGCGAGCGGTACACGGTCGAACCCAATCCGGTGCCGGCCCGGCTGGTGCTGCAGGCATCCAGCGACGGCCTGTATCTGAAGCTGGCGCTACGGGCCGAGGTAGTGGGGCCGTGCGCACGCTGCCTGGAGCCGGCCCGGACGCCGGTCAGGGTGGAGGCTGCGGAGTACCATGCGCGGCATCCCGAGCCCGGCGCGGAGGACGAACTGACCTGCGAGTACCTGGATGACCAGGACCAGCTCGACCTGGAGCGCTGGTCGCGCGACGCGCTGGTGCTCGAGCTTCCGCGGCAGATCCTGTGCTCCGAGAACTGCCCCGGGCTGTGCCCGCGATGCGGCGCCCGCCTGGCCGACGACCCCCAGCACTCGTGCGAGACCGACGAGGTGGACGAGCGGTGGGCCAAGTTGCGCGAGCTCATGTAAGCTTCCCCGGCTCATGGCCGTCCCCAAGCGTAAGATCTCCAAGGCCCGGCGCGACAAGCGGCGTGCGACGCACCGCATCTCGGCGCCCAGCCTGACGGTCTGCCCGCAGTGCCACCATGCGCTGCGGCCGCACCACGCATGCCCCAACTGCGGCCACTACCGGGGCCGCGAGGTGGAGCCGCTGCGCGAGGCAGCGCCCTAACTTCTCCGCGATGCCGGATGTGACCATCGCCGTCGATGCGATGGGCGGGGACCGCGCGCCGGGCGAGGTCGTGGCGGGCGCGCTGGCGGCGGCCGCAGAGGGCATCCAGATCGCGCTGTGCGGGCCGTCCGCGACCCTCGAACGCGAGCTCGGCGGCGACCGTGCGAACGTGCGCGTGGTCGACGCTCCGGACGTCATCGGCTCGCACGAGGAGCCCGCCCCCGCCGTCCGCGCCAAGCCCGGCTCGTCGCTCGTCACCGCCTGCCGGCTGGTGCGCGAGGGGGAGGCTCAGGGAGCGGTCTCGGCGGGTTCCACCGGCGCCATGATGGCTGCCTCGCTGGTGTACATGGGCCGCATCCGCGGGATCAACCGGCCCGGCATCGCCGTGGCCCTGCCCACCCCGTCCGGGCCGTGCGTGCTGATCGACTGCGGGGCCAACGCGCTGGCCCGGCCCGAGCATCTGCTCCAGTTCGGCATCATCGGCTCCGAGTTCGCGCGTGAGGTGCTGGATGTGCAGCGGCCTCGGGTCGGCCTGCTGTCGATCGGCGAGGAGTCCAGCAAGGGCACGCCGGTGACGCTGGAGGCGCACACCCTGCTGGCGGCCTCGACGGTCGAGTTCGCGGGCAACTGCGAGGGCCGGGACGTGCTCACGGGCGACTTCGACGTGGTGGTCTGCGATGGCTTCGCGGGCAACGTGCTGCTGAAGGGCCTGGAGGGGGCGGCGCGGTTGTTCTTCGGGGAGCTGCGGGGGGTCGCGACGTCCAGCCTGCGGGCCAAGATGGGGGCGAAGCTGCTGTATCCGGCGCTGCGCGAGCTGCGTGTGCGCACCGATCCGGACACGTACGGCGGGGCATATCTGCTGGGCGTGCGTGGGCTGTCGGTGATCGCCCACGGGAATTCCAGCCGCCGCGCCATCGCCAACGCCATCAGTCACGCCGCGCGCGGCGCGCGGGCGGATGTGGTGGAGCGCATGTCGCTGGCGCTGCGCGATCCTAGTGACTTGCAGAGCGGCTTTCCGACACGTACAGTCCCCCGCACGTCGCGGCAACCCGAGATTGGAGACGAGTGACGATGAACCGTGAGGAGGCGCTCGAACGCGTCAGGGCGATTCTGGTCGAGCAGCTTGGTGTGGACGAGGAGCAGGTGACCGAGGACGCGTCGTTCCAGGGCGATCTGGATGCCGACTCGCTGGATCTGGTCGAGCTGATCATGGAGCTCGAGGACCAGTTCGGGCTCAAGATCTCCGACGAGGATGCGCAGAAGATCGCGACCGTCGGACAGGCCATCGACTACGTCACAGCACACAGCTAACGGCGCGGGCGGCGCGCCGCTGCGCGCACTGATCGACCGCCTTCCCGATCGCGTACGCACCATCGCCTTCACCCACGCGTCGTGGGCCGAGAACCGGACGCAGTCGTACGAGCGGATGGAGTTCCTGGGCGACGGAGTGCTGGGGCTGGCCATCGCGGCCGACCTGTACAGGCGGTTCCCGGACCGCCCGGAAGGCGACCTGGCCCGGATCAGGGCGCACGTGGTCTCGAGGGAGAGCTGCGCGGCGGTGGCCCGCCAGCTCGGCCTCGAGCGCGACCTGCGCGCGGCGGCCACGCCACGGGTGGCGGTCGAGGACATCGAGGTGCTGTCCGGCTCGGATGCGGTGATGGCGGCGCTGGTCGAGGCGGCAATCGGCGCAACCTTCCTGGAGTTCGGGCTGGACGCGGTGGCCGGGGCCGTGGTGGATGCGTTCGACTGGCGGATCAGTTTCGCCCTCGACCGGCACGTCGACTACAAGACGGTGCTGCAGGAGGAGCTGGCACGTCGGGGGGCCTCGGTAACCTATGCCCTGACCGAGACCACGGGCCCTCCGCACCAGCGGGTGTTCACGACGTCAGCCAGTGTCGGTGAGCTCGAGCTCGGTCGTGGCTCGGGGCCCAGCAAGAAGGTCTCCGAGCAGGCCGCCGCCCGTGAGGCGCTGGCCAACATGGATCGACTCGAACAACGCTGACATGTATCTGAAAACGCTTCGAATCCGCGGCTTCAAGTCGTTCCCGCACGCCGTCGAGCTGCGCTTCCACGAGGGCATCGCGGTGATCGTCGGGCCCAACGGCTCGGGCAAGTCGAACATCGCCGACGCCCTGCAGTGGGCGATGGCCGTGCAGTCCCCGTCCCAGCTGCGCGCGCCGAACGGCCAGGACGTGATGTTCTCGGGCTCGGACGGCCGGCCGCCCGCCGGTGTGTGCGAGGTCGAGCTGGTGCTGGACAACGAGTGCGGGACGCTGCCGCTGGAGTTCGGCGAGGTGTCGGTGATGCGGCGGCTGTACCGCGACGCCGAGGGCGAGTACTTCGTCAACCGCTCGCGCGTGCGCCGCCTGGACGTGCTCGAGCTCCTGGCCGATACTGGCCTGGGGCGCGAGATGCACTCGGTGATCGGCCAGGGCCGGGTGGAGGAGGTGCTCGTCTCCAAGCCCCACGAGCGCCGCCGGTTCGTGGAGGAGGCGGCCGGCCTCGGAAAGTTCCAGCGCCGCCGTGCGCGGGCGGAGTCCAAGCTCGACCGGGTGGCGGCCGAGCTGGAGCGCGCCCGCGATCTGGAGCGCGAGGTGCGGGCGCGGCTGCGGCCGCTGGCTCTTCAGGCAACGGCGGCGGAACGGGCGGCCAGGCTGGCGTCGGAGATCGCCGTCGGCCGCGTGGCGCTGCTGGGGTCGGAGCTGGTCGGCGAGCGGCGCCGGGCCTCGGGCCTGGACGAGCAGCTGGCCGTCGCCCGGGCGACCCGCTCGAAGGTCGAGGCGCGGCTCGCCGAGCTGGCGGGCCAGCGCGGGCAGGCCGAATCGGAGCTGGCCGGCCTGGCGGCCGCGCAGGAGCGTGCCGCGCATGCCTACTACGCGTTCGAGACCGCCCGCGAGCGCGTCGCCGACCATGCCTCGAGGGTTGCTCAGGGCGCCTCGCGTGTGGCGCGGGCGCGCGAGCGCCGGATGGCGGTGCATGCGCGGCTGTGGGACGATGCCGCGAGGTTCGCCGAACAGGCCAGGACCGCCCGCGATGCCGCCGAGCAGGCGGCCGGCGAGGCGGCTGCCCTGGCACCTGTGGATGACGACCGGTTGCGCGGGGCGACCGTGGCGGCCGAGGCTGCCCTGGCGGCTGCGCTGGACGCCCGGCGGGCGCTGGCAGAGGCGCAGGGGCGAGCCTCCACCGTGCGCCGCGAAGCCGAGCAGCTGCGGGCCCGCGGTCAGGCAGGCGGCGACCGGGCGGCGCAGCTCGAAGCGGCGGCGGAGACGGCGGCGGCGCAGCTCGAGCAGGCCGGCGCGGACTGCGTGAGCCTGGAGGAGGACTCGGACGCGCGCGAGCGGGAACGGCTGGCGTGCGTGCAGACCGAGACGGCGGCCACGGCGGACGAACAGGCGGCTGCGGCGGCGGGCCGGGAGGCGCGCGCGGCAGCCGACGAGCTGGAGCACACGCGCGATCTGGTGAGCACCAGGCTGGCCGCGCTCAACCGTGCGCTCGAGCGCGGCGAGGGATTGTCCCCGGCCGCGCAGGCCCTGCAGGCGGCGGGCGCGACGCTGGTGGCGGCGGGGGTGGACGCCGAGCCGGGGTACGAGCGGGCCGTGGCGGCCGCGCTGGGCTGGCGCGCCGGCGCGGTGGTGGCGCACCGGCTGGAGGACGCCGTCGGTCTGCTGCGCTCGGCGGAGGGCGAGCTGGCGGTGGTGCTTGCTGACGCCGGTGCGGTGCAGACGGGCCTTCCGCCCGTCCCGGGGGCGCGGCCGCTGGCCGAGGTGGCCTCGGTGTCCGACCCGGCGGTGGCCAGGCTGATCGAAGGGGTGTGGCTGGTCACCGACCTGTCGCAGGTCACCTCGGGTGTGGCCGTGACGGCCGCCGGCGAGGGGATCGACGTCGATCGAGGCGAGCTTTGGCGCGCGGCGGACGCCGGCGAGGCGGCATGGATGGCCGCACGAGCCGAGCGCGACCGGGTGGCCGGTGAGCTCCCGGAGATCGAGGCGCAGCTCGAGCGGGCGCGCAGCGTGGCTGCGGCAGCGGCCGAGCGGCAGCAGCAGGCGCAGGCGGCAGCCGAGCGGGCACGGGCGGCCCTGGCCGGCGCGCGGGCGGCGGCGACCCGGGCGATCGACGCGGCGCGGCAGGCGTCCGCGCGGCGTGACGGCCTGGCGGACGAGCTGGCCCGCCTGGACGCGGCGCGCGACCTGGCTGCGCGCGACCGGGAGGCCGACACGGCTCGGCTGACCGAGCTGGAGTCGCTCGCGGAAGCCAGTGCGGGCGAGGAGGCCGAGCGGCGGACGGCGGCCACGGCAGCCGACGAGCACCACGGACGCCTGGAGATGGAGCGGCGCGAGCTGGCGGATGCGGCGGCCACCGTCGCCGCCAGGCGGGCGGGGCTGGACGAACGCCGGCAGCGCCACGGCGAGGAGGCCGACCGGCTGACCGCGGCAGCGGCTCAGGCAACGGCCGACGGCGAGCGCGCACAGGCGGCGTGCGCTGCGGCGGATCCCGTGCTGGAGCTGGCCGATCGTCTGCGTGTGGAGCTGGCCCGGGCATCGGCAGCCGCCGAGCTCCTGCGCACGCCGGCGCGGGCAGACGTGGCATCGGTCGAGCGACGGGCCGGCGAGCTGTCGGCCCAGCTCCAGGCCTGTGCAGAGGCGGAGGCGGCCGAGCAGGCCGAGGCACGTGCGGCCGACCTGGCGGCCACAGAGGTCGAGGTGGGGCGGGCGCGCTCCGCAGAGCGGATCTCCGACCTGGAGCGCCGGCGCGCGGAGATCGCGGCGCAGCACCAGGTCGAGGTGGAGGATCCCGAGGCGCCGCTGCCGCCGGATGAGGCGGCGGGGCTGGCGGCCCGGCTGGAGCGGCTGGAACGGCGCCGTGAGAGCCTGGGAGC
The DNA here is from genome assembly GCA_051955775.1 of Gaiellales bacterium. Classification (GTDB taxonomy): domain Bacteria; phylum Actinomycetota; class Thermoleophilia; order Gaiellales; family JAICJC01; genus DASUHT01. Next base: position 1,399 of record JBQCGJ010000294.1, on the reverse strand, counting down.
GGTCAACCCGCTGGCCGCCGAGGAGTACGAGGCCGAGCGCGGGCGGGCCGGCGAGCTGGAGGCCCAGATCGACGACCTGGAGCGGTCGCTGCGGGAGCGTCGGTCGCTGATCCGCGACCTCACGGACACCATCGACCGCCGCTTCGCGGAGACGTTCCAGGAGGTGGCGGATCACTTCGACGAGACCGTGCGCACGCTGTTTCCGGGCGGGTCGGGCCGCCTGCGCCTGACCGAGGCGGCCGCAGCGGTCGAGGCCGGCGGCGACTCCGATGAGGAGGAGCTGCCGGAGCAGCCACGCGAGGCGGCTGCCGAGCCGGGGATCGAGCTCGAGGTGCGCCCGGCGGGGAAGCGGATCGAGTCGCTGTCGCTGCTGTCGGGCGGCGAGAAGTCGCTGACCGCGATCGCCTTCCTGTTCGCGCTGATGCTGACAAAGCCGTCGCCGTTCTACGTGCTGGACGAGGTCGAGGCGGCGCTGGACGATTCCAACATCGAGCGTTTCCTGAGCCTGCTACGGGCCTACCAGTCGCGGGCCCAGTTCATCGTCATCACGCACCAGCGGCGGACGATGGAGGTGGCGGACGTGCTGTACGGCGTGAGCATGGCCGGCGACGGCGAGTCGAAGGTGCTGTCCCGCCGCATGCCGGCGGAGTCGGATCTGCACCACGCACTCGATTCCGCCTAAAACCGGGGCCAGGCCCCGTCCCATGGGTGTCTGGCATCCGTCACGGGCTTTGTGACGGAGCCTGACGCGCCTCAACCTGTACCGGGTACAGGGTCTCGGTCTTTACATTTCCAAACCGGGGTCAGACCCCGGGTCCGGTCTTTCCATCTGCTGCGCGGGCCGGCGGCCCGCCCAGCGCGCGAATCCCAGGGCCAGCCCGGCCGCGGCGCCGGCATACGCCAGCAGCATGAACCCGGCCGCGCCGAGCACGAGCGCAACAGCGACGTCCGGCCATCCGGCGGCCGGAAGCGCGCCGCCGCGCCGGTGACGACCGACCAGCCGCAGCGCGTCGGCCATGGCAACACAGAGGGGCACGACCAGCAGCATCGCGACCGGCAGCGAGAACACCAGCACCGGCGCCACCGCAGACGACGAGCGCATCGCATCCTGGAACGTCGACACCTCGAACACGACGAACGCGACCCCGAGCCCCACCGTCGCCCACACGCCGAGACGTCGCGACGCCGCAACCAGAGCGGCAAAGGGCATGAACAGAAACAGCCCGAATCCGACCGCAAGCACCGCCCCGGCGCCGCCGGCCGGCGTCTGCACACCGGGCGCCGTCGTCGCCCACGCGCCCATCGCGCACACCGCGGCTGCGCCGATCAGCGCGGGAAGCCAGGGGAGGAAGCGGTCGAGCGGGCCCACAGCTCCATCGTACGAGCCGTTGTGCGGCCG
>JBQCGJ010000293.1:0-2597 GCA_051955775.1 Gaiellales bacterium | reverse complement strand
GCGCCGGTCGGCACAGGAGCCTGCCCCCGGTTGGTAGGGGGCCTGGCCCCGGTTGGTATGGGGCCTGGCCCCGGTTTTTCGTCAGTAGACGATGACGCGGCGCGCGCCGTCGCCCTCGCGCATGAGGTCGAACGCGCGGTTCACGTCGTCCAGGCCGATCCGCTCGGTGATGATGCGGTCGATCGGCAGCCGCCCCGCCAGGTACAGCGAGGCCAGCCGGGGGAAGTCCGCGCCGGGCCGGGTCGAGCCATAGTTCGAGCCCTTCAGCGTGCGCCCTCCGTCGGCGAACGAGAACGCGTCGAAGCTGACCCGCACGCCCTCGGGGGTCAGCCCGACCAGCACACCCGTGCCGCCGCGCGGTATCAGCTCCAGGGCCAGGTCGATGGTCGGGCCGGTGCCGATGGCTTCGAACACGTAGTCGGGCCTGCCGTCGCAGGCGGCCTTGACGGCTGCCGCCGCGCCGTCGCCTCCACGCACCGCCGCGGTCGCGCCCAGATCGCGCGCGAGCTCGAGCTTGGCGTCGTTCAGGTCGACCGCCACCACCCGCGAAGCACCGGCCAGCACCGCGCCCATGACGATCGCCAGCCCCACGCCACCGCAGCCGATCACCGCCACCGAGGCGCCGGGCTCCACCTCCGCCGTGTTGACGACCGCGCCAACGCCGGTGGCGATGCCGCAGCCGATCAGCGCGCCGACCTCTGGCGGCAGCTCGGGTGGCACCCGGATCGCACCGCTGGCCGGCACCACCGCGCGTTCGCCGAACGAGCCCACGGTGAGATACGGGTACACCGGCTCGCCGCCGGGCCGGTGCAGCCGCGTCGACCCGTCGGGCAGGGTGTTCTGGATCGAACGCGTGCCCTGGCACAGCCACGGCCTGCCCTGGTGGCAGCGCCGGCACTGGCCGCACGGGTAATACCACGACAGCACGACCCGGTCGCCGGCCTGCACGGACGTCACACCCTCGCCCACCGCCTCCACCTCACCGCAGCCCTCGTGGCCGAGCACCAGCGGCGGCGACACCGCCCACTCGCCCTCGATCACGTGCAGGTCGGAATGGCACACCCCGGAGGCCAGCATGCGCACCGCCACCTCCCCCGCCGCGGGCGCGTCGATCTCGATCGTCTCCACATCGAGAGGCCTGCCCGGGGCATTGAAGACCGCGGCGTGCATGATGTCGCCAGCATATTCCCGCACTCGGCACCGGTACACTGAAAACCCATGCCTGAGACGGTGCTTCTGGTTGACGATGACCGTCCGGTGGCGCGCATGCTGTCCCGCACCCTGGATGCCGAGGGGTACCAGACGCTGACCGCCGAGGACGGCGGCCAGGCGCTGGCAACGGTGGAGCGCGCGCACCCCGACGCCATCGTGCTGGACGTGGTCATGCCGGGCGTGGACGGGCTGGCCGTGGCCCGCCGGCTGCGCGCCCAGGGCGACGCCACGCCGATCCTGATGCTGACGGCGCGCGACTCGGTGGCCGACCGCGTGGCGGGGCTGGAGGCCGGCGCCGACGACTACCTGGTGAAGCCCTTCGCCGCGGAGGAGCTGGTGGCGCGTGTGCGCGCGCTGCTTCGCCGCGGCACGGCCGGACGGCGCCTCCAGTTCGCGGACGTCACCTTCGACATCGACGCCCGCGTGGTCACCCGGGCCGGGCGCGACATCGAGCTGACGGCGCGCGAGGCGGCGCTTTTCGAGCTCCTGATGCGCCATCCAGGGCGGGTCGTGTCCCGCCGCTCTGCCCTCGACTCGGCCTGGAGCGACGGCTCGGCCAACACCGAAAACGTGGTCGACCGGTACGTCGCCTACCTGCGCCGCAAGCTGGGCGACCCCCCGCTGATCCACACGGTGCGCGGGGCCGGGTTCGTCCTCCGCCGCTGATGGCCTCGCTGCGGCTGCGCCGGCGTCCTCGGCTGCGGACTCGGGTCGTGGTGGCCGCCGCGGCGTCGATCGTGGTCGCGGTGGTCGTGCTTGGAGCAGCCGTGCAGGTGCTGCTGGCGCGGCATCTGCACGCGTCGCTCGACTCCACACTGCGCGACCGCGCCGCCACCATCGCCCAGCTCAGCGCCTCGGCGCCGGCCCTGCTCACCTCACAGGGCGTGCTGGAGGCGTCGATCGGGCCGCACCCGCTGGAGGTCGAGGTGGTCGATCGCCACGGCGGCATCGTCGGCCGGTCGCCGACGCTGGGCGGGCGAACACTGCCCACCGCCGGCCTGGTGTCCCGCGTGATCGCGCAGGGCCGGTCCGGCTACGCGGACGGCCGGCTGGGCGACGAGCACCTGCGCATGTATGTCGCGCCGCTGGCCGACCTGGGCGGGCCGGCGTCCGGCGGCGCGGTGATCGTGGCGGCGTCGACCCAGGACGTCAACTCGACGCTGGCCGAGTCGCGGGCGCTGATCATCCTGTCGGCGCTGGCCGCGGCGGCGCTGGTGGTGCCGATCGCCTACGTGCTCACGGGGCGCGCGCTGGCGCCGCTGCGAGAGCTGGCGGCGGGCGCCGAGGTGATCGAGGCCCGTCGTGACCCATCGCTGCGGCTGCCGGCCGAGCCGGGCGTCGGTCGCACCCCCGACGAGCTGCAGCGGCTGGCCGACACCCTGAAC
>JBQCGJ010000292.1:0-11502 GCA_051955775.1 Gaiellales bacterium | reverse complement strand
TGGGACGGTCGGCTGGCCGACGCCACCCAGAGCCTGATGCGGGCCCGCGCGCTGGATCCCTACGGGTTCTACGGCTCCGTGGCGGACCAGCTGCTGTTCGCCAAGACCGAGCTGCCGGGGTACCCGCCCTACTTCGCGCCGTTCGGCAACTCGTCCGCGCCGGTCTCGGCGCTGCAGGCCCAGGCGCGCGCCCACCCCGGGGATTCGGCGGCCTGGCTGCGGCTGGCCGTGGCGCTGGAGCGCAGCTCCCAGCCGGATGGGCACGTGAAGGCGATCGCCGCGGCCCGCCGGGCGCTGGCCGACGACCCCACCGGGATCGACCCCAGGGTGGCGCTGGCCGTGCTGTCGTTCGACAAGGCGCAGCCGGCGGTGGCCACCGGCACCCTGGCCACGATGGCGAGCAACGACCCGCAGAACGCCGAGATCCGGTTCCATCTGGGGCTCGTGTTCTTCTGGCTGAGGCGGTTCTCGGACTCGGCCGGGGAGATGCGGCAGGTGATGGCCGGCCACCCCGGGCCGCCCTACGACAAGCTCGCCCAGGTGTTCGAGACGTGCCTGACGTCGCAGCAGTCATGCGACCAGTTGCGGAAGACGGCCGGAGGCTGAATCGAGCGGAGCGGTGTCAGACACCGTCACAGAACCGTGACGGTGTCTGACACTGCTACCAGGGCGGTGGGTTGTGCACCCAGCGCCCTGCCAGCATCGTGGCCTCCACCGAGGCGTCCGCGATCCGCTCGGGGTGGGCCACGATGTCGGTGTCCAGCACCACCAGGTCGGCGGCGAAACCGGGCAGCAGCAGTCCGCGGCGGCGCTCCTCGCCCACCGCGTAGGCGCCGGCGGCTGTGAACCCATGCACGGCGTCGGCCACCGAGATCCGCTGGCCGGGATGCCACGGCTCGCGGTCGTCGGACGTGCGATGGACGGCCGCGTGGATGCCGGCCAGCGGCTCCAGCGGCTCCACGGGCGCGTCCGACCCGAACACCAAAGCCGCCCCGGACTCCAGCAGGTCACGCGTGCGGTAGGCGAGCCGCGCGCGCTCGCCCCACAGCGCGTCCGCCACGTCGCGGTCGGAGGTGGCGTGTGAGGGCTGCACCGAGGCGATCACGCCGATCCCCGCGAACCGGGGCAGGTCGGCGTCGGTCACGCACTGGGCGTGCTCGATGCGAGGCCGCATGAGGGCGTCCTCCCACACATGGCGCGTGTGCTCGAAGGCGTCCAGGGCCGCGCGGTTGGCCGCGTCGCCGATCGCGTGGACCGCCACGTGGAGACCGCCCGCGGCCGCCTCCACCACGAGCTCCTGAAGCTCCTCGCGGGTGGTCAGGACGTCGCCGCCGCCGTCCAGCATCCACGCCGTGCCGGAGCCCAGGGTGCCGTCCATGAACGCCTTCACCGGCCCCACCCGCACCAGTTCGCTGCCGAAGCCCGAGCGCAGCTCCAGCATGCGCGCCGAGCCGAGCTGCTCGGCGGGCACGCCCATGTGCACCCGCAGCGTCAGCCGGCGATCGGCGTCCAGCTTCTGCCAAAGCCCGCGGCCGCCGGCCGCCTCGAGGTCGTGGATGGCCACCACACCATGGGCGTTGGCGTCCCGCATCGCGTCCAGCACCGCCCGCGTGACCACCGCCGCCGGTGGCTCGGGGAGCGGGAACTCCCACGCCTCGCGCTCGTGCAGCACGCCCGTCGCGTGCTCCGTGCCGGCCGCCGCCAGCGCGGCGCCGTTCAGCCACAGGGTGTGGCCGTCGTGCGCCCACAGGGCGGCAGGGCGGCCGCCCGTCACGGCATCCAGCGCGGCGGCGGTGGGCGGGCCGTCCGGCCACCGCGCCTCCCGCCAGCCCCGCCCGAACAGCCAGCCGTCGGCGGCATCGCTCTCGCCCACGGCGCGCAGGGCCTCCGCCATCGACCCGCAGCCGGTGAGATCGATCGCCGTCCGCTCCAGCGCCCAGCTTCTGAAGTGCAGGTGGCTGTCGGAGAAGCCGGGCAGCACGCACCGCCCCTCCAGATCCACCCGCTCGTGCCCGACCGTGTCCAGATCGCCCTCTCGCACGTCCACACCGCCCGCCAGCACGTCGCCGGCCACCGCCAGCGCGCGGACCTGCGGCAGCCGCGGATCCATCGTGTAGATCGGGCCGTTGTGCAGGATCACGCCGACTACGCTAACGCGACGTGGTTCCCAATGAGCAGATCGACCGGCGCCTGGAGGCGCTGCGGCAGGGCCTGGCGGCAGACGGCGCCGACGCGGCGCTGATCGTCCAGAACACCGACCTGGCCTACTTCTCCGGCACCAACCAGCAGGCCCACCTGCTGGTGCCGGCAAGCGGGGAGCCCCGGCTGCTGGTGCGGCGCACGGTCGAGCGCGCACGCGCCGAGTCGCCGCTGGCCCACATCGAGCCGCTGCGTTCGCTGTCGGAGCTTCCGGCCGCGCTGGCCGACGCCGGATTGCATCCCGGCGCCCGCGTGGGCATGGAGCTGGACGTGCTGCCCGCGGCCGGCTTCCTCGGCTACCGGCGGCGGCTGGAGGGCTACGAGCTGGTCGACTGCTCGCCGGTGGTGCGCGAGGTGCGTGCCGTGAAGACCGGATGGGATCTGGAGCGGATGCGCGGCGCCGCGGCTCAGGTCGATGCCGGAGCGCGGGCCGTACCAGGCCTGATCCGCCCCGGCATCTCCGAGTCTAAGGTTCAACTTGAGGTTGAGAAAGCGCTTCGGGAGGCCGGCCATCAGGGCCAGATCCGGTTCCGCGGGTTCAACCAGGAGATGCACTACGGCCAGGTGCTGGGCGGCCCCAGCGGAGCCGTTCCCGGTTACTCCGATTCCCCGCTGTGCGGCCCCGGGCCCAATCCGGCGGTCGGCAAGGGCGCGGACGGGCGGGTGCTGGAACCGGGCGACCCGGTGATCGTCGACCTGGTGGGCGGCTGCGACGGCTGGCTGGCCGACCAGACGCGGACGTTCTTCGTGGGCCGGGCGCCCGGCGATCTGCGGGACGCCTACGCGACGGCGGTCGACATCCTGCGCGCGGCCGAGCGCGGCATGTGCCCCGGCGCCGTGCCCGCCGAGCTGTACGAGCGCGCCCGCGAGCGGGCCGCGCAGGCGGGACTGGAGCAGCACTTCATGGGCGCCGGGCCCGACCGTGTGCGCTTCCTCGGCCACGGGGTGGGGATGGAGATCGACGAGCTGCCGATCCTGGCGCCCGGTTTCGACCGGCCGCTGGTGCCCGGGAACGTGCTCGCCGTCGAGCCCAAGTTCGTGTTCCCGGGCCGCGGCGCGGTCGGGATCGAGAACATGTACGTGGTGACCGACGACGGCTGCGAGACTTTGACCACCGCACCGGAGGAGCTGATCGAGGTATGACGACGACCCTGTTCGGACAGTCGGAGGAGCAGGAGCTGCTGGTCGGCGCGGTGCGCACGCTGGCCCGGGAGCGGATCGCGCCGCGGGCGGCAGAGGTCGACCACTGCGCCGAGTTCCCGTGGGACGCGGTGGAGCTGTTGCGTGAGAACGACGTGTTCGCCCTGGGCTTCCCGGCCGAGCTGGGGGGCACCGGCACCGGCACGCTGACCTTCCTGCGGGCGGTCGAGGAGCTGTCCTGGGCGGACGCCAGCGTCGGCCTGGTGCTGGCGGTGCAGGGCCTGGGCGGCCTGCCCGTGATGCTGGCCGGCACGCCAGAGCAGCAGAGTGACTACGTGCCGCGGTGGGCCTCGGGGGAGTGGATCGCCGCCTACGCGCTGACCGAGCCCGGCGCCGGATCCGACGCCCAGGCGCTGACCACGAAGGCCGTGCGAGACGGATCGGACTGGGTGCTGGACGGCGTCAAGCGGTTCATCACCAATGCCGGCGTGGCCACCACCTACGTCGTCTTCGCACGCGCGGAGGCGGGCATCACTGCGTTCATGGTGCACGCCGACGATCCCGGCTTCCAGGTCGGGCGGATCGAGCCCAAGATGGGCATCAAGGGCTCGACCACGGGCGAGCTGCTGCTGGACTCCTGCCGCATCCCCGGCGAGCGGCTGATCGGCGAAGAGGGGCAGGGGTTCCGGATCGCCATGCGCGTGCTCGACCGGTCGCGGCCGGGCATCGCCGCGCAGGCCCTGGGCATCGCGCAGGCGGCGCTGGACACCAGCGCCCGCTACGCCACCGAGCGCCACGCCTTCGGCCGCGCCATCGCCGACCAGCAGGGCATCCAGTTCATGCTGGCCGACATGGCGACGGCCGTCGAGGGCTCACGGGGGCTGCTGTACCGGGTGGGGGCGATGCTGGACGCCGGCGTCGACGGGCCCGAGCTGACCCGCATCTCTGCCATGTGCAAGCTGGCCTGCTCGGACGCTGCGATGAAGGTCTCGACGGACGCCGTGCAGATCCTCGGCGGGTACGGCTACATGCAGGAGTTCCCGGTCGAGCGGATGATGCGGGATGCCAAGATCACCCAGATCTACGAGGGCACCAACCAGATCCAGCGTGTCGTCATCGCCCGTGAGCTGCTGCGGGGGCTCGGCTAGGGGGACGACGGCCACCCGCGGCAGCCAGTTTGTGACATGATGTGCGTGGAATGGCGGCTGATCACCCAGCACGCTGTTGGTGGTTCTGGGCCTGGACTGGAGCCGGGTTCGGGCTCGCACTGTCGTTCCTGGCGGTGTTCAGCCTGGGGCCGCTACTGCTCCCGTTTGTGACGCTGCTGGTCGGGGTCTGCGCAGCGCGCCGGGTGGCGCCCAGGACGATCGCGATCGGCGCGGCAGTCGCATTCACCGGGGTGGCGGGCGGGTTCGCCGCAGAGTGGATGTTCCTGGCCACGCCGCTGGTCACCCTGGCGGTCGGCGTCAGCCCGGCCGTGGCGCGCACAGCGACGGGCATCGCTCGGGCGGCGGCGTGCGCGGTCGTGGTCACCGCTGCCGCCGTTTCGGTGATCGCGATCGCACCGATGAGCAGTTCGGTACTGGTCGTGATCCCGTTGGCGCTGGTCGCGTTTGCGCTCGCCGTCAGCGGCGGCCTGCACTCCGACGCGGCTGGACTGGTGGCCGGAGCGGGTCTGCTCGGTCTCATGTTCGGCGAGCTTCCCGCCGTGCTCCTGGTGGCAGCCGGGGGCGTCGCGTTCCCGCTTTTCGCCCCTCGCCCCGCCGCCGGCCCCGGCGCGGCCGGTTAGGTCGCGACGGGCGCTTCTCCCACCACCTGGTGGGCCAGCACCTCATACCCTTTCGCATCGGGCCGGAAGCCGGCGTTCACGAGCGCCTCGCGCATCTCGGGGTGCTCGGGCAGGCGGTGCCGCCCCTCGTCGTCCTTCCACAGATTGATCACCATCAGTCCCTCGTCGGTGCGGACGGTGGTGGACGAGATGCCGCCGAACTGCGGCGCCAGCCGCGCGGCCACGGGCGCGACGTGCTCGCGCATCGCGTCCATCAGGTCGTCCGGATCGCCCTGGATCTTCATGATCGAGAGGTACATCGCCGCTCCTTGTCGTGGGGTTGCCGGGGGTGCCTTCGCCACCGCTGCGCGATCGGTTCGAGCTCGTGCGCGACCGGGCATAGACTGAGTCTGTGAGCCAGTACTGGCTGTACGTCCTTGTCGCGTCGCTGCATCTGCCCGGGATCGGGCTGCTCGCCTACCTGCTGCGCGACCTGGCCACGTCGGATCCGCCGTCCTCCGCCCGGCCCACTGGCCCGCGCCTCGACGAGCCGCCCGGCGGCTGGCGCTGGCGGCCCCGGCCGGGGCCCGCTCACCGCGGACCGGGCGCGGGCTCGAGCACAGCACGGGGCACGATGCGCGGCTCGTCCGAGCGCTCGTCGATCACCGCGTAGGTCGCCCCCGATTTCGTCGATGCGCCGCCGTGGCGGCCGTCCGGCGCCAGCACCAGCACGCTCAGCGGCGAGCGGTACTCATCAGGAACGTCCACCGTGTCCCGCAGGGCCTCGCGGGCCGCCTCCTCGGGCGCCACGCCGAGCGCCACTGCGCGCGCCGCCGTGTGTGCGGTGCAGGTGCGGATGGCAAGCTCGCCGCGGCCCGTGCAGGCCGCCGCCGCCCACCGGTTGTCGCAGTAGTTGCCGGCGCCGATCAGCGGCGAGTCGCCCACGCGTCCCGGGTACTTCCACGGGTAGCCGCTGGTGCTCACGCCGACGCACAGGTCGCCCTGCCGGTCGAGCGCCATCACGTTGACCGTGCCCCACGGCCCGTCGTGCGACGCCTGGCGGCTCATGATCTCCACGGCCGAGCGCCTGTACCGGCGCTCGCCCTCCGACTCCGGAGCCTCGGCGCCCTCCTCCGTCAGCCCCTCCTTCCACAGCCGCCGGGCCTCGTCGGTCAGCGTCTCGCCCTGCTCGATGCCCATCTCGGCCGCGAACCGCTCGGCGCCGGAGCCGACCAGCATCACGTGCTGCGGAAGCCGTTCCAGCACGCGGCGGGCGATGGTGATCGGGTGCGGGTATCCGCGCACGGCCGCGACGGCGCCCGCGGCCCGCGTGCGGCCGTCCATGATCGAGGCGTCCAGCTCCACCTCTCCCAGCAGGTTGGGGATGCCGCCGACGCCCACGTAGTGGTCCTCCAGGTTGGTCTCGGCGGCCCGCACCGCCAGCTCCACCGCGTCCATCGCCGAGCCGCCGTCGCGAAGCAGCCGCATGGCCTCGGCCAGCCCCACCTCGCCTCGTTCGCTGGCCAGCATGATCGGCCCGCTCATCCGCCGGCCTCCTCGGCGACCACCTCGGGCACGTGCGCCGCCGGGTCCTCGGTCCACGCGAAGTGGCACGCCGCCGCGTGCGCTCCCGCGGACCCGGGCGCTGCCGTGAGCTCTGGATCCTCGCGGTGGCACACCTCCTGAGCCAGCGGGCAGCGGGGATGAAACCGGCAGCCGTCGGGCAGGTTGATCGGGCTGGGCGGATCGCCCACCACCGCCTCCGCGGTCGACAGGCGGCCCGGGGCCAGCCGGGGCACCGCCTTCAGGAGTCCCTTCGTGTACGGATGCCTGGGGTTCGTGAACAGCTCCTGGGTCGGCGCCGTCTCCACGATCCGGCCCAGGTACATCACCGACACCCGGTCGCACACGTGGCGCACGACGGCCATGTTGTGGGCGATGAAGAGCATGGTCAGGCCCAGCCGCTGGCGCAGGTCGTCCAGCAGGTTGAGCACCGTCGCCTGCACCGACACGTCCAGCGCCGACACCGGCTCGTCCGCCACCAAGAGCTCGGGCTCGAGCGCCAGCGCTCTGGCAATCGACACCCGCTGGCGCTGGCCGCCGGAGAACTGCCGCGGATAGGCGTCCAGCGCCTGCTGGCTCAACCCGACCAGCTCGAGCAGCTCCCGGCAGCGGTCGTCCACGCGGTTTCGCGGCACCATCCTGTGCACCCGCAGCAGCTCGCTCAGCACCTGGCGCACCGTCATCCGCGGATTGAGCGACGAGTAGGGGTCCTGGAACACCATCTGCATGCGCCGCCGCTGGGCGCGCTTGCGCACGTGGGGCAGCGTCTCGCCCTCGTACACGATGTCGCCGGCGGTGGGGGCGTACAGGCCGACGATGCACCGGCCCAGGGTGGACTTGCCGCATCCCGACTCGCCGACCAGGCCCCGCGCCTCGCCGCGGTGGATCTCGAGGTCGACGCCGTCCACCGCCCGCAGCACCTCAAGCGGCGCGCGGCGGGCCTTGCGCGTCAGCGTGTCGTTGAGGCGGAAGTCCTTGTGGACGCCCACGATCTGCAGCAGGGGTGCGTCAGGCATGCACCACGACCGGGTCGCGACGCGCGGACTCCGCCGTCGTCTCGTGGTGCAGGCAGGCGGCCGCGCGGCCGGGGCCGGTGCCCATCAGCTCGATGTGGCCGGTCAGGCAGTCGGCCTGGGCGAACTGGCAACGCGGCGCGAACCGGCAACCGTCGAAGCTGGACACGAGATCCGGCGGAGCGCCGGGGATCGAGTCGAGCGTGTCGCGGACGGCGTCGAAGTCGGGCACGGAGCGCAGCAGCCCCAGCGTGTAGGGATGGCGCGGGACCTGGAACACGTCGGACACCGGCCCGGTCTCGATCACCTGGCCGGCGTACATCACCGCCAGGTCCTCGCAGGTCTCGGCGATCACGGCCAGATCGTGGGTCACGAACACGACGCCGACCCCCATCTCACGGCGCAGGGACAGCAGCAGCTTGAGGATCTGATCCTGGATGGTCACGTCCAGCGCCGTGGTCGGCTCGTCGCACAGGATCAGCTTTGGCTGACACGACAGGGCGATGGCGATCATCACCCGCTGGCGCATGCCGCCCGACAGCTCGTGGGGATAGGCCCGGGCGCGCCGCTTGGGGTCGGGGATGCCGACCGTGCGCATCAGCTCGATGGCCTCGGCGCGGGCCTGGCGGCCGCTCCTGCCCAGGTGGTACTGGGGCGCCTCGGCGATCTGGTCGCCCACCCGCATGACCGGGTTCAGGGCCGTCATCGGCTCCTGGAAGATCATGGAGATGTCGCGCCCGCGAACGTCCCGCAGGCGGCCGCTCGGCGCGCTCACCAGATCCTCGCCGTTGTACAGCACCTGCCCGCTGGTGATCCGCGCGGGCTTCGGCAGGAGGTCGAGGATGGCGCGCAGGGTCATGCTCTTGCCGCAGCCGGACTCACCCACCAGCCCCAGCGCCCGCCCCGGCTGGAGGGCGAACGACACGCCGTCCACCGCGCGCACGAGTCCGCGGGAGAGTGGGATCTCGACCTGCAGGTCGCGCACCTCGAGCAGTGGCTGGGTCATTCCGGCCTCAGCAGGTCGGCCAGGCCGTCGCCGATCAGTGACAGGCCGAGGCCCGTGATCACGACCGCGATGCCGGGCATCGTGGCGAGCCACCAGTGGGTGGTCAGGAACTGCTGGCCGTCGGAGATCATGTTGCCCCAGTCGACTGTGGGGGGCTGGATGCCGAGGCCGAAGTAGCCCAGCGTGACGATGGCCAGGATGTCCAGGATGATGTCGGACATCGCGAACACGATGGCCTGCGTGATCACGTTGGGCAACACGTGGCGGGCGAGTATGCGGAAGTCGCGGAAGCCGGCAGCCTGGGCCGCCAGCACGTACTCCTGGCGTTTGGCCACCAGGATCTCGCCGCGGATGATGCGCGTGTACGACACCCAGCCCACGAACGTGATGGCGATGTAGATGTTCCGCGCTCCCGGCCCCAGAACGAACACCATGGCGATGATCAGCACGTAGAACGGGAACGCCACCACGACCTCCACCAGGCGGGAGATCAGCGTGTCGGCCCAGCGCCCGTAGTACCCGGCGAGGCAGCCCAGCACGGTGCCGATGCAGAACGGGAAGACCACGGCCAGGAACGCGATCTGAAGGTCGGTGCGGCCGCCGTACAGCATTCGCGACCACACGTCGCGGCCCAGCTCGTCGGTGCCCAGCCAGTGCTGCGACGACGGCGGCGCCAGGATGTGAAACGGGTGAGGGGCTGTGGGGTCGTACGGGGCGATCACGGGAGCCAGAATTGCCAGCCCGACCATGATCCCGATGATGATGATCCCGGCCACGAACGACGGCGTGCGGTACCAGCGGTGGCGGAAGCCGCGGGCGCGCGGGACGGCCAGCGGCTCGGCCTGCATTGGTGCAGCGACGCTGGCCATCAGTCGAAGCGCACCCGTGGGTCGAGCATCGCGTGGGCGATGTCGGTGAACAGGTACACGAGCACCACCAGGATGGCCAGCACCAGCGTCACGCCCTGCACGACCGCGAAGTCACGGGCGAAGATGGCCTGGATCATCAACTGGCCCAGGCCCGGGATAGCGAAGACGTTCTCGACCACCAGGGTGCCGCCGACCAGGAAGCCGATGTTGATGCCCAGCACGGTGACCATGGAGATGATCCCGTTTCGCAGCGCGTGGCCCATCAGCACCCGGCGCTCGGGCAGGCCCTTGGACCTGGCGGTGGTCACGTAGTCCGACTCCAGCACCGTGAGCAGGCTGGCCCGCAGGCTGCGGATGAGGATCGGCGCGATGCCGAGGGCGACGGTCAGCGCCGGCAGGAACATCGACCGCAGGTGCCCGGTGAACCCCGTGCCGTACCCGCCCACCGGAAAGAACCCTCCCGAGTGCAGCGACACCAGCAGCAGCAGCATGATGCCCGTCCAGAACTGCGGGAAGCCCAGGCCGACCAGCGGCACCACGCGCACGATCTGGTCACGTGCCCCGTCCTTCCTGGACGCCGCGACGGCCGCCAGGGGGACGGCGATCAGCACCGACAGCACGGCCGAGTAGACGAGCAGCCACACCGTGGGCGCGATGCGGGCGGTGATCACGCCCCGGGCCGGCACGTTGTAGAACAGCGAGTTCCCGAAGTTGCCGTGCACGATGCGGTCCATGAAGTCCTTGTACTGCACCCACAGCGGCCGATCGAGGCCCCACTCCTTGTGCAGCGCGGCCACCTTGGCAGGGGTCGCGTGGACGCCCAGCAGCGTCCGTGCCGGGTCGCCCGGGATGAGGTGGATCATGAAGAACACCATGATCGTCACCCCGAGGACAACCGGCACCATCAGCACCAGCCGGTGCAGCACGTAGGACGCCAGGTCCATGTGGTGACGAGCCTAGTGCTCTCTCACTTCGAGAGCCAGACGTTCTCCACGTGGTAATTGCCGGTCGGGTACACGTAGAACCCGTGCACCTTGTTCGTCGTCGCATAGGCGAACGGCGAGTAGAACAGGAATCCCATGAAGGCGTCCTTCGCCGCCTGGGCCTGGATCTTGGAGTACAGCTCCTGGCGCTTCGTGGTGTCGAAGGTGCGCTCCGCCTGGTGCGTCCAGTTGATGACGTTCTTGTTGTTGTAGTCGGTGTAGAACGACTTGGCGCCCTGGGTGGGGTCGACGGCGAAGCTGACCAGCTCGTCGGGGTCGGCGATGTCCATCGTCCAGTAGCTGAAGCCGAGCTGGTACTTGAAGTTCTGCTCGTCGGTGAACTCGACGTTGGCGTCGACCTGGTTGAAGGAGACGTTGATGCCGATCTTCTTCAGCTCGGACTGGAGCAGCTGACCCATGGTCTTCTCGGACGCGTTTCCGCCCGCCAGCAGGAGCTGGATGCTGAACCCGTGCGGGTACTTGGACTGCGCCATCTCCTGCTTGGCCTTGGCCAGGTCGAACTGGATGCCGGGGGAGTGCGGGTCGTAGTACGGCACCTGCGGCGGCATGAACGAGTTGGCCGGCTTGCCGTTGCCGAACAGCACCGCCGCCACCAGCGCCCGGCGGTTGACGGCGTAGGAGATCGCGCGCCGCACGTGCACGTCGGCAAGCTGCGGGATGCGCTCGTTCATCATCAGGTAGTCGGTGCGGGTGGAGTTGAACAGGTTCATGGTCAGGTTCGGGTTCGCCTTCATTGCGGCGACCGTGGAGAACGGCGGGAACTCGTCGATCTGAACCTGGTTCCCCTCGAGCTGCAGCTGGCGGGTGTCGGTGTTGCCGACGTAGGTCCATGTGACGCTGTTCAGATAGGGCTTGCCCTTCTCCCAGTACAGCGGGTTCTTGACCAGCTTCAGCGCTGAGCCCTTGTGCCAGTAGTCCCACTTGAACGGGCCGGTGCCGA
>JBQCGJ010000291.1:0-41079 GCA_051955775.1 Gaiellales bacterium | reverse complement strand
CCGGGAGCGGCGCTGGGCGTGACGTCGCGGTGATGCGCCGCGGTAGTGTCACTCGCCGTGGTCCTGAAGCCCGACTGGCACAGAGGAGCCCGGTGGGTGGTCGGCCTGTGGCTGGCCAGCAGGCTCGTGGTCGGTGCCGTGGGCGTGCTGCTGACCCGCGAGCTGGGCTGGCACCGGGCCCTGGCGCCCTGGCAGGCCCAGCCGTGGACCGCGCTCACGGGGTGGGACACGGTGTACTACGTGGACGTCTCCCACCATGGCTACCGGCCGGGCCTCTCGGTGGCGTTCTTCCCGTTCTTCCCGATGCTCATGTGGCTGTGGCGGGAGCTCACCGGCACCGGGGACGCGATCGCATCGATGGCGGTGTCCAACCTCGCCGTGCTGGCCGGGATGGCGGGCATGTACGTGCTGGCGCGCGACCGGCTCGGCGAGCGCCACGCGCAGCGCTCGATCCTGTACCTGGTGCTCTCGCCGTACGCGTTCTGCCTCGTGCTCGCGTACTCCGAGGGCCTGTTCCTGGCCGCAGTGACGTGGCTGTACGTGTTGTCCGACCGCGGCCGGGACAGGTGGGCGATCCCGCTGGCCTTCGCCGGTGGGCTGACCCGGCCCACCGGCGCTGCGCTGGTGCTGCCGCTGGCGCTGCGCGCGCGGCACCGCGGCACGGTCTCGGCGTGGCTGCTGGCGGCCGCTCCGGGCCTGGCCCTTGTCGCGCACAGCGCGTGGCTGTGGCACGCCGTGGGCGACCCGCTCGCCATGGTCCACGTGCAGAGCCGATGGGGCGGGCATCCGTCGTTTCCCCTGGTGCCGTTGCTGGACCAATTCTGGAGGTTCATCACCACCCGCGATGTGTTCTACCTGGCCCGCGGGCTGGCAGTGATCGCCTACCTGTCGCTGCTGGTGCCGATCCTTCGCTCGCCGCGATTCGAGCGCACGAGGTGGGAGGACGTCCTGTACGTGGCCGGGATCTTCGCGCTGCCGCTGTTCTCAGGCGTGCTGTTCTCGGTCGGCCGGTTCGGGCTGGTCGCCTTCCCGCTGGCGTTCGCACTGGCCGACATCGGCCTGCGCCGGGCCACGGTGCATCGCGCCTACGTGGCCTTCGCGCCGTCGCTCCAGTTCATTCTGTTTGCAAGCGCGGCGCTCGGCTACCGCCCACCCTAGGCGCGACTGCGGGCGCGCTGGCGGCGTCCCACGCGGCGTGCGGTGCTCGACGTGGAAACCCACCACGCCTGCGCTCCGCTCGCCGCTCGATCCTTGCCAGCGCACCCGCATCCTGCGCCTACCAGCCCTTGAGCACCGGGTTCCCTGGGCCCCGCCCCTAGTGCGACTGCGGGCGCGCTGGCGGCGTCCCACGCGGCGTGCGGTGAACCGGGGCCTGGCCCCAGGGGCCAGGCCCCGGTTTCGTCTTGGACAACCGAGCCCGCGGTACGGCCAGGGGCCAGGCCCCGGTTCGGGTCATCTGACCGTGAAGGTGCTGTGCCCTATCTGAAAGCCGCGCGGGCGGCGGTGGGTGTACGCGTAGGCGAACAGGACATAGGTCTCGCCCGCCTTCAGACGGCGAACCCTGTGCTTGTACACCCAGCTCGAGCGCACGTCGTATGCCGGCGTCGTGGTCGGCGCCGACCAGGCCCGGATGTCGACTCCATGCGAGAAGATACGAAGGCCGTAGCCGTAGGCCCCTGACACCGGCAGCCAGCGGATCGGCGGGCGGGTGGTGTACACCACGCCGTGCTTCTGCGGCCGGCATATCTCGCCGGTGCTGAGCAGGATCGCGGCCCGGGCTGAGTACACGATCGGGCCGGCCTTCGAGAACCGGTACTCGGACCAGATCGCGTAGTAGTAGTGGTGGAAGTGGTGCAGCCGGCCGTCCAGCAGCACGCCCACCCGCGTGCGGCGAAGGGCGGTTCCGTCCAGCGGGCTGCGCGGCACGCGCGTCGAGCTACGCCGGATGATCGCCGTCAGAAGCCCGCTGCCCGTCGACGGCTTCCACAGCACTGTCGCGGCGTTGCACCCGACCGAGCCGTGCAGGTTGGTGATGTTGGGCGGGTGCACGCCGGTGCCGGCGAGCGCCACGGTGTGCGGGCTGTCCGGCGCTCCGTCCGTTTCCCGGAGCTGGGCCTGCAGGGCGCCCGCTCCACGCGGAGCAAACTGCACCGTGAACGTGCACGAGTGGTTGGCGGCGATGACGTGATTGCGGCAGGCGTCGCCGACGACCCTGAAGCTCTTGGGGTTGATGCCCACGATCGTCAGCGGCGAGCCGCCGATGGCCAGCCCGGTGCTGTTCAGGTTCGTGAGGGTGAAGGTGTGCGATGTGCCGAGGCGGCCGACCTCCATCGATCCGAAGCTGAAGGAGGCGGGTGCGATGCTCACGAACCGGGACAGGCCGGCGCCGGCCAGGGAGACGTCCTGTGGCGATCCCGGCGCGTTGTCGGAGATGGAGACATCGCCCGGATGGGCGCCGCTCAGGGTGGGATGGAAGGAGACGTCGACGGTGCAGCTGTTGCCCACGGCGATCGTCTGCCCGGAGCAGGTGTCCGCGCTGAGCGAATAGTTGCCCCCGCCCGTCGCCAGGCCGACGCCGCCGGGGGCGATGGTGAGCGCTGAGCTGCCCGAGTTGGAAACGGTGAGCGTCTTGGTCGCGCTGTGGCCGAGCAGCACGTTGCCGAAGTCGAGATTCTGCGCGCTCACGGCAGGTGCGGTCGCGGTGCCCGACAGAGACACGTTCTCGGGGCTCGAGCCGGCAGTGTCGAGGATCTGCAGCTGCCCGGACTTGTTTCCGGCCGTGCTCGGGTTGAACGTCACCTGGATCTGGCAGTGGTCGCCGTTCGAGGTCAGCACCGTGGCGTCGCAGCCGCCGTTCTGCGAGAAGTCGGACGACCCCGATGTGATCGACGAGCTGGCCACGGTGACCGGCAGAGTGCCCGAGTTGGTGACGGTCACGTTCAAGCTGGTGGGGCCGGCTGACACGTTCTGGGTGCCGAAGTCGAGGCTACCCGGGGACACGTTCACGCCGGATGTGCCGCCGGTTCCCGAGAGGTTGGACACGTCGCCGTTCTGCGAGCCGCCGTCGTAGTTCGCGTCGATCTCGGCGCTGAAGCTGCCGGCGCTGCCGGGGCTGAACGTGGCGGTCACCGTGCAGTGGTCATTGGCGCCGCCCGCGGCGTCCAGCGTGACGCCGCTGCAGTTGTCGTTGGACAGGCTGAACTGCCCGGGATCCGAGCCTCCCAGCGTGAGCGAGTCGACAACGTGCGTCGCCGTCGAGTCGTTGTTGCTGATGGTCACGGTCTGCGGGTTCTGGGAGCCCACCGCGACCGTGCCGAACCCCTGGTCGGTTCCGGTCAGCGGGCCTGAGGTGGCGGCAACCGCGGTCTGCCCGGCGACCGCCAGCGCGAGCAGGACGAGCATGAACGAGACGCGCCGCATCACAGCAGCAGCGCCGCCAGGGCCAGGACGAGCAGCAGCCCCGCGACGCCCAGCGCCGCCGGTATGACCAGCGCCCTGGTGTCGTAGTCACTGAGCTGAAGGCGGGCCGCCCCACCGCGGGACCGGCTCGGTCCGTACACCGCCGTCCGGCGCCGGTTCTGCAGTCGCAGGCCGGCCAGCACGATGCCGCCGAACACGACCACCGCCACCGCGATCGCCGCCACGATCCGCGCGACCTCCGAGGCCAGCGGCCCTGACCCGGAACCCGCCGAAGCCCGGGACGGGGTGACCACGTGGTGGGTCGGTCCGCCCGGCTTCGCCACCTTCGGCGTGGACGCGCGGGACAGTGTGATCGGTGGCGCCGTCGACGGCGTGGTCTGAGGGTTCCCCGCCGCATCGACTGCGAACACCGCGTAGCAGTAACCGCCTCCAGGCTTGGCGCTGGTGTCGGTGAACCTCAGCCCTGTCGTTTTCGCGATCGCGCTGCGACGCCGTGGCGCGGTCGGGCAGGCGTCCGCCGCGCCGCGCATCACCAGATAGTGCGACGCCCCCTTGGCTGGGCTCCACGACACCACGACATCGGAGCCCGACACGTCGGCGGTGACGTGTGCCACCGGCGCGGGCGGCGTGCGGTCGGGCATCGCCACGGGTCCCGTGTCATCGGCGGATGACCGGTGCCCGGCCGTGTCGGTGACGAAGACGGTATAGCAGTACCTGGTGCGCGGGACGGCGGTGTTGTCGACGGCTCGGGAGCGCACCAGCCTGGTCCCGATCTGCATGCCGCCGTGCAGCGTGGTCGCGCAGCCGTCGGCGGCGAGGGTGCGCACGACCCACACCCCGCGCATATCGCGGTCCGCGGGAAGTCGCCATGTCAGCACCATGTGCGCGCCCGTGTTATGGGCCCGCAGGTCGGTCACCCGTCCAGGTGGAGGGTTCGCGTGGTGCCGCGACGGATTCGTGGTGGTCGTGGACACCGGCGGCGGAGGGGTCGAGACAGGCGGCTGGCTCGAGGTCGGCGGCGGTGGCGGCGGTGGCGATGTCGTCCCGCCGCCGGCAAATGCAGGATGCGGCCCGCCGACGACGGCCAGGCCGATGCCGGCAGCGAACGACGCCGCCGCGAACGCGGCGGTCGCCCAACAACGGTGTCCAATCCTCATGCGCATCCGTGCGCCCGTTTCCCCTCCTCAGCAGGTAATCCCTACCACAAACGTCCATGGTCTGGCGGGTATGTCAACGTTGAAATTGACGGATTATGCGTCGCCGAGGTTCCGCGCAGGCCTGGTTCCGAGGCTCTCCTCGCTCGCCGCGGGCCCGCACGCCCCCACTAAGCTGTCGGCCTACCAGCGGCGCGGGGAGGGATGTGGCAAGGCCGATCATGCTCGGAGTCGTCGGTGACTCCGCCAGCGGGAAGACCACTCTGACCCGCGGCATCGTGCGGCTGCTCGGCCGCGAACAGGTGTCGCACGTGTGCCTGGACGACTACCACCGGTACGACCGGGCTCGGCGCACGGCGCTCGAGGTCACGCCGCTCGACCCTGCGAGCAACTACATGGACGTGATGGAGCAGCACCTGCGCCTGCTGCGCTCAGGCGAGCCGGTGCTGAAGCCGGTCTACCGGCACGGCGACGGCACGTTCGGGCCGCCCGTGTACCTGAGTCCCGAGAAGTTCGTGATCGTGGAAGGGCTGCTGGGCTTCCACACCGCCGCCATGTGCGAGTGCTTCGACATCCGCATCTTCCTCGACCCGCCGGAGAGCCTGCGGCGGCGGTGGAAGGTACTGCGGGACTGCTCCCGGCGCGGGTACACGACGACGCAGGTGCTGGGTGAACTCGACCGCCGCGAGGCTGACTCCGAGGCGTTTATCCGCCCGCAGCGCGCGCATGCCGACATCGTGGTGCGGTTTGCCGCGCCGGAGGCCGGCCAGGAGGCCGACGCCACGCACCTCGACGCGCACCTGCTGCTGCGACCCGGTCTGCCTCACCCTGACCTGGAGGACGTGATCGGCGACGCTGACGACGAGCTGTCGCTGATCGGGCGCGACGGCGACCAGGACCTGTTCGTACCCGGGCGGCTGCAGCCCAGCACGGCGCTGGAGCTGGAGGAGCGGATCTGGAGGCACATGCACTTCGCCAGCCATCTGCGCTCGGAGCGTTTGGGTGAGTTCACCATCGGCGCCGACCTGCACCGCTCCGACTCGCTGGCCCTGGTACAGCTTCTCGTGCTTTACCACCTGGTGACGGCCAGGGCGAAGGTCGCTCTGGGGGGCGCCGAGGTGCCGACCAGGTCGTAGCCGCTGCGGGGCCGGCTGGAAATTCCGGCGTACTTGCCCTAATACGAGACTATGCAGATCACCAGCCCGGTCAGCTCGTTGATGGTGTGGAGCCTCGACCACCGGGAGACGTCGGTGCTCAGCCAGCTCGTGCTCGGAGTGTCGCCGCTGGTGATCACGCCGACCTCCAACGAGCGGATCGTGGCGGAGGGCGACGCCATCCGCCATCAGGGCATCAGCACCTACGCCTGAGCCGGCGGGGCCGGCCTAGTCCTCGCCGTCGCAGTAGCCGACGTCGGTGGTGGACGGCGAGAGCACGCGGAACGACGAGCCGTCAGGCGCACGCGCGCTCGCCCCCACCTTGTCGGAGTCGGGGTACGTCACGACCTCCACGTCGGCCTGGGACGACACCATCAGCACCCGCACCGGGCGGTCGGTGTCGTTTCGCAGCTGATGCGCGCCGGACGGCCCGCGGCGGAACAGCACCGTGTCGCCAGGGCTGAGCACACGCTCGCCGGCCGGATCGCGCAGCGTCGGCGCGCCCTCCAGCACCACCAGCAGCTCTTCCAGCGCATAGTGGTAGTGGTACGGGAAGTTGCGCTGGCCGGGCTCGATGCGGTACGCCGTGGCGCCAAGCCGCTCTGCGCCCAGGCGGCGCCCGACACTCAGCCGCCGGTGTTGCCAGCCGGGGCGGTCGTTTGCGCCGTCCCATTCGTCGCCGAACACGTTCACGTCCACGGACGGGGAGCCTACAGGCGTATTCTCCGCGGCGTGAACCTCGACCTCACACCCGACCAGTTGCTCTCGACAACGCGGGCCGTGCGCAAGCGGCTGGACCTGACCCGGCCGGTCGCCCGCGAGCTGGTCGAGGAATGCCTGCGGCTGGCAGTGCAGGCGCCGTCCTCGACGAATCAGCAGACGTGGAGCTTCGTGGTGGTCACCGACCCCTCGCTGCGCGCGGGCCTGGCCGACATCTACCGGCGGGCGTGGATGTCGTATTCCGACACCCCTCCCGAGCAGGAGACGGCGGGCGAAACCGCTGGTCAGAGCTCGTCCCGGTACCTGACCGTGAACCTGCGCGACGTGCCGGTGCATGTCCTGCCGTGTGTCGAGGGCCGGCCCGAAGGACAGTCCGCGCCCGAGCTGGCCGCGCTGTACGGGTCGATCATGCAGGCCGCCTGGAGCTTCCAGCTGGCCGCCCGCGCGCGCGGCCTGGGCAGCGTCTTCACGACGTACCACCAGGACCTCGAGAAGGAGGCCGCCGACCTGCTCGGCCTCCCCTTCGACCGCGTCACCCAGGTCGGCCTGATCCCGCTCGCCCACACGATCGGCACCGACTTCCGGCCGGCGCGCAGGCGGCCGATGGACGAGGTCGTGCACTGGGAGCGCTGGTAGCGCCAACCCGCGCGGCGATGTGATCGGCGCGGTACCATCGACCGTATCCGTCGGGCAACGGGGATGGGTCAATGGGCAAGAGGCACACAACTGGGCGGCTGACGCGCCGCACGTTCATCGGGCGCAGCCTTGCTGTGGGAGCCGCGGTCTCTCTCGGCGCGGGCGTGGGCGAGGCGCGGGCCGGCGGCACGTACCGCCGGCTGTACTGCGCCATCAACGGCTCCATGACGATCTACGACGTGCCGTCGTGGCAGGTCGTGCGCACCGTGCAGATACCGAGCATTGCCGATGGCCCGCGTGGGATCGTCTGCCACCCGGGCATCGGCAGCCTGTGGATCACGCATGGCATGGACGATGGCACCGGAGGCAGCCTGCTCCGGTACAACCTGGTGGAGGATCGTGTGCAGTGGGACCGGCCGCTCGGCTTCGGTGTCGATCAGCCCGCCATCTCGCTGAACGGCGCCCGGTTGTACGTGCCGACCGGCGAGAAGTCGTCGAACCGCCTGTGGTACGTGCTGCACCCGCTGTCGGCCACCGTGATGAAGACGATGTCGGGAGCGGCCGGTCCGCACAACACCATCGCCCGCACGAATCACGTGTATCTGGCGGGCGTTCAGTCTCCGCACGTCTACCTTCAGGGCGGTCGCCAGATCGGCCCCCTTGTCAACGGCTGCCGGCCGTTCACCGTGGACGCGGCGGAGCACCTGATCTACACCACGTCCACCCATGTGCGCGGCTTCCAGGTGTCCAGCATCGGTACCGGGAAGGTGCTGGCGACGATCAACTTCGGGCCGACGCCCAGACACTTCACGCCGTCCGCGCCCAGCCATGGGATCAGCCTCAGCCCGGATGGGCGTGAGGTGTGGGTGCTGGACATGCCGGCGCAGTGCGTGCGCATCTTCAGCGCCGGCGAGTCTCCACAGCACCTGGCCGACGTGGCCATCAACCCGATCACGGGCAGGGATCTGCCGCCCACGGGCTTCGACAACATCAAGGCCGGGTGGGTCCTGCACAGCAAGTGGGGCGACTACGTGTACGTCGCGGACAGCGGCTCGGTGATCTCCACGGCGACGCGCCGGCAGGTCACCGTGCTGCCCGCGCTGGCCAACGGCCGGCACGGTGTGGTGGAGGTGATGTTCGACTCCACCGGTGTGCCCGTCGACACTTCGACGCACTTCGGCATGGGCTACTGATCCCGTATGGACGACCGGCTGACACGGCGCACGCTGCTCGGAAGAGGGGCGGCTGCCGGCACCGTGATCGCACTGGGAGGACTGACGCCGGCGGCGTTTGCCGCGGGCACCACGCGGCGGTTGTACGTGGCCGTCAACGGCTCGATGACGATCTACGACGTGCCCGCCTTCACGGTGCGCAGGACGGTGACGCTGCCGTACATGGACGGCCCGCGCGGGATCGCATGCCATCCCGGCATCGGCAGCCTGTGGATCACTCACGGCTCGACCGCGAGCAGCGGCGGGCGGATCCTGCGCTACGACCTGGCCACTGACACGGTGCTGTGGAACCGCAACCTCGCCTTCGGGATCGATCAGCTGGCGGTCACGCTTGACGGCAGCCGGCTGTACGTCCCCGGCGGCGAGAGGTCGAACACGGACCTGTGGCACATCCTCGACCCGCTCACCGGCAACCTGATCGGAACTGCGCACGGCGGCCTCGGCGCGCACAACACCGTCGCCCGCACCAAGCACGTGTATCTGGCTGGGCTGCGCTCCAAGCTCGTCTACCTCGACAACGGGTTCACGATCGGCCCCCTGCGAAACGGCTGCCGCCCATTCACGGTCGACGCCGCGGAGCAGCTCATCTACACCACGTCCTCCCAGTTCCGGGGGTTCCAGGTGGCGAGCATCACCACCGGCACGGTGATGGCCACGGTGACGTTCGGAAAGGTGCCCCCGGGCTTCACGCTGACCGCGCCCAGCCACGGCATCAGCCTCAGCCCCGACGGCTCCGAGGTGTGGGTGCTGGACACGCCGGCGCAGCGCCTCCGGGTGTATTCCACCGGGACGTCGCCCGCGCACCTGGCGGATGTCGTGATCAACCCGATCACCGGTGTCGAGCAGCCGCCGGGCACGGCCAAGGAGCGGCGGGACGGGTGGCTGCTGCACGGCCGTGACGGCGTCCATGTGTACGTCGGCGACAGCGGGTCGGTGATCTCAGCCGCGACACGCAAGCAGATCGCCGTGCTGGATCCACTGCGCAACAGCCGGCACGGCTTCCTGGAGGTCATCTTCGACTCCACCGGAAAGCCGGTCGACACCTCCACCCACTTCGGCCTCAGCTACTTACCCGCCGTACGGGTCGTTCGGGCCGCCTGAAGCCGATGTTCTGAATCGATAACGCGCGGGCAACACCAACCCGTTACGATCGCTCGTGCCGCTGAGTGGCGGTGAGAGGACACTCAACGAAGGAGGGGGCACATGAGAGGAGCGGGACGCATCATGCTCGCGCTCGTGGCCGGCGTGTTTCTGGCGACTGCTGTCGGCAGCGCCGGCGCGGCGAGTTTCGGGAACGTGACCTGCAAGAGCGGGACCGTCAAGCCGGGCTCGTATCACTCACTCACGATCAGCGGGTTCTGTTCGCTGCCCAGCAAGGGCACGGTGAGCGTGGCGAACAACCTGACAGTCGCCCGCCATGCCGCATTCAACGGCATCTCGATGGCGACGCTTCGCGTCGGCGGCGACGTGGTCGTGCAGAACGACGCCGTGGCCGGGATCGGCTGCTCGCCGGAGACGGGGTGCTCGGGCTTCAGCACCACGGTGGTCAACGGCAGCGTCAAGACCAGCGGAGCGTGGGCGGTGATCCTCCACGGGATGACGATCAAGGACGACCTCAGCATCGTCGGCGGCGGCGGCAGCATGGACTGCAGCTCCACCAAGCTGTTCGGCGGTCCCTACTACGTCGACCTCGAGGACAGCACCGTCGGCGGCAACGCCCTCATCCAGGGCGTGCACAGCTGCTGGCTCGGCTTCATCCGCGACAACATCAGCGGGAACGCGACCATCCAGGGCAACCGGATGGGCGACCCCGACGCGATGGAGATCGTGACCAATACGGTCGGCGGCAACCTGTCGTGCTTCAACAACGTGCCGCAGGCGCACGTCGGCGACTCGGGCGGCTCGCCCAACGTGGTCGGCGGCCAGAAGCGCGGGGAGTGCAAGCACCTCTAACCGCGCGATGGCGGTGTCAGACACCCTGATCGGGGCCAGGCCCATGGGCCTGGCCCCTTGGGGGGTTTGACACCGCTCCCTGGCTGGTTCAGTCCCAGCCCGGGGCGGCGCCGACCGCGTCCAGCGCGTCCTGGCGGTGCAGGTAATCCTGCATGTGGGTGATCAGGCCGTCGTGTACCGTGAACACGATGGTGGCCTGGCCGCGCGGCGCATCGGAGTCCTCGACGGCGGGGACGCCGATCTCGGGGCCGCGGATCGACAGCACCACACGGTCGCCCGCCGCGACCAGCTCAAGGGCGTCGACCTGCGGCAGGCGCGGCCCGAAGTTCCGGGCCAGCGCGACCACCTCGTCGCGGTTGCGGCAGATCATCCCCGGCCGGATGCCGACGTGCTGGACGTCGGGCGCAAGCCGGGAGGCCAGCGCGTCGGAATCGGCCCTGCGCCTGGCGTTCACCCAGTCGAAGACCGTCTCCATGCTGCTCCGCGATGCGGTGCTCGACATGTCGCCCTCCTCGTCCCTCCATCTAGTGCCGCGATCCACCTTTCGGCGGCCACTCGGTGAGCGGCCTGCCGATCTCCCAATGGTGCCCGAAGGGGTCCTCGACCCGCCCCAGCAGCCAGCCGTGCTGCTCGGCCACCGGCCACACCTCGGTCGCGCCCAGCGAGACGGCCCGCTCGGCGACCGCCCGCGGATCCTCCACCACCAGCAGCAGACGCACCGTCGTGCCGCCCAGCGTCTCCGGACTGTGGTGGTGGTTGGGCGGCGACTCGTCCGACACCCAGAAGGTGGTCTCGCCGACAGCCAGCTGCGACACCACGCTCGGGCGCTCGTCGGTGCCCGCCACACGGTAGATCTCGACTGCCCCGAAGGCGGCCCTGTAGAACTCGACCGCCTCCCGGCCATGTCTGACCGAGAGCTGGGGGGACACGCCGGAAGCGGCTACAGGTCGCGCTCCCACTTGGGGTGATGCCGTTTCGCCCAGTCGCGGCGCACCGTGCCCAGCACGATCCCCCGCATGGAGTGACGGGTGGACGGGTTGACCATCGCCAGGTACAGGTGCCCGATGACGAGCGGAACGGCGATCCATGTCGCCCAATCGTGGGCCATGATCGCGCTGGTGCCACGGAAGCCGGCGTTGGTCTCCTGGAGGTACATCAGCGTTCCTGACACAGTGAACACCACCATCAGGCCTGCGATGATCGCAGTGTTCAGCTTCTGCCCGGCGTTGAACCGGCCCTGCGGCGGCTCCACGTCCCGGTGGCTGACCGCCCATCTGAGCCAGCGGCCGTCGTCGCGGTCGAACCGGTCGATCTGCCGGGCCGTGGCCCGCAGCTCCCGGCTGTTGCCGGGTAGGAGGGCGATCAGCCCGCCCCAGAACACGACCGCCGCGCCCAGGTGGATCGTCTTCCACATCACGCGGTTGGCCGCGAGTTGCGCGAAGGCGGGCAGGTACAGGATGAGCCCGGTTGCCAGCATGACCAGAAACGTGCCGGCGAGCAGCCAGTGCAGCGTCCGCTCGGCCACGCTGAACCGGCTGACGTAGGCAGACGGCGGCTGGATGGCCGCGGCCTGCTCAGTAGCCGTTGGAGTTCCCGACCCAGGCGTCGACGTCATATCCGTTGCGCTCCCAGAAACCGGGCTCGAGAGCCGGCACGAGCTCGATCTTCCGCAGCCACTTGACGTTCTTGTAGCCGTACATCTCGGGGATGATCAGGCGCATCGGCGCACCGTGCTCGCGTGGCAGCGGGGCGCCGTCCATGGTGTGAGCGAGCATCACGTCCGGCAGCGTTGTCTGGTGCATCGAGAGCGTGTCGACGTACGGCACCTCCATCGAGATGAAGTTGGCGTAGCGGGCGCTGGGCAGCGGCTCCACCATGTCCCACAGGGTCTGCAGGCGGACGCCGCGCCAGTGCACGCCGTCCACCGACCAGCCGGTCACGCAGTGGAAGTCAGTGGTCTGATCCACGCTGGAGAGCTGCGTGAACTCGGCCCACGACAGGTTCAGCGGCCTGCGCACGTGGCCGGTGACCTCGAACCGGTAGCTGTCCGGGTGAAAGACGGGCCAGGGCGGGTTGATGGCGTAAATCCGCCAGCCGTTCGGCAGCACGTCCTTGACGGCGTTGGGGACCACCGACCCGACGGCCGACAGCGGGCCGTTCAGCGCACCGGTGATCCGGTTGCCGAACAGGATGCCGGCGGCACCCAGCCCGACGACCGACAGGAACGCGGCCCTTCCGACTCGAACCTCGCTCATATCCGAAGTATGGCCCCTCGGAGCGCCGATTTCGGCCCCCCGGGGTCAACTGTTCGTGTCTTGTAAGGTGCGCGACGTTCAGGTCGGCACCGTGATGTCGAAGCGGGAGCCCTGGTCAGGGCCGCTGGTGGCCTCGATTTTCCCGCCCAGCGCCTCCACGATCCGCTTGGCCAGCGTCAGGCCAAGGCCCGACCCGCGGCTGGAGCGTGCGGAGTCGGCCCGCCAGAACGGCTCGAACACGCGCGGCAGCTGATCGGCCGAGATGCCCTGGCCGGAATCCTCGACGGCCACCTGGAGCCCGTCGGGCGCCGCCGCCGCGCGCACCGTGACGTGTCCGCCCGGGGGCGTGTAGCGCACGGCGTTGTCGACAAGCGAGTGGACGACCCGCGCCAGCTTCGGCGAACACGGCTGGGCCGACACCTCGCCCAGGTCGACGTCCAGCCGGATCCCCTTCGCGGCGGCCTCTGCCGAGCAGCGTCCGACCGCCTGCTGCACCGCGTCGCACAGCGGGATCAGCCGGTCGTCGGCGGCGAACTCGTGGGTGTCCAGCGACGACAGCTCGAACAGATCCTCGACCATCTCGACGAGGGTCATGATCGACCGCTGCATGTCCCCGGCGTACAGGCGGATGGTGTCGGCGTCGTCCACGACACCGTCGGAGATCGCCTCCACCATCGCCCGCAGGTTGGCCAGCGGGGTGCGCAGATCGTGCGAGATGGAGGTCATGAGGTCGCGCCGCTCCGCCTCGACCTGGCGTTCGGCCTCGATCATCCGAGCCAGCCGGGCGGCGGTCTGGTCGAGCGTGTCGGCCAGCACCTGCAGCTCGGGTCCGGCCTCCAGGTTGCCCACCCGCGCGTCCAGGTCGTTGTGGCCGAGCGAACGCGCCACGCCGACCAGCCGCCGGATTGCGCGGTTGGTGGAGCGGCCGACGATCATCGCCGCGGCCACCCCGGCCGTCAGCGAGTACAGCGCGACCAGCCCGACCTCCGTGCGGTTTCCCGGGTTGATCAGCATGAAGTGGTTCAGCACCAGCAGGTCGATCACCGTGACCAGCGAGGCCACGACGGCGATCGCCACCATGGTGGCGGCCAGCCCGGCCCGCCGCACGAGGCTGCGGGCGGCGATCGATGACAGCACGGTGGCGATGGTGATCGGGCCCAGGAGGGCCAGGATCCGCATCGGCTCGCTCATCTTGTTCATCCGTCGAACCGGTACCCGACGCCGTGGATGGTGACCAGCCGCACGGGGCTGGACGGATCGGGTTCGATCTTGGCGCGCAGGCGGCGGACGTGCACGGTGACCGTGTCGGTGGCGCCCGTCCACACGTAGCCCCACACCAGCTCCAGCAGCTGCTCACGGCTGAACACCTGCCCCGGGTGCGAGGCCAGCTGGTACAGCAGCTCGAACTCCTTGCGGGTGGTGTGCACCGGCTCCCCGTCGCGCAGCACCTCGCGCCGTGCAGGGTCGATCTCCAGCTCGCCGAACGCGAGCCGGCCGTTGGCGGGCAGGGTGCGGCGCAGCACGGCGTGCACCCTGGCCACGACCTCGCCGGGTGAGTACGGCTTGACCACGTAGTCGTCCGCGCCGAGCTGCAGGCCCTGGATGCGCTCTTGCTCGGACGACTTGGCCGAAAGGATGATCACCGGCACGTCGCCGTCCAGGCGGACGGTGCGCAGGACGTCGAGCCCGCTCAGCCGGGGCAACATGAGGTCGAGCAGGATCACGTCGGGCGGCTCGCGTTGGATGGCCGTCAGCGCCTCGTGCCCGTCCGCGGCGCCGCTGACCTCGAACCCCTCGCGGCGCAGATACCGCGTCAGCACGTCGCGCACGACGGGCTCGTCGTCCACGACGAGCACGCGAGCAGCCGAGCCGGGCGACGCCGCCATGCATCCAGCGTACCAACGCCCAGCGGCCCGTCCCCAAGAGTTCAGCTTCTCGTAAGCCCTACGAGCCGGTGCCAGGTACCCGGCGGGCGGCTGTGACGGTCGCCATTGTCACGGCCGGTCGACGGTACCTGGCACCTGAATTGCTCCATCTCCATGCGCGTCGGGACACCCACAACAACCGGGGCCAGGCCCCTGGGGCCTGGCCCCGGCTTGCGGTCAGTTCACAACCAGCCCGACGTCGCTGGTCAGGATGGCGCCGCTGGTCGAGATGCGGTGCAGGCTGCCGTCCGCCAGGATGCGGAAGCTGACCAGGGCGTTCACGCCCGGCCGGGTGCCGTCCACCAGCACCGAGAGGATCCGCCCGTCAGGCGTCACCGCCTCGTCCAGTGTGGTGCTGCCCGATCCCCCGCTGCCGCTGACGCCCGACGGGTCGACCAGCGACAGGCCGCCGTCGCGGGTCACACGGAGCGCGGCGATCGTGCCGCTGTGGGCATCGGACACGAACGCATAGCGCCCACCCGGCCGTACGGCCACCCAGCACGCGGCCAGCTGGTTCGTCTGCAGCGGGCCGGACACGGTGTGCAGTCCGCCGCCCGTGATCCGGTACGAGGTGACCGCGCTGGTCGGCGCCTGCGCGGCGTCCGACACAATCAGCCGCCCGTTCGGCGTGAACGCGAACCCGAACGGCTGGGCGCCGTTCGACGCGTGCGACTGCGCCGGGCCCAGCGAGCCGTCGGCGTGCACGGCGAACGTGTCGATCGTGTTGGAGGTCTTGTTTGTGACCACCAGCACGCGCCCCGACGGGCTCAGCGACACCTGGGCCGGGCCCGAGTCGCCGGCACCGAGCGCGCGAGTGCCGCCGCCGATCCGGGCCAGACCGCCGGTCGTCACGCGGAACCCCGCCACGTCAGGCGAGCCGCCCGCGTTCACCACGTACACCCGGCGGCCGCCGGCCGTGACGCTGACCGGCATGCTGCCGCCAGATCCCACGACCTGCTCGCGCCACACGTGGGTGCCCGAGACACCGAGCACCGACAGGCTGTCGCTGCCCGCGTTGACCGCGTACAGCCGTGACCCGTCTGGACTCAGCGTGAGCGACCCCTGGGAGCCCAGGTTGGCGCCGCTGCCGCGTCCCCCGGTGGCCACCGAGCCGACCTTGTTCAAGCCGCCGTCCGGCTCCCGGGCGAACACCACCACCCTGTTTCCCGATGCGGCGTTCGAAAGCGTGAACGCGGCTCCGTGAGCCGCTCCCGCAGAGGCTCCGGCCGGCGCAGCCAGCAGGGCCGCACCCAACACCGGAACCGCCAGTGCTATCCGTCGTGTCCTCACAACGCCTCCTCCCGTTCGTTGACGGGACCCGACGGTAGGGGGCGGATCTAACCGCCCCCTTGCGCGCTCCTTAAGCTCTTCGAAACTCGGTGCCGGTCTATGCCGGCGTGGCCTGCGATTTCACGTGCGCCACGTAGCCGCGCACGTCGGCCGCAGGTTCGGAATACGCGTCACCCAGCTCGCTCTCCATCCTGCTCATGAACTCCTCGGCCCACTCGGGCAGGTCATAGTCAATGGCGTGCAGGAACTCGAGCGTCGCGGCCAGCCGGATGTCCGCAATCGACGGGTGGTCTCCGCCGATGAACCGCCGGTCGGCCAGGAAGAACTGGCGGTAGACGTCGAGCGGCGCCGCCAGCGCGGCCTCGGCCGCCTGCTGGGCCGCGGCCTTGGCCTGCGGGTCGGCGTCCGAGGACCCGACCTCGCCGGGGTACTGCGGGAATCCCAGCGCCGGATAGGTGGCCCGTGTCACCAGCGGATACAGGGTGCCGATCAGGTAGAACATCGCGCTGTCGACCATTGCCCGCTCGGCCGGCTCCGTCGGGTAGAACTGGGTCAGCCCGCGCGTGTTGCACAGGTACGACATGATCGCGCAGCTCTCCCACATGGCCGCTCGCGGCAGGCCGGCCTCCTCGATGGTGGGCGTGAGCTGGGCCGGGTTCATCTTCGCGAACTCCGGCGTGTGGCTCTTGCCCCAGGCGTCCTCTTCCTCGAAGTCGATCCCGGCCGCTCGCACGAAGATCCTGACTGTCAGGTTGTTGACGCTCGGCTTGAGCACGTGAAGCGTGATTTCCGCCATTCGATCCCTCCTCGGGCTCAGCTGCGGGCAGGTCGCCGACGCCCGCGGCACAACCGGATCAGCGTACCCCAATGCTCGCGATTCCGGGGATCGAATTCGGGGCGATGAATCACACCCGCGGCGGCAGTCTGAACACCGAAACACCGAGGAGGAGCGATGGCGAAGCTGGTGGTCACCGAGTTCATCACCCTTGACGGCGTGATGCAGGACCCGGGGGGTGCCGTCGTGTTCGTGCGCGGCGGGTGGGCGTTTCGATTTGCCCGCGGAGACGACGGCGACAGGGTCTAGTTCGACGAGCTGATGGCCGCCGACGCCCAGCTGCTGGGCCGCGTCACCTACGAGGGGTTCGCGAAGGCATGGCCGACGATGGAGGCCGGCGAGTTCGG
This sequence comes from Gaiellales bacterium, assembly GCA_051955775.1. Lineage (GTDB taxonomy): Bacteria > Actinomycetota > Thermoleophilia > Gaiellales > JAICJC01 > DASUHT01. The sequence continues at coordinate 24,158 of JBQCGJ010000291.1, read as the reverse complement.
CGTGAAGATGAACGCGATGCCGAAGTATGTCGTGTCCTCGACGCTGGAGCGGGCCGAATGGAACAACACCACGGTGCTGCGAGGCGACCTCGAGGACGAGGTGGCGAGGCTGAAGCAGCGGTACACCGGCGACATCCTGGTCGTCGGCAGCGGGCGGCTGGCGCGCGACCTGCTGGCCAAGGGGCTGGTCGACGAGCTGCACCTGATGGTGTTCCCGGTCGTGCTCGGCGCGGGTCAGAAGCTGTTCGGCGAGTCACCGGCCGAGACAGGGATGGAGCTGGTCGAGACCCGCCAGGCGGCCTCGGTGGCGATCCTCACCCTGCGCCCCAGGCCATCTGGATAGGAGAGGGAGTTCGAGATGAGTCTGTACCCCGCGCCATTGCGAGAGCTGGCCCACCGTTCGTCGGACGATCTCGACGTGTCGCTGATGTGGGACCCGGCCGACGGATCGTGCGTGGTGGCGGTGGCCGACTTCCGCACCGGCGACGCGTTCGAGGTGCCGGTCGGCGAGCGCTCTCCGATGCACGTCTTCCATCACCCCTACGCGAGCGCCGAGCACTCCGCTGCCGCGTGACACCCGCGAGGCGTCAGACCACCGACCGCGCCCGGCGCTGGAGCCGCCCCCAGGCCTTGGGGAACCAGGCCCGGGCCTCGGTCCTGCGGGCCGCCTCGCTCTCGATCAGGGCCTCCGCGGCGACGTGCGCCATGGGCCGGTGCACCAGACCGTCCAGGTCCCTCAGCACGTCCATCGCCACCACGGCGTCCTGATGCTCGCCGAGCACGTCCTGCACCGCCTTTGCTCTCTTCACATACCCCTTCATGCCGGATACGCCGGCCGCCGCCGCGAACTCTGCGGCATAGCGTGCACGCTTGGCGGCCTTGCGCACTTCATGCAGCTCGGCGTCGGACGGGTTCGCCGGCAGCTTTCGCACCAGCCGGCGGGTTCGCCTGTGCTCCTTTGCGACCATCGCTGATGGTGGGCCGCTGCCGTCCAGCCGAGGCTCGGCGACTGCCTGTTCGACACGGTTCAACACGCTGACGTACCACGGCTCGCCGAGCTGCAGCAGCAGCTCGGCACGCGCCCGCTCGCGACGGTCGCGCAGCAGTTCGAGCAGGTCGGTTGACCCGGCCCGCTCCAGCTCGGGCAGTTCCATGGCTCGGGCCTCCAGGTCGGCCACGAGCACGTCGAGGTCGCGCACCTCGGCCAGCTCCCGCCCGGCCCGGCGCAGCGAGCGGCGCAGATCGTCGGCCCACTGGCGATCGAGCAGCGGGCGGCCGGCTCGCAGCAGGGCACGCAGCCGCCGGATGGCCACCCGGTGGTCGTGCAGCTCGTCGGGATCGCCCAGCCGGGTCCCCGGATCATGGTCGAGCACGCGCCGGTACTGCTGGCGGAGCGCTCCCACGAGCACGTCCGCCGGGGTGTCGCCGGCTGCTCTCGGCGTCTTCGGCGCCTGGATGTCCAGTGCCTGGAACAGCTTGGAGCGGCCGTCGGGATCCTCCGCGCCCGCCTGGCGGAGCGTTCGCTCGAGCTTGCGCAGTACGGCCGCGTCGCCGTTCAGCAGCTCCACCTCGATCTCCTCGAACGTCCGCACCGCCCGGCCGTCATCCATCACCTCGACGATGTCGTGCACGACCTCGGCCACATCGGTGCCCGTGCTCTCGACGACCACACCCGCGCGCCGTGTGCGCAGCGTCGCCACCCGCTCCAGCGGCTGCCCCCTCGAATGCGCGACGAGCAGCCGTGTCAGCTCGTCTGGCACCGCCGCCCCGTCCGCCGGCCGTTCCACCTCGAGCCGTCCGTCGGCGCGCGGCAGCTTCAGCTGCCAGTTGGCGCCGCCGTTCTCACCCGTGCGCCGGCGCAGCGTGATCGAGCCGGCGGCCAGCCGCAGGTCGTCGGTGTCGTGGTACTCCGAGACCAGACTCTGCTCCGGCAGATCCCGGCCGGGCAGCTCAAGCCGCTCGAACCGTCGTCCGGGACGCAGCTTCACCTCGCGTTCCAGGGATGACTTCACAACCTGATTCCGTTCCCGGCCCGGCCGGTGGCAAAACCCACCGTATGCTGGCGCGATGCATGTGGCGAGCTTGGATCCCGGTCAGGCATCGGATGAGGTGCTCGACCGTGTGCACGAGGTGGCAGCCCGGTGTCACGCCGAGGCCAACCGGCTGCAGCCGTACCGGTCCCCCTCGGAGACCAGGCAGTACCTGCGCCACCCGCCGGCCTCTGAGCCGCGGTGGTACTGGACGGCGCTGCTGGACGGCGAGATCGCCGGCTTCGGCCAGCTCGGGCTGCCTCCCAGCTCCACGGTCGGCGAGCTGACGGTGCTGGTGCGGCCCGAGATGCGTGGGCGCGGCTGCGGGCGGGCACTGCTCGACGCCGCCATGGGCCGGGCCCGGTCGAGATGCGAGGCGTTGATCGCGACCCACGCCACGCCCGCCGGGGCGGCCTTCGCCCGCCGGGTGGGGGCCGTCGATACGCGGCGCGATGTGTCGTCGGTGCTGCGGCTGGCCGAAGCAGAGCTGGATGCTCCGGAGGTGGACGGATACCGTCTGCGCGGCTGGGAGGGACGGGCGCCGGAGGGGCTGGTGGAGTCGTTCGCGCGTGCTCGCGAGGCGATCAACGACGCGCCGCGGGCGGCGCCGGGTGAGTGGCAGGCATGGGATGTGGGCCGGGTACGGGACATGGAGCAGGCCGCCGAGCGCCGCGGCCGGCAGATACTGGTCACCGTTGCGCTCGACCCGGCCGGCGCCGTGGTCGCACTGACCGAGCTGCGCGTCTCGGCGGAGGCGGGCGCCATTGCCACGACCGAGGACACGGTTGTCGTGGCGGCGCACCGCGGCCGTGGCCTGGCCCGCTGGATCAAGGCGGAGTCCCTGTGCGAGCTCCGCCGTCAACGCCCCGACGTGGAGCTTGTGACCACCACCAACGCCGAGGAGAACCTCCCCATGCGGGCGGTCAACACGCGGATCGGATTCGTCCCCTCCGCCGTGTATACGGCGTGCTCGCTCGCGGTCGAGTAGCGGCGCGGTTTCGGCGAATCATCCCGATGGGACCAAGCCCGACGACCCGGGCGCTGGCATGCTGACGGCGGCTCTCCCGTCGTCCGGTCTCTCGGGGGGTTGGGAGGAGCAACCGAGACCATCGACGAAGGAGGTGCACAGTGGCGACACTCGTCGCGATCGCATATCCCGACGAGGCCACCGCGGAGGCCGCGCGCGGCGTCGTGCAGTCACTCGAGGCCGACCTGGTGATCCAGGCCGACCAGGTGGCGGCGATCTCGCGCGACAGCCAGGGCCGGTACCACGTGATGACCACCCATGGCGCGGCGTCATCCGGCGCCGGTGCGTGGTGGGGTGGGTTCTGGGGGTTGCTGTTCGGGATGCTGTTCTTCATCCCGTTCGCGGGCCTGGCCATTGGTGCCGGGTTCGGCGCCCTGTTCGGCCACATGGGGAAGAACGCCATCGACAAGCAGTTCCAGGAGCAGGTGCGCGACCAGATCCAGCCGGGCACCTCGGCGCTGTTCATGATCATCGAGAAGGCGACGCCGGACAAGGCGATCGCCGCGCTGCAGCAGTTCGGCGGAACGGTGATCAGGACATCGTTGTCCGACGAGGACACCGCGAAGCTGCAGGAGGCGTTGAGCAACCAGCAGACCGCAGGCGTCTGAGCCCAGAGGTCGTGTGTTTGCACGGAGCCGGCGGGCTGCCGCCCGCCGGCTCCGTCGGGTTGGGAGAGCTCGGCTGGTGGTGCGGACGCCCCGCCGGGTGACTGGCCTACACCAGTGCTGCGGAGGCACGGACTCGGGGATCATGGGCCGCAGAAAGGAGGCCGTATGGTCGTTTTCAGCCTGGGCGAATTTTTGTGGTCGCTCCTCGTTATCTTCTTCATGGTCATCTACTTCATGATGCTCTTCCAGGTGATCGTGGACATCTTCCGTCGCCAGGATGCATCAGGAGGGAAGAAGGCGCTGTGGTTGATCGTGCTGCTCGTCCTGCCGCTGGTCGGGCTGCTGGCCTACATGATCTCCAACGGGGCGAGCATGACCGAGCGCAACGTGCAGGTCATGCAGGACTCACAGCGCCAGTTCGACGATCACGTCCGCACTGTGGCCGCCAGCTCGGGGCCCGCGAGTGAGATCGGGAAGGCGAAGGAGCTGCTGGACAGCGGCGCCATCTCGCAGCAGGAGTTCGAGCAACTGAAGGCCAAGGCACTGGCCTAACTCCGCTCCCCATGTGATCAAAATTGGCCCGTTAGGCGTGCGCGCCGGTGGGCACTCGCATTACCATGTCCGGCTGTCGTGGCGAGGGCGAGGATGACCAGGATTGGCAGGCGAACATCGCGGTACCTGGCTGACCGCCGGCTGCGCTATGCGGTGGGCGTGTTGGCCCTCGCGGCCGCGTACGACGGCGCCGCGCAGCTCAGCTACCACCTCGAGTTCGCGGGGCCGGTGGCCGCCATCGTGTGGCTGCCCGTGGGCGTCGGCATCGCCGGGCTGTGCCTGGCTGGCCTGGAGTACTGGCCGGGCATCGTGATCGGCGACCTGCTTGCGAATCAGTACTCCACGCTGCCGGTGGGCTCGGCTGTGGGACAGACCATCGGCAACGTGGCCGAGGTTGTCGTGGCCGCATATCTGATCCGCCGGCTGATGCGTCGCGGCTGCCCGCTGGAGAGCATCCCGGGGCTCGGGGGACTGTTGATCGCGATCGCGATCGGCACCGCGGTCAGCGCAACGGTGGGCCCGCTGTCCCTCATGCTGGGAGGTGTGATGTCGGTCTCCGAGATGCCGACGGTGTGGCGCACCTGGTGGCTCGGGGACACGTCCGGCGCGCTGGTCCTGGTGCCGCTGGCGCTGGCCTGGGCATGCCCCTCGAGGACGATATTCCAGCCCCGCGGCCGCACGGAGACCGTGCTGCTCGGGGTCGCGCTGGTGCTGTCCAACGAGGTGGCGTCGCGCAGCCACAGCCCGCTCGCCTACGTCGCCTTCCCCGCCTTGATCTGGGCCGCCCTGCGGTTCGACCCTCGAGCCGCCACCCTGGCCATCACGATCTCGGCGGGGCTGGCCACCTGGAACACCGTGCACTACTCGGGTGTGTTCGTCTCGACCTCGATCACGCGCAGCGTGCTCAGTGTGCAGCTCTTCATCGGCGTGGCCGCCCTGTCCACACTGTGCCTATCGGCCGTCGTCTCGGAGCGCGAGCGCTACGCGGCTGGGTTGCACGCGTCGCGCGCCCGTCTGGTCAAATCAGCGGACGCCTCACGCCGCCGGCTCGAGCACGGACTGCACTCCGGGCCGCAGCAGCGGCTGGTGCTGCTGGCGGTGGAGCTGGAGCGCGCCGCCGATCGCATCCGCCGGGCCCCTGATCAGGCCTCGATGGCGCTGGATGCAGCACGCCGGCAGCTGGAGCTCGCGATCGCCGAGCTGCGCGAGTTCGCGAACGGCGTCCACCCGACGGGGCTGGCCCAGCTCGGGCTGGCCACGGCCATGCGCAGCGCTGCGCCGCGCTCCGCAGTCCCCATCCAGTTCCTCGAGGTACCGGACCGGCGGCTCGACAGCACCACCGAGGCCACGGCATACCACGTGTTCGCGGAGGCGATTGCGAACGCCGAGAAGCATGCCGGGGCGTCGGCTATCAGGGTTCGCGCGGCGGCCCAGAACGGCACGTTGTTGATCGAGGTCGTGGACGACGGCGTGGGCGGCGCCAGCGAAGCCCGCGGGTCGGGGCTGGTCGGCATGCGAGACCGGGTGGAGACGCTTGGGGGGCGCCTGCAGATCGAGAGCCCGGCCGGGCGCGGGACGCGCGTGGTCGCCCACATCCCGGCCATGGCCGAGCTCGCCTAGATAGATGATTGATCCAGAACTCTCGCGGGCATCAGACGGGGCCCGGGAAGGCGTCGTCGACGACCTCCTGCAGTGAGTGCAGCGCGTCGGGTGCACCGGCGATCCGCCCGGCTGCGAGGTCGGTGTCGTAGTCGGCCGTGGTCTGCGCAACCACCTCGCGCAGCGCGGCGATTCCTGCGCTGAGCGCATCGCGGGTGGCCGGCGTCCGGAGCCGGATCGATCTCCCCGTCACCGACCAGGCGCTGGCCGCCGCCGACGCCGCCACCCGCACCGAGAAGATCGCCAGCCAGTCGGTGTCCGGCGCTGGGTTCAACGGGAAGTCGGCCAGCACCATCTCGGGGTCCGCGGGGTCCTGGTGGATCCGCGGCTTGCCCAGCTCGATCGTGCTCACAGCGGTGCGCCGCGCTGTGCGGTGGGCGGCGGCTTGGGCACGGCGTTGGCGGCGCTGACGACGTCCGGTGGGTGCGGGGGGTCCGAGGAGAGGATCAGCCGTTTGCGGTCCGGCTGAACCTCGGCCACCAGGTCGAACGGCACCACCAGCGAGCGTCGCCGGAACAGCCCGCCCACGACCAGCAGGCTGCCGTCACGCAGCGACGGACCGGGCTGTACGCCGCTCACCGTCCCCACGCGGCCGCTCGGGCTCCACACCTGGAAGCCCTCGCAGGAGGTCCGCCAGGAATCGGGGTCGTCGGCAGCCTCAGTCCCGCGGCCCGTCAGGGCCAGCAGCGTTGCCCGTGGAACTCGCATTGTGTGTGCCCGCACCCCCTATCTGGTGGGTGACCGAAGGATGCCCGCGAATGCGGACGACGCCAAGGGGGCCGGCATGCGATTGGGCGTCGTGCGCACTCACCAGCACCGATCGAGCCGCGGCTGTGGTGCGCGCCACCGCGCACCCCTCGTGCCGGCAACCTTGAGGCGGTCCAGCGTCGAGGGGACGCTTCCGCCAAAGCGATCAGATTGGAGGAGCGATGGCGACGGCAACGGACGCCAGGCGGGGTGGTGGGCACGGCCGCAGCCGATCGGGGTGGATCGTCTTTGCGTCGGCGATGCTGATGATCGCGGGGGTGGTGAACATCATCAACGGGTTCACCGCCGTCCACAACAAGCACTACTTCTCCTCCCAGCTGATCTACCACAACCTAACAGTGTGGGGCTGGATCTTCATCATCTGGGGCGCCCTCCAGCTGGTGTCGGCGTTCGGCGCCCTCTCCCGCCATTCGTTCGCGATATACATGGGCGTCGCCCTGGCATCCATCTCCGCATGCATGTGGTTCTTCTTCGTGTTCGCAGCCCCGTTCGCAGCCATCGTCGGCACGAGCATCAACGTGTTGGTCGTGTACGGCCTGACGATCGGCTCGGACGCCGAGGGCATGTTCGGATAGCGGCGATGTCGCGCGGCCGCCGCATGCCCGCGGTGGATGAGGTCGTGTCGCCGGGGCACGGCCCGTGAGCGATTTCCTGAGCCAGCTGTGGGACGCGATGACGGCTGTGTCGCTGCCCCTGCTGCTGCTGGCGATCGGCCTGCAGACGGCGCAGACGCTTTTGATCGCGCTGGCCTGGCGCAACATCCTGCGCTTCTCGTATCCCAAGGGAGACGTGACCTACCGTGCGACGCTGGGCTACTACGCCGGCGGCAGCGGGCTGAACGCCTTCCTGCCGGCGGGGGCGGGCACGGTGGCCATGCTGGGGCTGTTCCGCACCAGCATCGAGGGCTCGACGGTGGCCGGGCTGGTGGGCGCCACGGTGGTGCAGAACCTGTTCTTCGCGATCGTCGCCACCCTCGTCTACCTGTGGCTGTTCCTGAGCGTAGCCGGGTCGTTCGACTTCAAGTTCGAGTTTGCGTCCGACAACTGGGTGGCCACGGTGGTCATCATCGTGGCCGGGATCGCGCTGGTGGTGCTGGTCGTGCGGATCCTGTGGCGGCGCCTGCGCGACACCTGGGAGAACACCAAGACCGGCGGCGCGATCATCACCAGACCGCGTCTCTACCTCGTCGAGGTGGCGGGCGTGGAGGCCGTGTCGTACGCCTGCAAGCTCGGCATCAACGCGACCTACATGCACGCGTACAACATCCCGGTGTCGCTGAACAACATCTTCCTGATCATCGCGGCGGGCTCGATCTCGTCCACCTTCGCGGTGCTGCCGGGAGCGGTGGGGGCGCAGACCGCGCTGGTGTCGGTGGCCCTGAAGGGCGTCGCTCCGCAGAGCACGATCACCGCGTACACCGTCAGCCAGGGGTTGATCATGACCGCCTGGAGCACGGTGTTCGGCCTCACCATGCTGGCGCACACGATCGGCTGGCAACAGACCCGGAAGCTGATGCACCGCAGGAAGAAGCAGGAGGAGGAGGCCGCGCTGGCCCAGGCCGGGGCGGCAGCCGGCGACGGCGGCGCGGCCGAGCCGACCAGCCGCTTTGGCCGCGTGCGGGCACGCAGGCGGGAGTAAGGCCGGCACGCCCACGCGCCGTTGCCTGACCCCGTAGGGTCACCTTCCCATGCTCGGTCGCATCATCGGCTGGTGGGTGTTGAACACGGTCGTGCTGGGCGTGGCCGTGCGGCTGCTCGGATCGGTCACGGTCACAGGCTTCGGCGCGCTCGCGGCTGCGGGGCTCGTGCTGGGGCTCTTGAACGCCTTCCTGAAGCCCCTCCTGCGGATCATCGGCGTACCTCTCGCCCTGGTCACCCTGGGGCTGAGCCTGCTCGCGATCAACGTCATCGTGATCGCACTGACCGGGCTGCTGGTGTCGGGGCTCGACCTGGGAGGGTTCGTGTCGATCGTCGAGACCACCCTCATCGTGTGGCTTGTCAGCTTCGCCGTGCAGCTCGTGGTCGGGCGGGGATGACGGTTCTGCTCACATGCGGACCGGCCGATGGGTGGCATGCAGGCACCATTCCCGCCACGCTCGCGGGGAGGTACCGTCGATCACCTCGAACCGCCGATGGCTCAAGCACCCGCTGAAATGGCTGTGGAGCCCGCGCCCGCGTCGGCCAAGTCGAGCCGTGGGCGCACCTGGCTCGTCCGTGGACTGATCGCGCTGGGCTCGCTGGTGCTGGTGCTGGCGGTGCTCGCACTGTGGCTGAACCGCGAGGCGCTGGATACCAACACCTACTCGGACACCAGCGCACAGCTGATCGAGCAGCCCGCGATCCAGCAGGCGCTGGCGAACTACATGGTCAACCAGCTCTACGCCAATGTGAACGTCGCCAATCAGATCAAGCCCCTGCTGCCCAAGCAGGCCCAGGGGCTGGCCGGTCCGATCGCGGGAGGCCTGCGGGAGTTCGCCCAGCGGGCGGCACTTCAGCTGATGGCCTCCGACCAGTTCCAGGAGGTGTGGGTGAGGGCCAACCGGGCCGCGCACACCCAGCTCCTGATCGTGCTGAACGGCGGCGGCACCCGGATTGGGACAAGCGGCGGTGTGGTGACCATCAACACCGGGCCGATGGTCGAGCAACTGGCGAGCCGCATCGGCATCCAGCCGACCAGCCTGGCGGGCGGTCGGATCGTCATCATGACCTCCAAACAGCTGTCGACGGTGCAAACCCTCGCGGAGTGGCTGAAGACGGCGGCTTTCGTGCTGCCGTTCGTGGCCCTGGCGCTGTTCGCGCTGGCGGTATACCTGGCGCCGCGGCGGCGGCAGGCCGTGCGGGCTTGTGGAATCGGCATCGTGGCGGCGGGGATCGTGCTGCTGCTCGCCCGCACCCTGATCGGAAGCTACCTTGTCGACTCGCTGGTCAAGCTGCCCGAGAACCGGCCCGCGGCGGACGCTGCGTGGTCGGTGCTGACGGCTGATCTCAAGGACGCCACGCGGACGACCATCGCGGTCGGCCTGATCGCCATCCTGTGGGCATGGGTGTCGGGCGCCGGCGCCCGCGCGCGCGGGGTGCGGCGGGCCCTCGCGCCGTACGCCAGGGAGCATGCGGGTCGCGTGTGGGTCGCCTTCGCACTGGTCATCCTGCTCCTGATCTGGTGGGCGCCGACCGCGGCGGCCAGGCGGGCACTGCCGGTGGTCGTGTTCACTGCGCTGGCCGCCCTCGGCCTGGAGGCGGTGCGCCGGCAGTCCGCGGTGGAGTTCCCAGACGCACAGCCGGGGGCGCTCGTAGCGGGCATGCGCGCGCGAATGCCGCAGCGTCACCGCACGCACTCCGCCAACAACCCGGGTGATCCCGAGCTCGACCGGCTGGAGCGGCTGGCGGCCCTGCACAGCCAGGGCGCGTTGTCAGACGAGGAGTACCAGGCGCTGAAGAGCTCACGCCCGTCTTGATCGACCGCCCGCGGTTGGCGCGGCGACTGGTGCTCGTGGGCGCTTTGGCGGCGGCCACAGCCCTGGCGCTGACACTGACCAGCGACCACCTGCGCTACCGCTGGGCGGACGCGCTGTTGCTGGCAAACACCATCACGGCATTCGCGGTGGCCGGCGCTCTGTGGGTCGTCCGTCGCGCGGTGGGCAGGTTGTGGGCGTGCCTCGCCGCCTGTGCGCTGGGATGGTCGCTGGTGTCGCTGCAGAGCGCAGACTCGTCGCTGCTGTTCAGCCTCGGCGTGCTGGCCGACTGGCCGCTCGCGATCGCCACGGTGTACGCGCTGATGGCGTTTCCGATCGGCTGGCCGACGTCGCCGGTGGGCGTGTGGGCGGTTCGCCTGGTGACGGTCGTGATCGGTGCGCTGACGGTGACGCAGGTGTTGCTCTCTCCAACGGTCAGTGGCAACCAGCCGCTTTCCTCATGTGCACCTGCCTGTCCGCCGAACGCGCTCCAGGTGGGGTCGATCAGCGCGTCGGCACTGAGCGGCCTGGGCAAGCTCGAGTCGCTGGGCGCCGCGTGTGCGGCGGCCGCCGTGTGTTTCGAGCTCGTGCGGTGGTACCGAAACAGCGGTCCGCCCCGGCGGCGGGCGCTGTCGTGGATCGTGGCGGTGGGCGTGCCGTATGCCGTCGTGCTCGGAGTCCACGAGCTGACGAAATGGGTGGCGGCTCCGCCGCACACCGCGATGGAGGCCCTGCGCTGGTCGCGGGCCGGGCTGTCGGCCCTGCTGCCGTGGGCGTTTGCGGCCTCCCTCGTGCACGCCGAGATCTCGGCAGGCAGCGCGCTGGACGGCCTGGTATCCGGCCTTGCCCACCACGAATCGCCGCTCAAGTGGCAGCACGACATGGCGCAGGCGCTGGGCGACCCGTCGGTCCGCGTGGGCTACTGGTCGGCGGGCGAGAAGGCGTACGTCGGCGTGGACGGCCGGATCCTGGAGCGGCCGGAGGCGGGCAGAGGGTGGCTGGAGATCGACCGGCCCGGCCGCCCGGTGGCCGCGATCTCGTACGACCCGGTGCTCGAGCTGGATCCGGAGCTGCTGGATGCGGTCGGCACCGCAACCCTGATCTCGCTCGACTCCGGTCGCATGGAGGACGAGGTGCGCGCCGCCCGCGTGCGCATGCTGGGCGCGGCCGAGGCCGAGCGCCGCCGGCTCGAGCGCGACCTCCAGGAGGGCGCGGAGCAGCGGCTGCTGGCGGTGCGCGTGAAGCTGGGGCTGGTCGGGCAGGTGGATCGCGGCGACGTGCGGCGGCTGATGGGGGAGATCGCGGAGGACCTGGACGCCACCCTCGACGACCTCCGCCGGCTCGCCCATCGCATCTATCCGCCGCTGCTGCGAGAGGAAGGGCTCGTGCCAGCCCTGAGGGCTGCCGCGCGCCGGCTTCCGATCCCGGTCGATGTCCGAGGCGACGACATCGGTCGGCATCCGATCGAGGTCGAGGCCGCGGTGTATTTCTGCTGTCTGGAGGCGGTCGACGCCGCCGTCCCCGGTGCCGGGCCCGACACCCGGGTGTCGGTCACGGTGGCGGCGGAGCGGAACAGCATCCGGTTTCGGGTGGCGGAGTCCGGCAGCCGCGACCGGCCGCCGACGGCGCGCGAGGCGGCGGGGTTGAACCTGGTCTCCGAGCGGGTGCAGGCGATGGGCGGCAACGTGGCCATCCGCACCGCGGCCGACCACGCCAGGGTGGTCGAAGGGGACCTGCCGATCGCGGTGGGGAGATGAGTGATCGATCAACCACCTGGCTGGCCGGGCTGTGGTGCTGGCCGGTTTCGGTGTTTCGTGTGCGCCACATTGTTCGACCTGGGGGGAGCCGGGAGCCTATTGACGGTTCACCGGAACGAGGGAAGGGGTCCCGGCCATGGCCACATTCACGGTGTGGCGATTCGACGCGCCGGATGCGGCTGACAACACGCTGCACGTCCTGGAACGGCTGCAGAAGGAGCAGTTGATCCAGGTGCACGATGCCGCCGTGGTGACCTATCCCGAAGGTGCGAGGAAGCCCAGGACGCGACAGCTGCACAGCATGGCCGGAACCGGCTCGCTGGGCGGCGCGTTCTGGGGGATGCTGTTCGGTCTGATCTTCTTCGTGCCACTGCTGGGGATGGCGGTCGGGGCAGCGGCCGGCGCTCTGGCGGGATCGTTGACCGATGTGGGCATCGACGACGCCTTCATCGACGAGGTTCGTGAGCAGGTCACGCCGGGCACCTCGGCGCTGTTTCTGCTCACGTCCGGTGCCGTCGTCGACAGGGTGCAGGAGGAGCTCGCGCCGCATGCCGGGCACATCCACCTCATCCACACCAACCTCTCGGAGGAGCAGGAGGCGAAGCTGCGTGCGGCATTCACCGAGGACGATGTTGTCGTCTCGGGCCTCTCGCAGCCTCGTTCGAACGACTAGCTAGAGGCTGTCTGGGCCGCCTCTGGGGGCGCCACCTGCGGCTGCAGGTGGCGTCGCCAGCCTGCCAGCAGCGCGTGCACGGAGGCGGCGCCGACGATCGGCCCGTCGGGAGCGGGAAGGCTGTCCGGATACAGCACGAACGGCTGTGTCTGCATGCCGCCGATGCCGCCGTGAAACGAGATCAGCTCCTCGAACGCGCATCCCTCGTCGAGGTCGCCGTCATAGAAGCTGCCCACCATGATGTCCGCGACGTGCTCGAAACCGTCGGTGCGCAGAAGGTGCGCCGGCGCGGTGGGGGAGAACGCCGCCAGCGGGTCCTCGCCCTCCACGCGGCCCTGGGCGAGATAGTGGGCGCCGCGCGCGCCGAGTGCGACGGCGCCGTCGGCGGCCGAGTGGACGAGCACCCAGCCGACGTGGGGATGCTCGCGCAGCGCCGCCAGCAGGCGCGGGTGGCGTTCCTGGATCTCCTCCATCGTCAGCCGGTGGTCGACCTCCGTCAGGTACACCAGGCCGAGGTTGCCGGATCCCAGCACGACCGCCTCGCCGCCCGACCCGGTCGTCTCATCGCCGCCGCCGGCCTTGTCGGCGCGGCCGGTGGCCTCGGCCATCGCCAGGCCGGCCATGGCCTTCTGCTCGTCGCCGCCCGCGATCCCGGTCACTTGCCGGGATTCCAGCGAGCGCTGCACGAGGTCGTCCAGGCCGTAGCCGTTTCGCTGCTTGAAGGTCGCCCCCTGCGTCTGGCCGTGGTCGGACAGCACCACGATCTCGTAGGGCCGGGGCGCGTACCGGCGCGCGCGGTCGATCCGCCCGAACTGCTCGTCCAGCTTGCGCAGCGCCTCCAGGGTGTCCGCCCGTTCGAGCCCGGAGTGATGCGCCACCTCGTCGTAGCTCGAGAAGGTCGCGTACACCGCGGGGCGGCCCTTCATCATGTCGGTCAGCACGCCGTACACGATCAGGTCGCGCACGACCACGCACATCACCCCGCGCAGCAACGGGTAGTAGCCGCCGCGGTGCCCGCGGGGGCGGACGTCGCGGCGGATCGCGCGGAGGGCGGCCACCCACTCCAGCACCACCTCCCACCCGAACAGCACCAGCACCCGGGTGACGTTGAACCCGTTGGCGAAGAACCCCCGGTAGCCCGGGTTGGCCGACTTCTCGGCGGCCATCCGGCTGACGGTCAGGATCACCTCGTCGGCCTCGCCCGACAGCAGATTGCCGCGGCTGGCTCCTCCGTCCACCAGCAGCCCCACGCCGGTGGCACGGCGGCGCTCGATCTCGGCGCAGTCGTCCGGGGCCGAGCAGGTCATCACGGTGCCGCGCTCCTTCTCCACCCAGCGGAAGGCCGGGATGTCCTCGTTGGAGCCGAGCAGGATGCCGGCCTGGCTGGCGCCGGTCTGCGATGACAGATCCGGCTCCCACTCGACGATGCGGTGGCTGCCGCCGGCCATCCATGCGGCCATGCGCGGGGCGTTGCCGTCGCGCATGGCCCGGCGCAGCACCGGCAGCGCGAGGCCGTCGATCTCGAGGTAGATGATGCCGGGGGTGTCGGTGACAGTGCGATCGCCGGAGCGGCGGGCGATGCGCTGGATCACGCGCAGCGTGTACGTGTCGTCATCATTGGCCCCGAACAGCACGGTGAGCACGACCGAGGCCGCTGCCGCCACCAGCGCAGCAAGGAACGCCGAGCCGTAGGAGTCGACGTGAAAGGTGCTCGAGCTCCACGTGTCGGAGGCCACCTTGAGCATCCAGGCGTCCACCAGCAGCACCAGGATGAATCCGAGCCCAACCGTGAACGGCAGCCGCAGGGCGGCGATCATCGGCGGCAGGATCGCGTTCAGGATGGCCACCAGGGCGGCGACCAGAAACGCGCCCCAGAAGTTCGTGGAGGACACACCGGGCAGCACCCACGCCGCGAACAGGAGCGCCGCCCCCGACACGATCCAGGCCAGCACCAGCCTCAGCGGGTTGATTCGCGGCGCGCGCGGCGTCCACGCCGGGGCGACTCCATATCGATGCGACGGTCCCGTTTGCGGCGTCACGTCTGGCCGACACCCTCCCACAGCGCCCGCAGCGCCGCCGGGCCGAACTGGCTTTTCGACAGGTAGGGCAGGGCGGTCTCCGACGCCCCCGGCGCATCCTCGCGCAGCCCGCCGGAGATCAGCACCACGCGGACTCCGGGCTCCCGGGCGGCGATCTCGTCGGCCGCCTTGACTCCGCCCATCCCCGGCATCCTGACGTCGATCAGCACCAGGTGTGGGTGCACGCGCTCGCTGACGGCGATCGCCTCCTCGCCGGTCGCAGCCGTGGCCGCCAGCTCGAATCCCGGGCTGAGCTCGATCACCTGCCGAGCGACACGGCGAAACGCGGTGCTGTCGTCGGCGACGAGCACTCGGATCGTCGCACCGGTCGAAGCTTCGGCAATGGGAACCGGCCTCGCCGCGGGGACGAATGGGCACGTCCGCATGAAGGCTCCCGGGTAGACGTCAGTCAAAGCGATGCTGACAGCGCCGGCGGGACGCCGCCACCGTGCCCGCATGCCCTCAGCGGTGTGGTCGGCTCCCCTCGTGCTGTTCGGACAGAAACAGCAGGGCTGCGTGCACCCGGCGGCTGGCAACCGACTCGTCCGGCAGGTCGAGCTTCGAGAAGATGGCGTTGATGTGCTTCTCGACCGCCCGCTTGGTGAGGAACAGCTCCGCGGCGATGGAGGAGTTGCTGCGCCCCTCGGCCACCAGCGCCAGCACCTCCAGCTCGCGGGCCGTGAGGTCGTTCAGCGGCGACTGCTCGGCCCGCCGGCGCTCGGCGACCAGCACCTCGACGACCTTGGGATCGGTCACGGAGCCCCCTGCGGCGACCGTGGTCACCGCACGGGCCAGCTCGGCCGGGGTGGCGATCCGCTCCTTGAGCAGGTAGGCGCGGCCGGCCGACCCGTGCTCGAACAGGCGCACCGGGTACTCCGGCTCGAGGAACTGGCTGAGGATGATCACCCCGATCTCCGGGTTGGACTCGCGCAGCCGTGCCGCGAACTCGATCCCCTCGTCGGACTGGCTGGGCGGCATGCGGATGTCGGTGATGACCACGTCCACCTCCTCGGTGGCAACCGCCCGCTCGAGCTGGGTGGTCGTCTCGCACATCGCGACCAGGCGGATGTCGGGCATCGTCGCCAGAACCTGCGCGATGCCCTGCTGCACCAGATAGCTGTCTTCGCCGACTACGACCCGAACCATGCCAAGCACGATTCTAGTCGCAGGGCAGAGAACGACATTGCCTCGATGGCACGGGGGTTGTAGGGTCCGCCCTGCAGGTCAGGAGTTTCCAGGGATTAACCGGTGGCACGGAACGATCGGCTCGCGATAGGGAGCGTTTGGGCTGACCGCGCCCTGATCGGCGCGATGTTCGACCGTGCCCGTGGCCGGCTGCGGTGGGAGTACGGAGTGCTGGCGGCCGGGGGCGCGGTGGCGGCGCTGACGGCCTCGCTGAGCGGTGGTGGGGTCGCCCATTCCACCAGCCAGCAGGTGCTGGTGGCAAACGCCGTCGCCGGCTTCACCGTGGCCGGCGTGTGCTGGCTGCGCCGCCGCCCGGCCAGCACCTTCGGATTCTGGCTGCTGGCGTTCGCGGCCTGCACGGCGGTCGTGTCGCTGGAGAACTCCGCCAATCCTCACTTCTATGGGACGGCGGCGTTCGGCAGGGCGCCGTTCATGGTGGTCGGGCTGTACTGCTTCCTGTCCTTCCCCACCGGGTACCTGCACAGCCGGGCGACGCGACTGTTGATGGGCGTGGGCGGCGGCGCGCTGGCGTTGAGTGCACTGCCCACCATCCTGTCGGCCTCGTCAACCGACGTGCCGTCGCTCGGCGGGTGCAGGGCGAGCTGCCCGTCGGTGCGCCTGTACGGCGTCCCCGATGCGATGCGGAGCCTGCTGAATGCGATCCATCTGATCGCGCCGCCCGTGGTCGCCGTCGCCGTATGCGTTGTGCTGGTGCATCGGTTCGTGGCCGGGTCGCGGCCGGAGCGCCGCGGGCTGCGGTGGATGGTCGCCGTGGCGACCGTCGATGCTGCGCTGTACGCGACGCGCTGGCTGGTCACGGTGACGCTCGGGTACTCCCCCGAGGACGTCGAGTGGCTGCTGTGGGCGAGCGCAGTGGTGTGGGCCGTCCTGCCATGGGCATTCGTGGCGCCGCTGGTGCAGTCGCAGATGTTCGCACGCTCCGCCCTGCACGAGCTGCTGGGCGATCTGGCGGTGCGGCCCGAGCCGTCCGCATGGGAGCGGGACATGGGCCGTGCGCTGGACGACCCGGGGTTGCGGCTGGCGTTCTGGTCGCCGTCCAGCCAGGCGTATCTCGGTGTGACGGGAGATGTGATCGAGGGCTCGCACACCGATCAGGGCTGGTACATGATCGATCGCGACGGCGAGCCGGTGGCCGCGATCCTGCACGACCGGGCTCTGGACGGCGATCCGGAGCTGCTGCGCGCGGCCGGCGACGCCACGCTGCTGTCGATCGACGGCAGGCACCTGGAGGACGAGATCCGAGCCGCCAGGGCGAGCGCGATCGCCACCGCGGAGGAGGAGCGGCGGCGGCTGGAGCGCGACCTGCACGACGGCGCGCAGCAGCACCTTATCGCCCTGCGCATCAAGCTCGGACTGATCAACGAGCTGGGCGGCCAGGACACCACGAAGATGATCGCCGAGCTGGGGGACGACGTCGAGGCCACGCTGGATGAGCTGCGGCGGCTGGCGCAGGGCGTGTATCCGCCGCTGCTGCGGGTGGATGGATTGGGCAGCGCGCTGAACGCCGTGGCCCGCCGCTCGCCGATCCCGGTCACGGTGCACACCCCCGGTGTCGGCCGGTTTGCCAACGATATCGAGAGCGCCGTCTACTTCTGCTGCCTGGAAGCGCTGCAGAACGCGGCCAAGCACGCCGGCCGCGATGCCAACGTGATCGTGCGCGTGTCCGCCGGAGACGCCTGGCTTCGGTTCACAGTGGACGACTCCGGCGCCGGGTTCGACGCCCGGCGCAGCGGCCATGGAGTGGGGCTCGCCAACATGGAGGAGCGGATGGCCGCGGTGGGTGGAAGCATCCGCGTGGTGTCCGTCCCCGGCGGCGGTACCACGGTCAGCGGGTTGATCCCGCTCGCCCGGCCGCCCGCTGCCGTCTGACGGCGACGCCGGGGAGGGTGGTGCGCGCACCCCCCCAGATGCGTGTGCGCATCAATGCAGCCTTCCACAGGGCTGCGGAGAATTCCGCGCACCCAACCTAGGAGGGTGCTGAGATGATGCGACGACGACGGCCGCTGGCGCGGGCCGCCATGATCGGCGGCGCGGGCTACATGGCGGGGAAGAGCATGCAGAGGGGCTCCGAGCGCGAGGCCGACCAGGAGGCTCGGCTGCAGCAGCTCGAGTCGCAGCAGAGCATGGCGCCGCAGTACGCGGCGGCTCCTCCGCCGCCCCCGGCTGCTGCTGCTCCGCCGCCTCCTGCGGGCGGTGGAGACGACCTGATTTCGAAGATCAACCAGCTCAAGCAGTTGCACGACCAGGGCGTCCTGGACGACGACGAATTCAACGCCGCCAAGCAGAAGCTGCTGGCGCAGTAGAGGAGGCGAGATGGCTCTGGGACCTGTGCAGATGCTTGTGGTCGGCTTCGACGACCCCAACTTCCGGGGCGAGGTGCTGGCCGAGTTGGAACGCCTGCGCGAGCACGACATCGTGCGGCTGGTCGACCTGCTCGTCGTCCGCAAGACGGTGGACGGCGAGCTGGAGACGCTGGAGACGCGCGACGTCCAGGCCTCGCAGGAGTTCGGTGCGATGGTGGGCGCGCTGGTGGGGATGGGCGCAGCCGGCGTCGAGGGCGCGGAGCTGGGCGCCGAGGAGGGCGCCAGCGCGGCCGCTGAGCACGGCCTGTTGGGCGAGGATGAGGTGTGGTACGTGGCGGACGCCATACCTGACGGCTCCGCCGCCGCGATCGCCCTGCTCGAGCACCGCTGGGCGATCGGGCTGCAGGACGCCATCGGGCGCGCCGGCGGCCGGCACCTGGCCGACGCCTGGATCCACCCCACCGACCTGCTGGCAATCGGCATGGCGGTGGCGGACGAGGTGGAGAGCGCCAGCCGCTCCGACTGACGCGCGCATCGAAAGGAGGCAAGCCGATGGCTGAAGAACGCGCACCTGTGGACCTGTACATCGCCGCCTACTCGGACGAGCATGCCGCCGAGGCGGACTGGGTGGCCATCAAGGAGCTGGCACGTGGCGGCATCATCACCGTCGATGCGCTGGTGCTGGTGAGCCGCGACGACGACGGCAAGATCCACGTCAAGGACAACGCTCACGAGGTGGGCGTGGGCGCCACGCTGGGAGCGGTGGGGGGCGCCGTGATCGGGCTCATCTTCCCGCCGTCTCTGCTGGCCTCGGCCGTGGTCGGCGGGGCGATCGGAGCCGGTGCCGGGGGGCTGCTCGACCACCGCATGAAGAAGCACATCAAGGCCGACGTGGAGGACACGCTTCCGCCCGGCAGCTCGGGCATCGTGGCGCTGTTCGAGGAGCGCTGGGTGACGGCCATCGACAAGGCCCTGGCCAAGGCCGACAAGGTGTCCAGGCACGAGGTCGACGCCGCCAGCGCCGAGGACGTGAAGGCCAAGGCGGCGGCCGGGAATGAGGCGTCTGCCGCGGAGTAGCCGGCCGTCTACACGTCCGCGGTATCGCCGGGGTGAACGATCACAACGCGCACGTCGGGCGCGAGCCGGCCGGCGTTGCGCGCGAACTCCTCGGCGGGCGAGCCGGCCAGCGGCCCGGACCACAGCCGGGCCAGCGTCCCCCAGTGGATGGGCACGGCGATCTGAGGTGAGAGCAGCGGTAGCGCCTGGGCGGCGCTCATCGGACCCAGGTGGTCATGGGCCGGCAGCCGCTTGCCCCAGCCGCTGATCGGAAGCAGGGCGACGTCCACGCCATCCTGCCCGATCTTCGCCATGCCGGGGAAGGGGCCGGTGTCGCCGGCGAAGTACACCGAGCGGCTGCCGCAGATCCGATACCCGAGCGCCGCCACCGCCGGGCCGACCGGAACCCGGCGCCCGTCGTGCTCGGCGTGCGTCGGCAGCAGAGTGAGGTTGCCGACCCGAGTCTCGCCGCCCTCGCTGACCTCCACAACGTGCCGGCGCTTGACATGCCGCCCGGTGCCCCGTGGCACGATCACCGGCACGTCGCGGTCGAGCAGCGCCAGCGACCGCCGGTCGAGGTGGTCGAGGTGGGCGTGCGAGATGAGTATCGCGTCCATCCTGGACAGGGCCGTCAGGTCGACCGGGTGCCGGCGGCGCAGGTGGGCCAGCCGCGGCCGCAGCACGGGATCGGTCACCAACCGGGTGCCGTCCATCTCGACGATCACCGTGGCGTGTCCGACGTAGGTGAGGCGGACCCCCAGCATGACGGCCCAGTGTCGACCGGCGGGCGGCTGGTGTCGACGGTGCCCGCACCCAGCGGCCGCGCGTGCCCGCTACACCCGGATGCATGCCGATACGCCGCAGGGGGCATCGACACGATCATCATGGGCCTACGAGTCGCGATGCTGGCGCCCCCGTGGATCCCGGTGCCGCCGCAGGGGTACGGCGGGGTGGAGCGCGTGATCGACCTGCTGACCGCTGGTCTGATCGGGCGCGGGAACGACGTGACGTTGTTTGCCCCGCCGGGGTCGGAGTCGCCCGCACGCGTGCAGCCGGTGCTGGACGAGCCGCATCCCGACGACATCCAGACGGCTCTGTTCGAGGCCGACCACGTTGCCTCGGCGTTCGACGCGATTGAGGAGGCGGCCGCCGGCGGGCGGCCGTATGACATCGTCCACGATCACAGCGGCTTCACCGCCTTTGCCTTTGCCCACAGCCTGTCGGCGCCGCTGGTGCAGACCCTGCATGGCCCGTTCACCGGCGAAACGCGGGCGTTCTATGGCCGGCATGCGCACAAGGCCGCCGCGATCGCGATCAGCAGGTATCAGGCCAGCCGGGCTCCGGCTGAGCTGTGGGTGGTCGACATGGTGCCCAACCCGCTCGTCCTGGACGAGTTCCCGCTGATCGAGAAGAAGTCGGGCTACCTGCTGTGGGCGGGGCGGATGAACGACGACAAGGGCCCCCAGCGGGCGATCGCCGCCGCCCGCCGGGCCGGGATGCCCCTGGTGCTGGCCGGGCCGGTGCAGCCGGGCCAGGAGGAGTTCTTTGCGCGTGAGGTCGAGCCGCACGTGGACGGCGAGCAGGTGAAGTACGTGGGCGAGGTGGCAGACGGGGAGAAGACGCGCCTGTTCGGCGGCGCCGCGGCGCTGCTGATGCCGATCCGCTGGCCCGAGCCGTTCGGGCTGGTGATGACCGAGGCGCTGGCCTGCGGCACCCCGGTGATCGCGTTCCCGGAGGGCGCGGCTCCCGAGATCGTGCGCGACGGCGAAACGGGATTCCTGGTGCGGGATGAGCAGGAGATGGCCGCGGCGGTGGAACGGCTGTCCGCGATCGACCCTGCGCGATGCCGGGAGGAGGTGCGGGCGTGCTATGACATCGAGCCGGTGGCCGAGGCGCACGAGCGGGTGTACCGCACCGTTCTCGAGGGGCGCGGGCGATGAGTTCGCCGGCCGGCGCCGGTCCCAGCATGGCAACCCGCGAAAGGAGCTCCCATGACCACGACCGCGAGCCGTCTGAGCAAGGTCAACCTGGTGATCATCCCGTCCGTTGACCAGGACCGGTCGATCCAGTTCTACGTCGAGGCGCTGGGGTTCGAGAAGCGCACCGACGTCCCGTTCGGGGACAGGTACCGGTGGGTCGAGGTGTATCCGCCGGACGGCCAGACCGGGATCGCCCTGGCGCCGCCGAGGCCGCAGGACCCGGTCGGCGTGCAGACGGGGATCGCGCTGGCCACCGACGACATCGACGCCACCCATGCACACCTGAAGGAGGCCGGCGTCGACGTCGATGACGAGGTCGCCCAGATGGGCGACCCGGTGCCGCCGATGTTCTGGTTCCGCGATCCCGACGGCAACACGCTGCTGGTCGCGCAGTCGAGCTGAGCGGCCGCCCGAGCGGGCTGCGGGCTGCCCCCGGGGCGGCCGCAGCCCGCAGGTCGCAGCCGGATCTCCGAACCGTTCGTCTCGCGGGGCCGAATGGGGGCCGTCGGATGGGGAGGCGCAGCCAGGCTTCCCCGGATCTCCCTGGGAGAGGAGCGAGATGAACCGTCGGTCGTTGGTCAAGAGAGCGGGCGCCGCTGTGGTGGGCGCCACGGCGCTGGGGGCGGCGGGCGCGTCGCCGGCCGGCGCCGACGAACGTGCGCAGATGACCGATCCGTCCGGCCCGGTCCCGGCCGAGCCGGTGGTCGCATATGTGCGCGATGCCGATCGCGGAGAGGTGACCGTGGCGGCGGGTGGGCGCGAGACCACCTATCGCGACCGGGCGCTGGTGAAGCGGCTGCTTCGGGCCGCCCGGCGGGAGGGGGTGGTCTAGGTGTCGTCGCATCGCGAGGCCCCGGAGATCTCCAGGGACCCTGTCGCCGACAACACGGACACCTACGCGTTCGTGAGCCCGGACAAGCCGGACACGGTCACCATCATCACCAACTACATCCCGCTGGAAGGGCCGCCGGGCGGCCCCAACTTCTTCGAGTTCGGCGATGACGTCCTGTACTCGATCTTCATCGACAACGACGGCGACGCCAAGCCCGAGATCACCTACCAGTTCCGGTTCACCTCGACGCTGCGCAACCCGGACACGTTCCTGTACAACACCGGGCCGATCTCGTCGCTGAACGACCCCAACTGGAACAAACGGCAGTTCTACTCGGTGACCCGCATCAGCGGTGACGACACGCGGATCGTCGGCTCGAATCTGGCTTCGCCGCCGTGCAACATCGGTCCGCGTTCGACGCCCAACTACGCCTCGCTGGCCTCGGCCGCGGTGCATCACCTGCCGACCGGCGAGACGGTGTTCGCGGGCCAGCGCAACGACGGGTTCTTCGTCGACCTGGGCGCGATCTTCGACCTGGCCGACATCCGGCCGTTCCAGAACCTGCACCTGATCCCGTCGCCGGCGGAGCCAAGCGTGGATTCGCTGAAGGCCCTGAACGTGCACACCATCGCCATCCAGGTGCCGATCACGCGGCTGACCAGCGACGGCTCGAGGCCGACCAACCAGGCCTCCCCCAAAGCCGTGCTGGGGATCTGGGGCGGGGCCAGCCGGCGGCGCGTGAAGGTGATCGACACCGAGAACGACGCCAAGGGCGAGTCGGGGCCGTGGGTGCAGGTATCCCGGCTGGGCAACCCGCTGTTCAACGAGGTGATCGTGCCGCTCGGCAAGAAGGACGGATGGAACGGCGGCCAGCCGTCGGGGGACTCGGAGTACGCCCCCAACGTCAAGCAGCCCGAGCTGGCCAGGCTGCTGCCGGTGCTGTATCCCGGCGTGTTTCCGAACCTGGCAAAGCTGACGGCCGACCGCGCCGACCTGGTGGCGATCCTGCTCACCGGGCTACCGTCGGGGATCATCTCGGGGTTCCAGAACTACACCGGGTCGACCCTGGCCGACATGCTGCGCCTGAACGTGGCCATCAGGCCGTCGTCCAAGCCCAACCCACTGGGCATCCTGGGCGGCGACCTGGCGGGGTTCCCCAACGGCAGGCGGGTGGCCGATGACGTGGTCACGATCGAGCTGCGGGCGATCGCCGGTGTCACCTATCCGCTGGTCAATCCCAGCTACAAGCCAGATGCCGCGGCGTCCGCCGTCAGCGAGCAGCTGACCCCGGCCGCGAATCGCTACCAGAAGACGTTCCCCTATCTGGGGCTGCCCCACGACGGCTTCGACACGCCGTCGAGCTAGGGCGCAGGGGACGAGCGATGACCGAGCACCACGCAGACCGAGCCCACCCCGAGCAGGTCGTGCTCGAGATCGGCGACGAGCTGGGGGCGCTGGTGGTGTACACCGATCCCGAGCTGCACGGCAGCGAGATCGAGATCAGCCCGGGCGGGCAGGATGACCGGCGGTCGCACAAGGACGTGATCAACCGCCCGTTCAACGGCCGGGCGACCTACGCGGCCGTGTTCGACCGGCTGCCGCAGGGGTCGTACACGTTGTGGACCTGCGGCGTCGCCGCCGCCCGCGACGTGGCCGTGGCGGGCGCCGCAGTGACCGAGCTGGACTGGCGCCGCACGACCACTCCCTCGCCGATCGGTACGGCCCACCGGTCGTGAGGGACGACGAGCCCGGGCCTGCGATGAGGGCAGGCCCGGGCTCACTCCTCTCCTGAGCGGTCGACGCTAGCGAGTCGCGCACACTGCGACCGCGGTAGCCGTGACCGGGAACGCGGACGCGTTGTTCGTGAATGCCGACCAGTGGCCGTGACCAGGCAGACCGCGGCTGCCGCCAGCGCCGTGTGTGCTCGTCGTACGCGCATGTGATCTCTCCCGGATAGAGGAGCGCCCGCCGCAGGGCGGACGCGTGTCCCGGCACGTACGACGCCGATCATGAGGCGGATTGCGCTAGCCGGCCTGGCGGTAACCCACGCCACACCCCCATCCGCCGAAGCCGCGGCGGCCGGTCACACCGCGCCACACCAGCGGGCGCACGACGAAGAACAGCACCAGTGGCACCGCCAGCCAGGCCGCGCGCCCACCGCTGAGCACGATGGCTGCGA
>JBQCGJ010000290.1:0-10698 GCA_051955775.1 Gaiellales bacterium | reverse complement strand
ATCCGCACCGGCTCGTTCGCGGTGCTGTTCCTGTTCATCGCCTACGCCAACGTGGAGGGCTACCGCCGCGCCTACCCCACCCTGGCCGACCGCGAGCAGTTCGCGCGCAGCTTCGGCAACGACCGCACGCTGCGGCTGTTCTACGGCGTGCCGCACGATCTGGCCTCGGTCACCGGCTATGTGGGCTGGCGGGTCGGCGGCTCCGGCGCCATCGTGGCCGCGGCCTGGGGCATTCTGGCCGCCGTGCGGGCGTTCCGGGCCGAGGAGGAATCGGGCCGCATGGAGCTGGTGCTGGCCGGCGCCGTCACCCGGGCCCGCCTGCAGCTGGCGCTGCTGACCGCGATTGCGATCGATGCAGTCGTGCTATGGGCCGTGATCGTGATCGGGCGGGTGGCCGGGCGCCTGCCCGTTGGGGGGTCGGTCTACCTGGCCCTGGCCATACTCTCGGCGGCGGCCGTGTTCGCCGGCGTGGGCGCGCGGGCCAGCCAGATCGCGCCCACCCGGCGGCTGGCCCTGACCGGCTCCATGGTGGTGCTGATCGTGGCGCTGCTCCTGCGGGTGGCGGCCGATACGGCGTCCGGCGTGGAGTGGCTGCGGTGGACGACACCGCTCGGCTGGAGCGAGGAGCTGCAGCCGTTCGCCGATCCCCGCCCGGCGGTGCTCATCCTGCCCGCCCTGGCCACCGCCGGGCTGCTCGCGGCGGCCACCGCGATCGGCCTTCGCAGGGACATCGGGAGTGGCCTCGTGCGCGCCCGCGACACGGCGCCGCCCGACCTGCGGCTGCTGTCCTCGCCGACGGCGGAGACCCTGCGCTCGGAGCGCGCACCCGTGATCGTGTGGCTGGTCGCGACCGGCTTCTTCGCGCTCGTCATGGGCATCCTGTCCGACAGCTTCACCGCCTCCAGCATCCCCGAGAACCTGCAGCAGCAGCTCAAGAAGTTCGGGGGCGCATCGATCACCACGCCGTCCGGGGCGCTGGGGTTCTACTTCCTGTTCGGAGTGCTGGCATTCGCGCTGTTCGCCTGCGCGCAGATCGCTGCAGCGCGCCGCGAGGAGTCGGATCAGCGGCTGGAGACCCTGTTCGCGCTGCCGGTCGGCCGGCTGGGGTGGCTGGCCGGGCGGATCGGCCTTGCGCTGTCAGGCATCGTCGCGCTGGCCCTGGTGGCCGGCGTCCTGGCCTGGGCCGGCGCCGCCTCACAGGGCGCGGCGGTGGGCTTCCCGCAGATGCTCGGGGCCGGCCTCAACTGCGTGCCGGTGGCCGTGCTGTTCCTCGGCCTGGCGGCGCTGGCCTACGGCGCGTGGCCGCGCGGCAGCACGGGCGTGGGCTACGGCCTGGTGGGCGCCGCGTTCGTGTGGTACCTGGTCGGCTCGCTGATCGACGTGCCGGGCTGGGCGCTCGGCATCTCGCCGTTCCGCCACATCGGGTTCGTGCCGGGGCAGGCATTCCAGGTCGTGGACGCAGCCGTCATGCTGGGCGTCGGCGTGGCCGCCGCGGCGCTCGCCGGATGGCTCTTCCGGCGTCGTGATCTGATCGGCGCCTGATTGGATCCAAGCCTCGAATGGCCTGCGGACGCCGGACGAGGGTCATGTAACAGACGTGACCTTCTTCGCCCCGAATTGTCGATAGGCGACGAGAAATGGACGAATTCGGGCCTCGCGCGGCGAGGTGGGCAAACCTCAGCCCTCGATCACGAGATGGTCGCCCACGCTGACACCGCTGCGCTCTATCGCCCCCACCGGCAACTCCAGCGCCACCTTGGCGCCCCGGCACATCGACATCCGCCAGGGGCGGATGCCGCGCACCAGCTTCAGCACGCGACCGTCGGCGGCGGCGTACACCACGTCGATCGGAAACCGCATGAACAACATGTGGATCGAATTGGTGGGCTGGATCCACAACCCCTGGTCGGGCTCGAGCCCGGAGCGGCCGAGCAGGCCCTTGGTGCGCGTCCAGGCGGTGATCGCGAGCTCACCCTGCTCGCACACCACCGGGCCGCGTTCCAACCGGATCCTGGCCATCAGCAGGCCACCACTACACTGGTCCCCGGTGGAGCACTCCGAATCCGACTACGTCTCGGGCGACGACTACGTCGTCGAGTTCCTCGACTACCGGTACGGCTTCTCGCGGATCGATTTCGAGCAGCGGGTGTGCGCCGCCGCCACCCGCCTGGAGCTGGTGCCGGGCCGCGACATGTCGGAGGAGGAGGCGGGCGACCTGGTCGAGCTGACCACCGCCGGCCTGATCGAGCAGCCGCGCAGCGAGCTGGGTCGCTACCTGATCACCCGCCTGGGAGAGATCGACGGACTGCACCAGCAGCCGGTCACCTACTGGCTGCGCAAGCTGGTGTTCCGGGGCGCGTGGCTGGACCACCGGGTGAAGGCCGGCATGCTGGACGTGAGCTACGACGAGCGGGCCGGCCGCTTCGACTACCGCATGCCCACCGACGCCTCGCCGCTGATCGAGCTGGCCCCGGTGCCGTCGTGGGCGCCGCTTCGGTTCAGTCAGTAGCGCGCGGCGCAACGAACACCAGCAGGTGCGGCCCGATCTGCACCCGGTCGCCGTCCTCGAGCAGCTGCTGCTCGATCCGGGTGCCGTTCACGAACGTCCCGTTCAGGCTGCCCTCGTCCTCGATCACCACGCCCACGCCCTCGCTGCGCACGGTCGCATGGCGGGTGGACACGGTGGGGCCGGCCAGCATGATGTCGTTCTGGTCGTGGCGGCCGATTCGCATCACTCGGTGCACGATCTCGAACGCCTGCTCCTCCCCCAGCTTCGGCTTCCAGACCAGCATGGGATGCTCGTGCCCGGCCGTGGCGGCCGGGGCGGGCGCGTCCTCCAGCGGCCCCAGAATGCGGGTATAGGTCACGTCATCATCGTCGTGCACGGGGTCACCTCCGCTCATGGTCGGTTCACGAGCCTAGCAGCGGTCGCGGACAGCGATAGAATGGCCGCCGTGCAGGAGCCGAACCCGATGGCAGAGGCGGAGGCCCAGCTCTACAAGAGGATCCAGGAGCTGCGCGCACGGGCCCGGGGCGAGGGCCCGCCGCCAATCGACGAGCCCGACGCTGCGCCCGCGGCGCAGAGCGGGATGCCCGACCTGCGCACGCTGCTGGCGCGCGCGGAGCAGCACGTCGGCGAGCTGCGCACCACCGCGGGCGAGCTGGAGCGAAACCTGCCCGCGCGCATCGAGCAGGCGGTCGAGCGGGCGCTGGACGACCACACCAGCTCCCGCCGCCTGGGCGAGCTGCGCGACCTGCTGCTCGATCTGTCGGGCCGCGTCGACCAGCTCAACCGGGACATCCTGGCCGAGCGGCTGGGCCGGGTCGAGGACCTCGAGCTGGTGGTCGAGCTGATCTCGCGGGGCATGGCGACCCTGCGCCAGGACGTGGCCGACGTGGCCGGCGCGGTCGAGCGCACGACGGGCGGCGTGGACGCGGTGATGGAGAAGCTCGACCAGCCGCTGCAGGTGACGCTGGAGCGCCACCGCCAGGGCGGCGTGCGCGACCTGTTCCGGCCCACCGAGGCCGAGCCCTCGCCCGCGGGGACGCCCGGCCCGGGCTCAGCCGGCTAACTCCCGCCGCCGCGCCTCAAGAGCACACATGCCCCTGCCGAATTCGGGGGTGT
Organism: Gaiellales bacterium; assembly: GCA_051955775.1. Lineage (GTDB taxonomy): Bacteria > Actinomycetota > Thermoleophilia > Gaiellales > JAICJC01 > DASUHT01. Next base: position 7,073 of record JBQCGJ010000290.1, on the reverse strand, counting down.
GGCCTCCCAACCACATTCCGAGCGGGTCGAGCGGATCGTGACCGACGAGTACGGGTCGATGACCGTCCGCGTGATCAGCTACGAGCCGGCTCCCGGCGCCGCGCCTCCCGAGGCCGCCCTGGCGGCCGACGTGTGGCAGATGGTGCGGTTCTGCTGCGTCGGCGGCTCCGGCTACGCGCTGAACCTGCTCGTGTTCAAGACGGCCGACGGATGGATGCCCTATGTGCCGGCGTTCATCGCCGCATTCCTGGTCTCCGCCCTCTCCAACTTCGTGTGGAACCGGCTGTGGACGTTCCCCGGCGGTACCGGCCGGGCCGGTCACCAGCTGGCCCGCTTCCTGACCGTGAGCGCGGGCGCGCTGGGCCTCGACCTGCTGCTGCTGTCGGGCATGGTCGAACTGGCCACGGTGCCCAAGCTGCTCGCGGCGGCGATCGCCATCGCGGTCGTCACGCCCCTCAGCTTCCTGGCCAACAAGCGCTGGAGCTTCGGCTCCCGCACCGCCTGACCGGCCGATTTCGGCCGCGTTCGCCCGAGTAGACTGGCGGGCGCAGGCGAACGAGGAGGTCGGGCATGCCGATGGTTTCCATGCGCCAACTGCTTGACGAGGCCGCGGCCGGGGGCTACGGCGTGGGCGCGTTCAACGTCAACAACATGGAGCAGATCCAGTCGATCATGGAGGCCGCCCGCGAGACCACGTCCCCGGTCATCGTCCAGGCATCACGTGGCGCCCGCTCCTACAGCAACGACAGGTTCCTGTACCACCTGATGCTGGCCGCGGTTGAGCTGTATCCGGAGATCCCTGTGGCCCTGCACCAGGACCACGGGAACTCCCCGGAGACGTGCATCTCGGCCATCGAGCTCGGCTTCACGAGCGTGATGATGGACGGCTCCCTGCTCGCGGATCACAAGACCCCGTCGGACTTCGAGTACAACGTGCAGGTCACCCGCGAGGTTGTCGACCACGCGCACGCGGTGGGCGTCACCGTGGAGGGCGAGCTGGGAACACTGGGCGGGATCGAGGACGGCGTCGGCTCAGGCCAGGTCAACCTGACCGATCCCGACCAGGCCGTGGAGTTCGTCGAGCGCACGGGTGTCGACGCGCTGGCGGTGGCCATCGGCACCAGCCACGGCGCGTACAAGTTCACCAGCGCGCCCACCGGCGACGTGCTGGCCATGAACCTGATCGAGGAGATCCACGAGAAGCTGCCCGACACGCACCTCGTGATGCACGGGTCGTCGTCGGTGCCGAAGGAGCTGGTCGACATCATCAACGCCTACGGCGGCGACATCAAGCCGACGTGGGGCGTGCCGGTGGAGGAGATCCAGCGCGGCATCCGCCACGGCGTTCGCAAGGTGAACGTGGACACCGACTCGCGGCTCGCGAGCACGGGCGCGATCCGCAAGGAGTTCGCCGAGCATCCCGACGAGTTCGATCCCCGCTCGTACCTCAAGCCGGCCCGCGCCGCCATGCAGAAGGTGGTCGCCGAGCGCATGACCCAGTTCGGGCAGGCGGGCCATGCCGGCGACTACGAGCCGCTCTCGCTCGACGAGATGCGCGACTTCTACTCGGCGGCGGTGGCCTAGTGCCGGTCACCAAGGTGATCGAAGTGATCGGGACCTCATCGACGGGCTCCGACGACGCGATACGGGAGGCGGTCTCGGCCGCGTCCCGCTCGATCCGCGGGATCAGCCGGGTGGACGTGGAGTCGCTGACCTGCGACGTCGAGAAGGACGGCATCGTGCGCTGGCACGTGCGGGTGAAGATCTCCTTCCCCGTCGAGCCGCGCTGACCGACCGGGCGATCACTCCGTCCTACAACCGGGACTTGAGGGTGACGATGCGATTGTACGACGTCGTCAGGTTGGACATCGGAAGCGCGCCGGACCTGGCTGCGGCCAGGAGCTTGGCATACACACCCGCGCTCTCCGCCTCGGAGCCGGTGATCAGCACCAGGTCGGTGCCGGCCTGGGCGCTGCGCAGAGCGGCGCCGCTCACGGACTGGTGGCGGACAGCCGCCGCCGAGTCCAGCGAGTCGGTGATGGTGACTCCGGCGAAGCCCAGCGTGCCGCGCAGGAGCTTGAGGATGGGCGGCGACCAGGCGGGCGCCCGGTAGTCGAGCGCCGGGTACACGGCCGTCGACAGCATGACGATCGAGTGCAGCTTGCGCCGGATCGCCACCTGGTACGGCAGCACGCCCTTCATCAGGGTCGCCTTTGAGGCGTTGATGGTGACCAGCGCCTGATCGGTGGAGACCGTGGCCAGGCCGAGCCCGGGGAAGTGCTTGAGCGTCGGCCACACCTTGCCCTGCTCGAGCCCGGTGGCGAACGCCGCCGCGTCCAGCGACACCGTGAACCGGTTGGTCGAGAAGGCCCGGTGCTGCTGCTGGATGAAGTCCTGCGGGCCCGCAGGCACGTCCGCCACCGGCGCCAGGTCGACGTTGATGCCGTCCTTGCGCAGGGCCGCGGCGGTCTCCGCCCCGCTCTGCTGCACCTGCGAGGTGGGGAGCTGCCCGAGCTGCTCGGCGGAGCGGTTGGGCGGCGCCCAGGGGATGCGCTTGACCAGGCCGCCCTCCTGGTCGGTGGAGATGATCAGCGGCGGGTTGCCGCCTGCCGCGGCGGCGGTCTGCAGCGATTTGGCGAGCGCGGTCACCTGCGCCGGGGTGGACACGTTCGACCCGAACAGGATGACACCGCCCACCTGGCCCGCCTTCACCCTGGCCAGCAGGGACGGGTCGGCGGTGGTGCCGCTGAAGGCCACGACCAGCCGCTGGCCGACCAGCTTGGACAGCGACGGCGACGTGGCCGCGCGTGTCTTGCCTCTTGCCTGATTGACGGTCAGAACGGCAAGCCCGACGGCCGCGAGCACCAGGGCCGCGCCCAGAAGGGCGGCGAAACGGCGGCGAGAGCGGGAGCCGGCAGTGCTGTTCATACATTCAAGGTAGCGCGTGAGGCGGCCGTAAACCCTGCTGTTCGGTAACGGATGGGCGACGGTACAGTGGCGCGGTGGCGCCGCTGAATGTCCGCAGTGCGAGCAAGCCGGGAGATGCGATCGCGTGCGCCAGGCTCGCGCAGTCGCTGCCCGACCACTTCGACGACCACGCGCTCGAGCGGATACCGCAAGACGTGACGGCGCACGGCGCGTGGCTGCTGGTCGAGGGCCCGGCCGTGGTTGCCTTCCTGGTCATCGAGCGCCGCGCTCCCCTGGTCGCCGAGATCCTGTGGATCGCGACACGCCCGGACGTGCGCGGCCAGGGGCACGGCACGCGGCTTCTGAACCACGCTCTGGACGAACTGGCCCGGGACGGCGTGAGGCTGGTCGAGGTGAAGACACTCGACGCCTCCGCGGACTACCCACCGTACGAGGCCACCCGCGCGTTCTGGGAACGCCGCGGCTTCATTCACGTGGACACCATCGATCCGTTCCCCAGCTGGGCGCCGGGGAATCCCGCCGCGATCTACCTGACCGTGCTCACGCCCGGCCACGGGGCGCCGGCCCCGTGACCGGGCACAGATGGCGCCGGCCCCACGGCCACAACGCCATCCGAGGCCGGCTCGCCGGCCGGCCTACTTCGCTCCCCCAGAGGCCTGGTGCAGGGCCGACTTGATGGCGTCGGTGATGATGGAGCCGATGCCGTGATCCTTGCCCGACAGATACGAGCCCACGGCCAGCAGCAGCACACCGATCGACATCGCCAATCCGACGTATTCGACGGTGCCCTGGCCGCGCTCGTCACGGCGGCCACGGCGTGCCGCTCCGACGGCGGCGAGCAGCACGGCGTGGGCGCGGGCGGTGAGCATGGTGGTCATGGAGTCCCTCCTGGACGATTGCGTGACCCGGTCAGGATCAGCCGGCGGGCCGTCACGAGACAAGACGCGATGTGTCACGAGATCGCTCAGCAAGTGCCTCATCGGGGTGTCCGGCCTACCCCTAACCGGGGGAGCGGCCGGCCCCGGGAGTGTCCGATGCAAGACCTACGATATGAGGCGGTTTATTTTCATTCTTTCCATGGCGCTCGCCATGGTGTCCCTCGTTGCGCCGCAGGCGATCGCGAGTCAGATGATCACGCGCGACGCCAAGTACCCCTCGATCAAGGCGGGCGTGCTGAGGGGCGAGAAGGTGGCCGCCGTCACCTACTACGCGAGCGGCGCCTGGCATCACGTGCTGGTGTGGGGCGCCGAGAACGCCCGCCCCTACTCGACCAGCGTCCACCAGGTCGAGTTCAAGGTGAACTTCTCGGGCGGCTACGGCAGTCTGTTCGGCATCAACGCGTGGAAGAAGCTCTCGAACCAGTGCGTCGCGGACAAGCCGCTCAAGTCGAGCCTGCCGCTGGCCGTGGCCGCCTGCACGATGAAGACCAATCCCCACGAGCACTGGGCGCTCCAGGTGTGGCAGCGGACGCTGCCGGACGCCGGCGTCAAGCCGCGCACGAGCCTCCAGCGCGCATTCGAGCTGCACGTGTCGCACTGGACGGACGCGTACATGCCGGTGCTGTGGCTCAAGTGGGGCTGGTCGAACGCCGGCCCGACCCTGCACTACGACCACCTGTACGGCGTCATGTCATCGGACGCGTTCCGCGTGTACGGGCACTCGTCGACCGCCGTCGGCAACCCCACCGACAGCTATGGCCGCAACATCTACGTGGACGCGCAGAACCCCGTGTGGGGCCACGACGGAGCGTATGTCCAGCCCGGTGGCTGGGTGCGCTTCAACGCCTTCCTCACGCACTTCCCGCGCGGCGACTTCTGCGCCAGCGTGTACAAGACCAACCTCGGCGTCGCCCGCCCCGGATACGACGCGGCCACTCGGTACCGGGCCACCGCGATGGGTCCCGGCGTGACGCCGATCGTGCGCTGGAGCGGCCCGCCCCCGGGCACCTACGCCGCGGGCGGCTTCCCGGGCGGCTTCTCGTTCGCTCCGGTTGTCTTCCCTGGCGCGGGTCGAGGCGCGTACGACCCGACGCAGGCACTGCAGCTGAATGACGAGCAGCGCTCGATCGCCGGCTCGGCCGATACCTGCTACAAGGTCTACGGCCCGCACAGCTGATCCGCCCTCTACGCAGGCGGGCTCCAGGATGCTTGTGACTAGACTGTCGGCCCTATGCAAGGCGCCGCCGAGCTCTTCGTCAACTGCCTCGAGAACGAGGGCGTGCGCTATGTGTTCGGCATCCCCGGCGAGGAGACGCTCGACCTGAACGAGGCGCTCGACCACTCGTCGAGCATCGAGTTCATCCCCGTCCGCCACGAGCAGGGCGCCGCCTTCATGGCCGACGCCTACGGCCGTCTGACCGGGCACGCCGGGGTCTGCCTGGGCACGCTGGGGCCGGGCGCCACCAACCTGGTCACCGGGATGGCCGACGCCTTCCTCGACCGCGCGCCGCTGGTCGCGCTGACGGGCCAGACGGGGCTGTCGGAGATGCACAAGGAGAGCCACCAGTACATCGACGTGGTGCGCATGATGAAGCCCGTCACCAAGTGGAACGCGCGCGTCCACGGCGCCGACATCATCCCGGAGGCGGTGCGCAAGGCGTTCGCCGTGGCGGAGCGCGAGAAGCCCGGCGCCACGCACCTGGAGCTGCCCGCCGACGTGATGGAGACGCCCGATGTGGGCGGCGCCCCGGTGCCGCACCGGCCGGCGGCCATGGTCGAGCCGGTGGCCGGCGAGCTGCACCGGGCGGCGGCGCTGCTGCAGTCGGCCGAACGGCCCGTGATCCTGGCCGGGAACGGCGTGGTGCGCCAGAACGCCTCCCCCGCGCTGCGCCGGTTCTGCGCCCAGACCGGGATGCGGGTGATCACCACGTTCATGGGCAAGGGCGTCGTCGACTCCGATTCCGATCACGCCCTGTTCACCGCGGGGCTGCGGGCGCAGGACTACCCGCGCGGCTTCATGGGCCAGGCAGACCTCGTGCTGTGCGTCGGCTACGACCTGGTCGAATGGTCGCCCGAGGCCTGGAACCCGCGCGGCGACCGCCGCGTGATCTGCGTCGACACCGTGTCGGCGGAGGTGGACGAGCACTACGTGCCGGACGTCGAGCTGACCGGCGACCTGGCCCACATCCTGACCCACCTGGGCAACCTGGTGTCGGACAAGCCGCCGGCCCGGTTCAGCGCGCCCGAGTACGGCGAGCTGCTGCGCGGCGCCCTGGCCGCCGGCGCCGACGACGGCTTCCCGGTGAAGCCGCAGCGGGTGCTGCGCGACCTGCGCGAGCTGATGGGCCCGCACGACCTCCTGATCTCGGACGTGGGCGCGCACAAGCTGTGGATCTCCCGGCTGTGGCCGACCCACGAGCCGAACACGGTGCTGATCTCAAACGGCGCCGCCGCCATGGGGTTCGCGGTGCCGGCGGCGGTGGCCGCCCGGATGGTGCTGCCCAGGGACCGGCGGGTGGTCACCATCTCCGGCGACGGCGGGTTCCTGATGAACTGCCAGGAGCTGGAGACCGCCAGGCGGCTCGGGCTGCCGACCGTGAACATCGTGTGGACCGACTCGGCGTACGGCGTCATCGAGCTGCACCAGCAGCGGAAGTTCGGGCGCCTGGCGGGTACCAAGTTCACCAACCCCGACCTGGTGGCGCTGGCGGAGTCGTTCGGCATCGCCGGCATGCGTGTCGGCTCGGCGGACGAGGTGGCGCCCACGCTACAGCGGGCATTGGAGCTCGACGTCCCGTCGGTGGTCGAGATCCCCATCGACTACCGCGAGAACGCCACCTTCTCGCGGAACCTGCGCGAGCTCAGCCAGACGTCCGCCTGACCCGCTGATCAGCAGTCGGCGCCGTGGTCGTCGCCGGCCGGGTCATCCGCGCGGGGGTGTCCGCGCGCCGGCCCCGTACCCGGTACCGACTGGGGCGCTCTGAAACCACCTGTCAGGCACCGTCGACACCTGTGACGGGTGCCAGACACGAGAGCGAGAGCCGAATTGTGAAGCCCCCGACCCGGTACCCGGTACCGGTTGGGGCGCGCTGAAACCACGTGCCAGGCACCGAGTGGCGGGCCGGGCCCCCACAAACCGGGGCCAGGCCCCCACAAACCGGGGCCAGGCCCCCACAAACCTGGGCCTGGCCCCCACAAACCTGGGCC